>JAOPYM010000160.1 GCA_025964615.1 Actinomycetes bacterium
TCGGCGGCGAGCCCGTTACGGCCGACGAGGGTACGGGCCGCCAGCGCCGCCACCATCGCCGGGTCCGAGGCCAGCCTGGTGTTCAGCGGGGTCAGCACGAACCCGGGCACGACCGCGTTGCTGCACACCCCGCGCGGCGACCACGCCTCGGCCTGGGAGCGGCTCAGGGCGACCACCCCGGCCTTCGAGACCCCGTAACCGCCGCTGTCGGCGAAGGCCCGGAACGCCTGCTGGGACGCGACGTTGAGGATCCGCCCGAATCCGCGCGCCGCCATCCCGGGCCCGTACCGGCGCCCCAGCAGGTAAGGGGCGTCCAGGTTCACGGCCATGGTGGTGTCCCAGGATGCCTCGTCCTGCTCACCGAACGGCGGCCGCAGGTTCACCCCCGCACAGTTCACCAGGATGTCCGGTTCACCGAACACGGCGGCGGCGTCCTGGCCCGCCCGCCGTACCTCCTCCCGGTCCGACAGGTCGGCGCTGACCCACGCCGCCCGGCACCCTGCCTTCTCCAGCCCGGCGGCCGTTGCGGCGAGCTCGGCCTCACGGCGGGCGATGAGCACCACGCCGGCGCCCGCGCGGGCCAGCGCGCCCGCCATGGCAGCGCCGATGCCGGAGCTGCCGCCGGTCACGACCGCCGTCAGGCCGTCCAAAGAGAACAGTTCGTCCAGGTAAGAGGTCCGCACGGGATTGAACTGTAATACCTGACCGAAGATGGCAGGTATGCCCGCCAGGATGGGCGCACAGCACATCGACGACGGAGGAGCCTCGACATGGCCGGTATCGGCGAATACAACGACGTCTGCCTGGACTGCGCCGACCCGCAGGCCCTCGCCGTGTTCTACCAGCGGCTCGGCGGCGGCGAGGTCACCTACAGCGATGAGAACTACGGGGCGGTGACCCTGGCGGGCGGCGCGAACCTGAACTTCCAGCGCATCGACGGGCACCGGCCCGTGACCTGGCCGGAGGGGACGGTCCCGCAGCAGTTCCACCTCGACTTCCTCGTCGAGGACCTCGACAAGGCCGAGGCGCAGCTGCTGGAGCTGGGCGCGGGCAAGCCGGACTTCCAGCCGGGCGGCGACCGGTGGCGGGTCCTGGTCGACCCGGCCGGTCACCCCTTCTGCGTGTGCGCCCGCTCCACCTGAGCGCAGCGGCGCGACCCTGACACCGTTCCTGGGCCGCATCGACGCGACGCTGGCCGGCCGCATCGGCTGCGGGATCAACCGCAGTTCGGTGCGGCGCAGCAGCTGCGCCAGCAGCGTCTTCAGCTCCACGGTCGCGAACATCGCACCGATGCACCGGTGCGTGCCGCCGCCGAACGGCAGGAACGTGGCCGGGGTCGGCGGGATCCCACCGGCCGGGCCGGAACACCTCCGGCCCCGGCCACACGTGCTCGAGCCGGTGAGTGGCGTACGGGCTGAACAGCAGCATCGCACCCCGGGGGACCCGCCTCCGCCGAAGGTGAAGTCCCGGTCGACCTTAACGGGCGCTGATCACCGCCGGCGGGAACAGCCGCAGCGTCTCGTTGACGACCTGATCGAGGTAGGTGAGCCCGGCAAGCGCCTGCGCCGTCACCGGCCCGCCGCCCAGCACCGCCACCGCCTCAGCCCGCCGTAGGGGTCGCGGCCGAGCACCAGGCCGAACCGGGCCAGCGCGAGGGGCGACGACAGGCCCGAAACCGTTGACCCTTCAACCATGATCGCCATCATGACACGCCGGACCGCAGGCAGGCGAGCGCCCGTTAAAGATCCATCCCGCCCGACCACCGGCACCCCCGATCACGCGGCCGGCCGGGGGAGACCTTCACCGCACGTTCGGCGGCCCGCCAACACCCGGCCCGGCGGGCCGCGTAAGCTCTTCACCCGTCCAGGGGGGTGCCGTGCCACGGCTGACGGTCATGACGTACAACATCGCGCAGGCAGTCGGCGTCGACAACGCCGAGGACCTGCTGCGGATCGCCGCCGTCATCGGCGCCGCCGGCGCCGACGTGGTCGCGTTGCAGGAGGTCGCCGCCGACGAGCAGGCGGGGGAGCAGGGCGCACGGCTCGCCGCGATCCTCGGCATGCACCTGGCGCTGGGCACCAAACTCGGGGTGTGGCACACCGGCCCCGGCCACCCCGACCGCCCCTACGGGCTGGCCATCTTGTCCCGGTACCCCATCGTGTCCGTCCACCGGCAGGTGCTGCCGCCCTCCCACGACGACCGGCGGGAACTCCTGCAGGCCGGGCTGCACATCGCCGGCCGCACCCTCACCTTCGCCACCACCCACCCGAGCGCCACCAGCCCGCAACGCCGCGCCGTGCAGCTCGCAGCCGCCCACACCCTGCTATCGGCGATCAGAGGCCCGCTGATCCTGGCAGGCGACTTCAACGACACCCCCGACGCCCCCACCATCGCACCCTTCGCCGCCACCTTCACCGACGCCGGCGGCGGCCCCACATTCCCCGCCGAGAAACCAGCCGACCGCATCGACTACATCTTCGCCGGACCCGGAATCAGGACCGCTCACGCCCGCGTCCCCGCCACCGACGCCTCCGACCACCGCCCGCTCGTCGCCCGCCTCACCCTCCCACCCGCCACACCGTGACCTGCTTGGTGCCGGCGTCCTCCAGCACAGCCAGCACCGGCACCCGGTACGCGGCGACCCGCGTCAGCCCGGTGCCCGGCAGGTACGCGCGGCCGGGATCCCCGACGAGCACATCCGCGCCCCGCCCCGCGGCCCGTTCCAGGAACGGCCGGACCCGCGCCGCCATCGGCGCCTCATAGAACACATCCCCGGCCAGCACCACCTGCGCGCCCTCACCGCAACCATCCAGCACGTCACCGGCGACCCGCACCGCCACGCCATTGGCGGCGGCGTTGAGAGCGATCGCGGCCACCGCCACCGGATCGACGTCACTAGCCGTGACCTGCGCCGCCCCGGCCAGAGCCGCGGCGATCGCGACCAGCCCCGACCCGGACGCCACATCCAACACGATGCGGCCACGCACGATCGCGGGATGGTCGAGGACATGCCGGGCCAGGCCCAGCCCACCGGCCCACGCGAACGCCCAGTAGGGCAGCGCCCCCGACTGCTCCCACAACCCGAACACCTCCTCGGCCAGATACAGCCGCACCTCCGGGACATGCGGCGGCGCACCCAGCCGGGTCCGGTCACGGACCAGGCACGTGAGCGCGGCGGCAGGAACGGGCATCACCCGCCCGACGCTACCGCCCCGGCAGGTCCACCAGGGCCGACAGTGCAGCACGGTGCCGGTCCGCGGTACCCAGCGCGATCGCGGTGCTCTTGGCCCGCTTCAGGAACAGGTGCGCGGGATGCTCCCAGGTGAACCCGATCCCGCCGTGCATCTGCACACACTCCTCCGCGGCCCGCACCACCACCTGCGAGCAGTGCGCCTGCGCCACCGCCACCGCCACCGCCGTGTCCGGGTCACCGGACGCCGCACACCCCGCCGCGTACCGGGCCACCGCCCGCGCCTGCGTGATCGCCACCCACAGGTCCGCGAGCCGGTGCTTGAGCCCCTGGTACGACCCGACAGGCCGCGCGAACTGGTACCGGGTCCGCACATACGACACCGTGGTCTCCAAGCACCGTTCGGCGAGGCCGAGCTGCTCGCAGGCCAGCAGCGCCGCCCCGGTGACCAGCGCCGCCCGCAACGCCCCCTCCCCGGAGTCGACAAGCCTGCCCGCCACCCCCGGCAGCTCCAGGTCGCACAGCGGCCGGGTCATGTCCAGTGACGTCACCGGCGTCCGCCGCAGCGCCGCCGCATCCACCGCGTACAGGCCACCGCCCGCCGGCACCAGGAACACATCCGCGACCAGCGCGTCGGCGACACTGCGCACCTGCCCGGTCAGCAGAGCGCCGCTCACGGCCACCGACGCCGGGTACGGGGCGCCGGGCGCCGTCGAAAACGGCACCGCCACCGCCGCGGTGGCCTCGCCCGCCGCCAGCCCGGGCAGCACCTGCGTCTCACCGCACGCCAGCAGCGCGGCCGTGGCCAGCACCGCACTGCCCAGGAACGGCACCGGCGCGACCGCCCGGCCCAGCTCCTCCGCGACCACCGCCGCCTCCCGCCACGACGCCCCGGCCCCGCCCAGCTCCTGCGGCACGGCCAGCCCCGCGACCCCGACGCCGCCCGCGAGCACCCGCCACAGCCCGGCGTCGCACCACTGCGCGCTCTCGGTACGGGCCAGCACCGCCGGCCACGCCGCACGCTCGGCCAGCAGCGCCCGCAGCGTGCCCCGCAGGTCCTCCTCGGCCTCGCCGTACAGCAGATCCATGCTCATTTCGGCAGGTCCTTCCACGCCACGTCCTTGTCGACCCGGATCTCCCCGGGCAGCCCGAGCACCCGCTCGGCGATGATGTTGCGCAGGATCTCGGTGGTGCCGCCCTCGATCGAGTTGCCCTTGGCCCGCAGGTACCGGTACCCGGGGCTGCGGCCGGTGAAGTCCACAGCGGCAGGGCGGCGCATGCTCCAGTCGTCATAACGCAGCGCCTCCTCACCGATCAGTTCCAGCTCCAGCCCCGATATCGCCTGGTTGAGGGTCGCGAACGCGTACTTCGCAGCCGACCCCTCCGGACCTGGCTGCCCGGCGGCGAGCTGCGCGCCGAGCCGGATCGCGGTCAGCCGCGCCGCCTCCGACGCCACCCACAACTCCATCAGCCGCTCGTGCAGCCCCGGGGTGCGCAGCTCCGGCCGCTCCCGCCACGTACCGGCGACCACCCCGATCATCCCGGCCTCGCGGGGCAGTGCCCCGCCGCCGATCGCGACCCGCTCGTTCATCAGGGTGGTCTGCGCGACCCGCCACCCGTCACCGACCTCACCGATCCGGTCGCAGTCGGGGATCGCCACCTCGGTGAGGAACACCTCGTTGAACTCGGCCTCACCGGTCAGCTGCCGCAACGGCCGTACCTCCACGCCGGGGGCGCTCATGTCGCACGCGAAGTACGTCAGGCCACGGTGCTTGGGCACATCGGCGTCGGTACGGGCCACCAGGATCGCCCACCGCGCCTCGTGCGCCATCGACGTCCACACCTTCTGCCCGGTCACCACCCACCCGTCACCGTCACGCACCGCCCGGGTCGCCAGCGCCGCCAGGTCCGAGCCGGCGCCCGGCTCGGAGAACAGCTGGCACCACACCTGCTCGCCCGTCCACAGCGGCCGCAACCACCGTTCCCGCTGGTCCTGCGTCCCATACGCCAGGATCGTCGGCGCGGCCATGCCCAGGCCGATGCCGATCCGCCGCGGCTCGTTGTCAGGCGCCCCCGCCCGGGCGAACGCCGCGTCCACCTCCGCCTGCAGAGTGCGGGGCGCGTCAAGGCCGCCCAGCCCCGCGGGAAAGTGCACCCAGGCCAGCCCGGCGCCGAACCGGGCCCGCAGGAACTCCAGGCGGTCCAGCACGGCCGGATCATGACGGGACAGGAACTCCTCGACGCGGCGGCGCACGCCGTCCGCCGATACAGGTTCGGTCACGGGCGCAGCCTCCGCAGCAATCGGGTACCGACCGGTCGGTATGTCGAATCTGATTCTAGTGAAGATGCGGGCCCCACGGCCACCACCACCCCGGCACACCAGGCAAGATCGGAACCAGACCACCCGCACCGAAAGGAAAACCCATGACCGACGACACCCTCAAGACCCTGCTCGCCAGCCGCAACGGCGGCGTCCTGGTCACCCTCAAACGCGACGGGCGCCCCCAGCTGTCCAACGTCA
>JAOPYM010000441.1 GCA_025964615.1 Actinomycetes bacterium
GGCATTCCGGGCACGGCTGCTCGGCCATGATCTTCCGATGCGCGACGGCCTTAGCGTGGCGAACCGGTCGTCTGGTGTCCGCCAGAGGCGGAGCCTGCGAGGGGGTCATGTGGCGGCTCCGAAGCTAGAACAGTGGGTAGCGCCAGTTTGCCCACGCGATCAGGATGCTCGTACGCGGGGTGGCTGTAGTCGAGGAGGCGCTGGAGGGTCAGACCTTCGGGCGGTACCCGGTGCCGCGCGTGCTGCGGCTCGTCCGCTACGTCGGAATGCGGTGGCGGCACGGCACCCGGCCCGCGTGGAGCAAGCGCGGCGTGCACCGGCGTGAGCAGGGCCTGTGCGCCTACTGCGGCAACCCTGGGCACACCATCGACCACGTCGTCCCGCAGTCCCGCGGTGGTCTTTCGACGTGGGAGAACACGGTGCTGGCCTGCGGCCGGTGCAACAACCGCAAGGGCGACCGGAGCCTGGCACAGTCCGGGATGCGGCTGCTGGTGCAGCCGAGGGTGCCGGGCTGGGACGAGCTCCTCGGCCGCTAGGCGACCGGGACCGGGACACCGCGAAAGCGGCCCCGGTCCCGGTATGCGGCGATCTACCATGACGTGGTGACCGGCGACTATCTGCGCTATCCCCACGTTCATGGCGATCTACTGACTTTTGTGGCCGAGGACGACGTCTGGGTCGCCTCGCTCACCGACGGCAAGGCCCGCCGGCTGTCGGCCGACCAGGTACCGGCGACCTTCCCGAGATTCTCCCCGGACGGTACCCAGGTAGCCTGGACGAGCCGGCGTGACGGTGACCCCGAGGTCTACCTGGCGCCCTCCTCGGGGGGTACCGCCCGGCGCCTCACCTACTGGGGCAGCGCCCGGTCGAGGGTCTGCGGCTGGACCCCGGACGGGGACGTACTGGCCGTGTCCGCGGTGGCGCAGCCCTTCCTGCACCACACCTGGGCCTACGCCGTGCCGCTCGACGGCAGCCCACCGCAGCGGCTGCCGTACGGGCCGGTCGACGACATCGCGCTCACCCCCGACCGGACGGCGCTGCTCACCGCCGGGTCCATGGAACCGGCCCGGTGGAAACGCTACCGCGGCGGTGGCACCGGGCGGCTCTGGACCGGCACCGCGGCGCAGACCGCCCAGATCCTGGCTGATGTGGACGGGCACCTCGACAGCGTGCTCCTGATCGGCGACAGGGTCGCGTTCCTGTCGGACCACGAGGGCGCCGGGAACCTCTACTCCTGCCTGCCGGACGGATCCGGTCTGCGCAGGCACACCACGCACGACGACTTCTACGCCCGGCAGGCCGGCACCGACGGAGCCCGGGTCGTCTACCAGTCTGTCGGGGAGCTGTGGCTCCTTGCCGGACTGGACGAGGAGCCCCGCAGGCTGGAGATCGAGCTCGGCAGCGCCCGGGCGGCCCGGCGCTCCCATCAGGTGACGGCACGCCACCACCTCGGTGCCCTCTCCGTCGACAAGGAGGGCCGGGCCAGTGCGGTGGAGGTACGAGGCACGATCCACTGGCTCACGCACCGGGACGGCCCGGCCCGTACCCTCGCCGACGACAGGGGAGCCCGCGCCCGGCTTCCCGAGGTGCTCGGCGATACCGGCAACGTGGTCTGGGTGACCGACGCCGACGGGCCCGACGCACTGGAGATCGCGCCCGCCACAGGTGGTGAACGAAGAAGGCTGGCGGCCGGGAGGATCGGCTGGGTGGCCGAACTGGTGGCGGCACCGGACGGGAGCACGGTGGCGGTCGCAGCCCGCGACGGACGGCTGCTGCTCGTCGAGATCGAGTCGGACGAGGTGCACGAGCTTGCGGTTTCCGAGGATGGGCCGGTCGTCGACCTCGCCTACTCGCCGGACTCGGCGTGGCTGACATGGTCGCAGCCCGGCCCCGATCCGCTCTGCCGGATCCGGCTGGCCAAACTGGCCGACCGCAGCGTCACCGACGTGACCAGCGCCCGGTTCATCGACACCGATCCGGTGTTCACCCTGGACGGCAAGCATCTGGCGTTCCTGTCGTGGCGCGGCTTCGACCCGGTCTACGACGCGCACTTCTTCGATCTGTCGTTCCCGTTCGGCTGCCGTCCCTACCTGGTGCCGTTGGCCGCCGGCACCCCTTCACCGTTCGCGCCGTTCGCCGACGGGCGTCCGGTGAACGGTTCCGACGAGAAGAAAAAGAAGAAGGACGACGACGAGCCGGAGGACTCCGAGACCCCGAAGGTCGTCATTGACCTTGAAGGGCTGCCGGAACGGGTCGTCCCGTTCCCGGTCGAGGAGTCCCGCTACTCGTCGATGCGTGCGGTCAAGGGCGGGGTGGCCTGGCTGAAGGTGCCGCTGTACGGGGTGCTCGGGGAGAGCGGTGCAGAACTGGACGGGGACCGGCCCCGCCCGTCCCTGCACCGGTTCGACCTGGAGAAGCGGTCCTGTGACGAGATCGTCGGAGCGCTGAGCTGGTTCGAGGTGAGCGGGGACGGCAACCGGATCGTGGTCAGGGACGAGGGCCGGCTCCGGGTGCTGCCGTCCTCGCACCGTTCGGCGTCAGGTGACGACGACGATGACGCGTTCGGCGTCGACCTGTCCCGGGCGCGGATGACGGCCGACCCGCCCGAGCAGTGGTCGCACGCGCTCTCCGAGGTGGGCCGGATCATGCGGCACGAGTTCTGGACGCCGGACCTGTCGGGTGTGGACTGGGACGGCGCGCTCGGCCGGTACCGGCCGGTCCTCGACCGCATCGGGGGAACCGACGACTTCGTGGATCTGCTCTGGGAGATCGTCGGTGAACTCGGTACCTCGCACTGCTACGTCTACGGCGGGCACTTTCACGGGGACGGGGACTCGGCCGGGCTGCTCGGTGCCGATCTGGCACCCGATGCGGAGGGCCTGTGGCGGGTCGTCCGGGTACTGCCGGGCGAGACGTCCGACCCGCGCGCCAGGTCGCCGCTGACCGCACCGGGCGCATCGGTCCGTGCCGGTGACGCGCTGCTCACGGTCGACGGCAGGAAGGTGGACCCCGCAGCAGGGCCCGGGCCGCTGCTGCTGGGTACTGCGGGCACCCCTGTGGAGCTCGGTGTGCAGCCCGCCGACGGGGGTGAACCGCGCAGGGTCGCCGTGATCCCGCTTGCTGACGACACCCGGCTCCGCTACCAGGACTGGGTGGCGGGCCGCCGTGCGCACGTGCGGGAGCTGAGCGGCGGCCGGCTCGGCTATCTGCATATCCCGGACATGGTGGGGGCCGGCTGGGCTCAGTTCCACCGGGACCTGCGGGCCGAGATGCTCAGCGAGGGCCTGATCGTGGATCTGCGCGGAAACCGGGGCGGCCACGTCTCCCAGCTGGTCGTGGAGAAGCTGGCCCGCAAGGTGATCGGCTGGGACGTCCCGCGTGGCGGGCGCCCCGCCACCTACCCCTACGACGCGCCGCGCGGCCCGATGGCCGCGGTCGTCGACGAACATGCCGGCTCCGACGGCGACATCATCGCCGCGGCCATCCAGTCGCTGCGGCTCGGCCCGGTGATCGGCACCCGCACCTGGGGCGGCGTGATCGGCTACTCCGGCGGGCACAGCCTGGCGGACGGCTCGATGATCACCGTGCCCAAGTACGCGACCTGGTTCGAGGACCGGGGCTGGGGCCTGGAGAACCATGGCGTCGACCCGGACGTCGAGGTGGTGATGACCCCATCCGACTGGGCATCAGGCACCGACGCCCAGCTCGACTCCGCCGTCCGCTTCGTCCTCGACGCCCTGCAGACCACCCCCGCCGCCACCCCCCCATCCCCCCCTGCCCACCGTTGAGCCGTGGCGTTTCCCGCACCGTTTCGCGTTTCGGTGCGGGAAACGCCACGACTCAACGGAGCCAGGAACGCAGCGCCCACCACCAGTGGGCGGTCTGGGCGACGGCGGAACCGGGGGGTCCGGTGAGGGAATGTCCGGTGAGTTCCTGGAAGCGGCGGATCCGGTACTTGACGGTGTTCGGGTGTACATGCAGGGCCCGCGCGGCCGGGTCGACCCGGCCGCCGTGGTCGAGGTGGGCAAGGACGGTCTCGGCGAGCTCCCGGTGGAAGGCTTCGGCGGGGTCAAGGCCGCCGAGCAGCTCGGCCGACAGCAGTCCGCCGAGGGCGGGTTCGGCTGCCGTCGCGGTCAGCAGCGCCAGTTCGGTGAGGTTCCGGACCCCGGTCAGGCCGCCCGCCGCCTGCAGGGCGCGGCGGCAGAGGGTGTAGAGGCCGGGCAGCTCGGCGACCGGTGCGGCAGGGGAGATGATCAGCAGCGGCGTCCCCGCAGGCGGAACCGGTGTCCGGGTGACCAGTGCGGCCAGGCGCCCGTCGACCAGGCCGCAGAGCCCGTCCGAGAGCAGGAACTGTTCCAGGCGGCGCGCGGTGGCCGGGTCGCTGATGTCACTGACCACACAGTGGTAGTGGCCGGTCCGGTCGAACGCGGTCTCCTCCCCGTGCAGCAGCTGGCGGAGCCGCTGTACGGCACTGTCGCGGGTGGTCCGGGCCATCTCGAGTTCCGCGATCCGGTGGGCGTGCACCATGCGGTGCTCAAGCGCTGTGGCGATCGCGTCGATCCGGGTGACGCCCTCAAGCAGGTCGTCACCGGACAGCCCCGCCGCCCGGCCCCGCTCGATCAGGAGCCGTACGATCTGGGTCCGCCCGGCCTGGAAGCCGTCCAGGAGCGCGGCGACCGGTACGCCCTGCCGGGCCCGGTCGGCGCCCAGCAGCTCGGCGGCCGACAGGTCCTCCTCGCGCACCTCACCGCCCCTGGCGAACGCGGCCGCGGATGCGTCGATCATGGCCTGGGTGTGCCTGCGGACCTCGGCCTTGGGAAGCGCCGCGACGTCCGGGGAATGGCCGCGCGCCGCCTCGACGGTCGCCTCAAGCAGCCGGCGGTCCTTGCCATCGTCGAACAGCCCGATGAACCGATCCACCTGCGTTGTCCGTTCTGAACAATGAGTAACTGCCGATACTGTCCCCTGGAGCCTATTCCAACAGGCTCGTTGTCGTGTTCGGTGGAGAGAACCATGATAAGGAGTGCCTTATGGCCGATGAAGATCTGCTCGCCAAACTGCCCACCGATCTGATCTTCAAGCTGCCTCCGACCTTCGACAACGTCGAGGATGAGCGGCGCCACCGCAAGGAACGGCTCGCCGCCGCGTTGCGGATCTTCGGTAAGTTCGGCTTCGAGGAGGGTGTGGCCGGGCACATCACGGCGCGCGACCCGGAGCTGACCGACCACTTCTGGGTCAACCCGTTCGGGATGTCGTTCAAGCACATCCGGGTCAGCGACCTGATCCTGGTCAACCACAAGGGCGACGTCGTCGAGGGCCGGTACCCGGTCAATGGTGCCGCGTTCGCGATCCACTCCCAGGTGCACCAGGCCCGCCCGGACGTGGTCGCCGCCGCGCACAGCCACTCGATCCACGGCCGGGCATTGTCGGCCCTCGGTCAGCTTCTCGAGCCGATCACCCAGGACGCCTGCGCGTTCTACCAGGACCACGGCTTGTTCGACGACTACACGGGCGTCGTCACCGACCTGGAGGAGGGCAAGCGGATCGCCGCCGCCCTCGGCGACGGCAAGGCGGTCGTGCTGCGCAACCACGGCCTGCTCACCGTCGGCGACACGGTCGACGCCGCCGCGTGGTGGTTCATCACGATGGAGCGCTCGGCGCAGGTGCAGCTCCTCGCCAAGGCCGCTGGTCAGGTCGTGCAGATCAAGCACGAGAACGCCGCCCTGACCCATACCCAGATCGGCAACGACCTGGTCGGCTGGATCAACTACCAGCCCCTGCATGACCAGATCACCCGCGAGCAGCCCGACCTGTTCGAATAGCAGGCTCCCGAGTCCCCGCCCGGCCCCCGTGGGCGGGGACTCAGGCCGGCTCGGCGGCGATGATCACATTCCTGGCGGGATCGCGGAGTGCAGCGACCTGCTGCCGTTCCCGGACGGACTTCAGGGGGCCGATCACTCATC
>JAOPYM010000511.1 GCA_025964615.1 Actinomycetes bacterium
ACTCGTGGCGTTTCCCGCACCTTCTCTTCAAACGGTGCGGGAAACGCCACGACTCAACGAAGTTGATGTTTACTATCAGGGTAAAGTACTTTTCTCTTATGCGACCTGGTGCTCCATCGCTGCTCCCGCTGCTGAGATCGAGGATGCAGGGTGACCTGCTCGCTCTGCTCTTCCTGCATCCTGAGGATGAGTACAACCTCAGCGAGATCGCCGCCGTGATCGGGACGAGCGTCAAGACCGTTCAGCAGGAGGTCGTCCGGCTTGTGGACGCCGGGATCCTTGCTGAACGACGCAGTGGAAACCAGCGGATGGTGCGAGCCGCCACTGACACCATCCTGAGCCGTCCCCTCACGGACCTGCTGTCGGTCACCTTCGGGCCCTTGCCTCTTCTCGTCGATCTCTTGGGCCCGATCGCCGACGTGGACGAGGCGTACATCTATGGCTCCTGGGCTGCCCGCTATCAGGGTGGGTCCGGGCCGATTCCTGCTGATGTGGATGTGCTGGTGATAGGTTCGCCGACTTTGGATGACCTTGACGGCGTGGCTGAGGAAGCGCAGCGGCGATTGCGCCGACCGGTGAACATCCGCAGGATCCGGCCGGACGCCTGGCACGAC
Organism: Actinomycetes bacterium; assembly: GCA_025964615.1. GTDB lineage: Bacteria > Actinomycetota > Actinomycetes > Streptosporangiales > Streptosporangiaceae > RYN-227. Next base: position 615 of record JAOPYM010000511.1, read on the forward strand.
CCGGATCCCGCCGACCCCTTCCTGGCGTCGGTCCGGTCACGTCCGCTCGTCGTGCTCGAGGTGGGACGCCAGATCGTCAACGACGACGACAGCACGGAGGACTGAACGTGAGATGGGAGCAGGGCCGGGCGACGATCGAGGGGATGATCTCCGCTGGTGAACTTCAGCGTGTTCCGGCGAGCCGGTCGCAGGCCGACCGGCTGCTGGCCCAGGCGCGCGGTCACCTTGCCTCGGCAGCGAAGGTGCTCGACGAGGATCCAGCGGGCGGATATGCGCTCACGTACGACTGCGCTCGCAAGGCGTTCGTGGCCATCCTGGAGAACCAGGGGCTGCGGCCGACCAGCCGCGGCGGCCACCTGGCGGTGCTGGAAGCTGTTCGCGCCCAACTGGATCCGCCGCTGGGCAAGGTGGTCCGTCCGTTCAACCGCATGCGGATCCGGCGGAATGATGCTGAATATCCGCCGTCCAACGCTCCCGAGATCACGCCGGATGATGTTCGGGAAGATCTGCTGAGCGCCGGCTCGATTCTCGAACTCGCCGAGCGCGTGCTCGATCAGATGTCACCGTTCTGACAGGTCGCCCGCACCTTGGGCCGTGGAGCACCCGAACCGCCCTCGTTGAGCCGTGGCGTGCACCGTTTCGCGCTTCGGTGCGGGAAACGCCACGGGTCAACGGAGGGGGGACGGGAGGGCGGTGCTGTGCAGGACGGTGAGGGTGGTGACCGCGCGGGTGAGGACGACGTAGAGGCGGGCCAGGCCCCGCGGTTCGGCCGCGACGATGTCGGCGGGTTCGGCGATCACCACGTGGTCGTACTCCAGGCCCTTGGCGAGCGTCGCCGGGATCACCAGGAGGCGCGCCGAGCCGTCGGATTCGGCGTCGAGCACCTCGTGCGGGACGCCCGCGGCCTCAAGCGCCAGGCCGTAGGCGGTGACCGCGGCGTCGGCGACGATGAGCCCGATTGATCCCTCCCTGGCGAGCACCTCCGCGCAGACCTCGGCGGCGGCCTTCTCAGGATCGGGTACGGCTCGTACGGTCAGCGAACCGGCACCCGGCCGCAGGGACTGCGGGGCCGCCAGGTCGGGGGCGATCGACGGCAGCAGGCGCGCCGCGTAGTCGAGGACCTCGCGCGGCACCCGGAAGCCGAGGGTCAGCTCGGCGACCTCGCCGTCCTGGCCGAGATGGCGCAACACCTCCGTCCAGGAACGGGCCGACCACGGCGTGGTGCCCTGCGCCAGGTCGCCGAGCACGGTCGCCGATCCGGTCGAGCACCGCCGGCCCAGTGCCCGCAACTGCATGGCCGACAGGTCCTGGGCCTCGTCCACGATGAGATGTCCGAGGGACGGCGTACGCTCCATCAGGTCGGCGAGCTCGTCGAGCAGTGCGGCGTCCGCCGGCGTCCATTTCGCCGTGCGATGCGACCGGGGAGGCTTGGACCAGGCCAGGAGCGCCTGCTCTTCGTCGGACAGCACACCCTTGGCGGCCGTCGAGAGGAAGGCCGGGTCGCTCAGAAGCGGGAACAGCACCTGCTGCGGGGTCAGCTTCGGCCAGACCTGGTCGATGAGCTGCTTGACGGGCCTGGAACGGGCGACCGCGTCCTGTACCCGGTCGTCGGGGGCCTCCCCGCGCTCCTCCATCTGGACGAGGATCCGGTGGGCGAGCCGCTGGGCCAGCGAGTTGCGTCCTGTGGTGTAGCGCGTGGTGCCCCGCAGTGCGGCGGTCATCTCCCGTACCTCATGCTCGGGAACCCGGTAACGGCCCACCAGGAGGCCTTCGGACGGCTTGCGCACGTGCTGCCAGAGGGCCTTGTCCAGGACCGCGGCCATCCGCGCGTCGCCCTTCAGCGCGGCCACCTCGGCGGCCTCCGGGGCGGCGTGGTCACCGAGCAGATCCGAGACCGTGGCCTGCGAGACACGTACCTCGCCCAGTGCGGGCAGGACCGCCGAGATGTAGGACAGGAACGCCCGGTTCGGGCCGACGATGAGCACCCCGGACCGGCTGAGCCGCTCGCGGTGGGTGAACAGCAGGTAGGCCGCGCGGTGCAGGCCGACGGCGGTCTTCCCGGTGCCCGGCGCGCCCTGCACACAGACGGTCTGTGCCAGGTCCGCGCGCACCAGTTCGTCCTGCTCGGGCTGGATGGTGGCGACGATGTCGCGCATGGGCCCGGTACGGGGCCGTTCGATCTCGTCGGTCAGGATCCTGGAGGGCCCGAGCGAGCGGCCGTCGAGGGGCTCGTCCTCGAAGGCTGTCAGCTCACCGCCGTGGTAACCGAACCGGCGGCGGAGCCCGAAACCCATCGGGTCGGCGGGGCCCGCCTGGTAGAAGGCCCGCGATACCGGGGCCCGCCAGTCGATCACCAGGGCGAGGCCCTCGTCGTCGTGGACGTGCCGGCGGCCGACGTACAGGGTCTTCGGCAGGTCCACGAGACGGCCGTCATGGTCGAGGCGGCCGAAGAACAGCGGGGTGTGGGTGTGGTCGGCCAGCGCGACGACGCGCTGGCCGAGCTGGTGCTCGAGTACCTGCCGGGACACCCGGTCGGCGGCCATGTCGGCCGACAGTGACTGGGCGTGCTCGCGCATCCGGCGCAGTGCGGCGCGAGCATCGGCGAGGTAGGTGCGTTCGTGAGTGAGGGTCTGGGCAGCGTTCCTGTCGGGTTCGGCGGGCACGCGAAAGCACTCCCGGACTGGAGGTGGATGAGCCGACGAGCCTACCGCCTGACCGTTGACTCGTGGCGTTTCCCGCACCTTCTCTTCAAACGGTGCGGGAAACGCTACGGGTCAACGGATGCGGGTGGGTTAGATCTCGTCGCCGGTGAGGATGTCGTCGGCGTCGACGATGCGGTAGGCGTAGCCCTGTTCAGCGAGGAAGCGTTGGCGGTGGGCGGCGTAGTCCTGGTCGAGGGTGTCGCGGGCGACGACCGCGTAGAAGCGGGCACCGGCTCCGGAGGCCTTGGGGCGGAGCACCCGGCCCAGGCGCTGCGCCTCTTCCTGCCGCGAGCCGTACGCCCCCGAGACCTGGATCGCGACGGCGGCCTCCGGCAGGTCGATGGAGAAGTTGGCGACCTTCGACACCACGAGGACGGAGATCTCCCCGGTCCGGAACGCGTCGAACAGCCGCTCCCGTTCCTTGATCCGCGTCTCGCCCTTGATCACTGGAGCGTCGAGCCGGGCGGACAGCTCGTCGAGCTGGTCGATGTACTGCCCGATCACCAGGGTCTGCTCGCCCTTGTGGTGCTCGACCAGGGCCTCGATCACCCGGGTCTTCGTCTCGGTCGTGGCACAGAACCGGTAGCGCTCCTCCGGCTCCGCTGTCGCGTAGGCGAGCCGCTCGGAGTCGGTCAGGGTCACCCGCACCTCGACGCAGTCGGCGGGCGCGATCCAACCCTGCTTCTCCATGTCCTTCCACGGCGCGTCGTAGCGCTTGGGCCCGATCAGCGAGAACACGTCGCCCTCCCGGCCGTCCTCGCGCACCAGGGTGGCGGTGAGGCCGAGCCGGCGGCGGGTCTGCAGGTCGGCGGTCATCCGGAAGATCGGCGCGGGCAGCAGATGCACCTCGTCGTAGACCACCAGGCCCCAGTCGCGCGCGTCGAACAGCTCCAGGTGCGAGTAGACGCCCTTCCGGCGGGTGGTCATGATCTGGTACGTCGCGATGGTGACCGGCCTGATCTCCTTCTTCGTGCCGGAGTACTCGCCGATCTCGTCCTCGGTCAGCGTGGTCCGCTTCAGCAGTTCCTGCTTCCACTGGTGCGCCGAGACCGTGTTGGTCACCAGGATCAGCGTCGTGGCCTGGACCTGCGCCATCGCGGCGGCCCCCACGATGGTCTTGCCCGCGCCGCACGGCAGCACGACCACGCCGGAACCGCCGTGCCAGAAGGCGTCGGAGGCGTCCTTCTGGTACGACCGCAGCTCCCAGCCGTCCTCTCGCAGGGAGATCGCGTGCGCCTCGCCGTCCACGTACCCGGCGAGGTCCTCGGCCGGCCAGCCCAGCTTGAGCAGCGCCTGCTTGAGCGTTCCCCGCTCGGACGGATGTACGGCCACGGTGTCGTCGGCGAGCCGTTCCCCGAGCAGCGGGGCGATCTTGCGCGAGCGCAGGACCTCTTCGAGTACGGCCCGGTCGGTCGAGATCAGGACCAGCCCGTCCACCGGGTCCTTCTCAAGCCGGAGCCGCCCGTACCTGGCCATGGTGTCGGCCACGTCGACGAGCAGCGCGTGCGGCACCGGGTAGCGGGAGAACTTCAGCAGCGCGTCGACGACCTGTTCGGCGTCGTGCCCGGCGGCCCGTGCGTTCCACAGGGCCAGCGGTGTCACCCGGTAGGTGTGGACATGCTCGGGAGCCCGTTCGAGCTCGGCGAACGGCGCGATCTCCCGGCGGCAGTCGTCGGCGAGGTCATGATCTACCTCGAGCAGCAGAGTCTTGTCGGACTGGACGATGAGCGGGCCGTCGGTCACGGGCAGCCTTTCGGAGCGGGAACACCCAGTGTCCAACAGCCGAGGGCCGCCCGGGTGTTCCCACGGCCGAAAAGCCGGAAGTCAGGCGGACGGGTAGGTCGTCTGGGGCGAGTGGCCGAGGGCGATCGCGGTCACGATCAGGCCGACGGTCACCACGATGGTCAGGCCGAAGCAGATCCAGGCCCACATGGTCAGCTTGCGCGCCGACTCCGGGTCGGTCTGGGTACGGCCCATCGCGATGCCCGCCAGGATGATGCCCGGAATCGACGGCAGCAGCCCGAAGCAGCAGAAGAGACTCAGCACGCAGGCGACGATGTTGCACACCAGGGCGCCGATGGTCGAGCCGTTACTCCGCGGCGGCCCAGGCATGCCGGGCGGCCCGTAGCCGTACCCGTACCCGCCGTACTGATAGCCGGGCGGAGCGCCGCCGTAGGGGTCCTGCCAGCCCGGCGGCTGTCCGGGATGGCCCTGCGGCGGAGGCTGCTGCTGGTACGGGTCGTACGGATCCTGCCAGCCGGGGGGTCGCCCGCCGTATCCGCTCATGCTCAGCCTCCGAAGGTCACGGGGTCGATCCGTTCGAAGGGTGGCTGATCGAGTACGCGAAGAAGCTGAAGTAGGCGACCGTGGCGAGCACGACGATCACGATGTTGGCGACGAAGATGATCCAGCTCCACCTGGTGAGGTTGCGGTAGGAGTCCGGATCGGTCTGCGCCCGGCCCATCGCGATCGCGGCGGTGATGATGCCCGCGACGGCGAGGAACCCGCAGCACGTCATCGTCAGGATGATGTTGCACACCAGGGCGCCGATGGCGGCCCCGTTGCTGGCCGGAGGCTGTGGCGGATAGCCCTGCGGGCCGTAGCCATAGGGGTCCTGGTACCCCCCCTGGTATCCCTGGGGCTGCTGGCCGTACGGGTCCTGCCAGCCGGGCGGCTGCCCGCCGTATCCACTCACCAGATTCCTCCATGTCCCCGGGCCGCACACGATGTCAAAGGGTTCGACTGCGCAGCATATTGCCTGGTTCCGGCGTTCCTATAGCGCTTTAGGCATACCCCGCACGTCGTGGCCTGACCGTCTGTGTACGGCCGAACCCGTCCGGTGCCCCACCGTCAAGACCCGAAGGGGCCGGGCGCGACAACGCAACCTAATTAACCGCGGCCACGCCCGTGATGCGGTGCAGGGCGAAACGCTGAATGGAGGCGCGGGTCGCGTCGTACGCCGTGAGAAAACCACCCTCCACCCGCACCGGCTCGACGATCCGCGAGGAGGTCTGGCCCTGCTGGTCGAGATAGCCGATCCACACCCGGGAGCCCAGCGAGACCGCCTCCCGCAGTTCCTCCACGGTCGCCATGGACGGGCCGCGCGGCGGCTCGCCCAAGGGGGCCGTGATCTGCGAGGCCTCATCGCCCGCGCGCAGTGCCCGTACCGCAGCCGCGACCACCGACGGGTCCGGATCAGCGATCACCACCGAGGGTGCCGACCGCGCGGACGGTTCGGCCCGGTGGGCGTCCGGCCGGGTCACCACCGTCCCGCCCTCGGGCGACTCGGCGACCGGCGCGAAGCCCATCGACCGCAGCAGTTCGAGCAGTTCTACGCGTGGCAGCCGTGAGGCGATCACGGTCGGTGCCAGCCGGTGCGCCCGCAGCACCGCGGCCCGCCGGCCGGCGAGGACCTCGTCGAGCGTCGCCGGATCGTCGCACCGCAGATATGACGAGGCGCTGCCCGCTCGCAGGTGCCCGTGCCGGCGTGCCACGTCGTCGATCAGATAGGTGAGCGGCTGGGGGACCGGGGTCGCGGAGTGCCGGGCCAGCAGATCGGCCAGTTCGGCGGCCGTACGGCCCACATCCAGGGCCCGCCGCACCGACGCGGGCGTGAACCGGTAGACGGTGGCGCCGCCGGTGGACTCCACGTCGGCCATCAGCGCGAGTTCCCGGCCCAGCTCGGCGACCAGCGGCCCCGGGGCGATCGCGGTGAGGTCGCCCTGGATGAAGACGTGATCGACAGGCTCGGGGAGCAGCGGTGCCAGGGCCTTGACGGGGTCACCGTCGACGAGCGCGCGCCCCGGCGCGGCCAGTGTGCCCAGGCCCGTCACCCCGAGGACCTCGGCCTCCCGCAGCGTCCAGGCGACCAGCCGGTCCCGCAGCCCGGCGGACCGCCGGGGCTCCTGCCAGGCGAGGTACTCCTGTACGGCCGACACGCCCGGGGCGCAGGCCGTCGTGGCGAGCGCGGCCAGGGTGGCCCGGCGGACCGAGGGGGCGCTCGACCGCATCGACTCGTCGGCGAGGGCGTTGATCACCCGGTCCCGGTCGTCGCGGTCCCCGGCCAGGCCGGGCACCCGATCGGTGGTCAGCCAGGCGGTCGCCGCCTCCGCCCAGCGGTCGGCGGTCTCGCGGACCCGCCACACGTCGTATGCCCGGGTCGGCAACCACTCGCCGTCGACCCCGCTGCGGGCGAGCAGCCCGGCGGCGTAGGCGATCTCGATGAGCAGCGCGGCGACCCACTCCTCGACCTCCAGGACCTGGGCGGTGGCCCGCAGGTCCCGTACGGCGAGCCCGCCGCTGCGCAGGACCGGGGGCGGGGCGACCCCCCACCGTTCGAGCAGGTCCTCCAGGAGCCGTACCAGGGTGAGTGCCTGGCCCCCCGCGGTCCGGTCCACCAGGTCCTTGGCACGTTCCGGACCCTCAAGCCCGGGCGGGTGCGGTGCGACCGACGAGAAGAGCCGCCCGCCGCGCAGGTGCAGGGCGACCTCGCGGGGGAGTACGACACTGCGGTCGTCGGTGGCGATCAGCAGCCCCCGGGCGAGGAGCCGCTCGATGGGAGAGTTCGCTGTGGCGACCCGTACCGAGCGCCGGGCGTCGTCCACCCGGCCCACCGGCGGACCCCAGGTGAGCCTGCCCAGAGCCGCCCGCGCCTCGGGCCCGGCATCGTCGATCAGCGGCCCGGGTTCGGCCAGCCGGTCGGCCAGCGCGGCGGCGAGCGAGGCGGGGTCGGCGAACCCGTTGGGCGATGGCACCTCGAGGTCGGCGAGCAGGCCGGTGATCCGGTCGGCCGGGTAGGTGGCGAGCGCCTCCCGGGCGAGCGGGCCGAGCCCGGCCGGGTGCGGGAGGGCATGCCGTACGCCGGGTGCGGTCCGCAGGGCCTTGTCGTCGCCCCAGACCAGGCCGCAGGTCCGGAGCCGCCGGACGGCGGGAGCGGTGGCCTTGCGATCACCGGTGGCGGAGCCGAGCGCGCGCAGCCCGACCGGCTGAGGAAGGACGAGCATGGTCTCGAGCACGGTCAGCGCGAAACGGTCGAGCCGGTCGAGGGCGCGGCCCACGCCTGCCGGATTGGTCGCCCGCGCGGCCAGCGCGCCGAGGTCGGAGGGGACGGGGTTGATCAGTTCAGGCCGTGCGGACAGCAGGGCGCGCAACTCCTCATCGGCGCGTGCCCGCAGCCAGTCCGCGTAGGTGTCCATCCCTGCGAGCCTAATTGCGTCCGCCGCGCACGTGCGCCCCGGCGTCAGGCGGAGGCGCGCTGCACGGTGACCAGGCCGATGCCGAGCCTGGCCCATGCGGTGACGAAGCGCTTCTCGTCGATGCGGGTCGGCGGCTCGTACAGCGACTCGTTGGCCAGCCAGTAGTTGACGACCGCGCCGCCGAGGATGGCCGCGATCGCGGGCCAGTCCTCGTCGAGGCCCGCAAGTTCGGGCTGGGAGGACAGCCAGGTCGCGATCCCGTCGTACAGCGGGTTCACGATGCCGTCGCGCATCTCCGTCACCAGGCTGGGGAACTGGTCCAGGTCGCGGAACAGCACCCGGATCAGGTCCTGCTCCTCGCGCATCTTGGCCAGTCCCGCCTGGCAGGTCATCCGCAGCCTGACCTCGAGAGGACGCCCCTCGTAGGCGACGGCGTGCTCGAGTACGGTGTCGACCTGCTGCTTGGTTCTGGCGATGTGCTCACGCACTCCGGAGCCCAGCACCTCCTCCTTGGACCGGAAGTGCCGGTAGAGGCCGCCCGCGCCGGGAGAGAGGCCGGATGCGGCCTCGATCTCGGCGACGGAGGTCGCCGCGTAGCCGCGCTCCGCGAACAGCCGCAGCGCCTCCGAGACGATCCGCTCGCGTGTAGATCTCGTCATTCTCATATCCTCCCCGGCCACTCGAACACTAGGGCATATGCTGCTCTGACGGTTCCACGGCGCGCTTATCTGGAAAGGGCCGGGCAGCAGTGGCATTCCTCCCTGAGGACTTCGTGGTACCCGAGCTGGTGGCCGGGCCCAGGTTTCGGATCAGGCCGGTCACGGTGCACGACGTCGTCAGGCTGTACGACGCCGTGATGAGCTCTCGTGAGCGGCTTTACGTCCAGTTCGGTGAGGTCTCCGACTGGCCGGCGGCCGATCTCAGCCTCGAGCAGTGCCTCATCGACGTCGCCTGGCAGCAGAAGGAGGGTGCGCTCCGGCGCTCCTTCGGCTTTGCGGTGCTGACCACCGACGAGGTGCGGATGCTCGGCTCCATCTACCTCGGGGCCTCCCGCAAGGACGGCACCGAGGCGGACGTGACCTACTGGGTGCGGGCCGGCTCGGAGGGCCTGGAGCCGGAGCTGGACGCCTTCGTCCGGGAGTGGGTCGCGACGTCCTGGCCCTTCAAGAGCGTCGGATTCCCGGGCCGGGACATCGCCTGGGCGGAGTGGGCACTGCTGCCGGCCCGGTGATCTGCCGGGTTTGCGGTAGGTGACTCCGGGTATTTAACCCGTCACGGGACTTCGGTTCCGGACGACCGGAAATGACTTCTCCGGTCGGTGGAAGAATCGCCGCAAGCCCGCGTCCTCCTGCTCGGATCCCGTCGCATCGCCACTATCAGGGGGACGCGGGTGCGGGTGTCGTATTCTATCCGGCGTGCCCGATTTCACTGTGGGATTTGACCTTGACTTGACCCTCGCGGACACCAGATTTGGGATCGGCGCGGTCTACGACGCACTCTCCGCCGAGACCGGGACGTTCGTGGATTCGGCACTGGTCACCGGCCGGCTCGGGCCGCCGCTGGAGACCGAACTCGCCAACTGGTTCCCGGCGGCGCAGATCCCCGCGATGGCCGACCGGTTCCGTGAGCTCTACCCGGGGATAGCCGTACCCGCCACCACGCCGATGCCCGGCGCCCGGGCCGCCGTCGACGCCGTGCACCGCGCGGGTGGCCGGGTGCTGGTGGTCACCGCGAAGAACCAGCGCGATGCCGAGGCGACCGTGGCCTTCCTCGGCCTGCCGGTGGACCACGTCGTGGGGTGGCTGTGGGCCACCGAGAAGGGCGCCGCGCTCCTGGAGTACGGGGCGAGTGTCTATGTCGGTGATCACGTCGGGGACGTCGACGGCGCCCGGACGGCGGGGGCGGTCAGTGTCGGCGTCGCGACCGGGCTGTTCGACGAGACCGCCCTGCGGGACTACGGGGCCGACGTGGTTCTCGCTGATCTACTCGCTTTTCCTGGCTGGCTCGAAGGTACTAGCCTTGGGGCGAATTCACCCGAGCGCTAGACGAGGACAGGTCAGCTGTGCCCACCGGCAAGGTCAAGTGGTACGACACCGACAAGGGTTTCGGTTTCCTCACCCGCGATGATGGCGGTGAGGTCTTCGTGCACTCCTCCGCGCTGCCCAGTGGGGTCACGGCGCTCAAGACCGGACAGCGGGTGGAGTTCGGCGTCGTCGAGGGCCGCCGAGGTCAGCAGGCCCTCTCGGTCCAGCCGATCGAGGCGCCGCCGTCGGTCGTGAAGGCCGTGGCGAAGGCCAAGCGGAAGAAGCCCGACGAGATGGTCCCCATCATCGAGGACCTGATCAAGCTCCTCGACGAGGTCTCCGAGACCTACCGGCGGGACAAGTATCCCGACCCCCGGGAGTCCAAGAAGATCGCCTCGGTGCTCCGGGTGGTCGCCGACGAACTGGCCGGCGAACCGGCCTCCTGACCCCGCGCGGGGCCCTCGCGGGCGAGCGGATGCGCGGTCATGGCGTTCGATGGGCGACAATCGTGAGTGTGAGCCCACTCGGTCAGTCTCCCGCCGCGCGCCGGTCGCGTACTCCCGTCGTCGACACCGCCTGTGCGGACGCGGTCGAGCTGGCCCGGTCGGCCGCCGAGGAGACCGCCTGGCCGCTCCAGGTCGGCGAGCACCTCGGCCTGGTGCCCGAGGGCGAGCGGGTCGTCACCCACGAGTTCGCCTGCCTGGACCCTGCCTACCGGGGCTGGCGGTGGGCCGTCACCGTGGCCCGTGCCTCCCGCGCGAAGAACGTGACGGTCAGCGAGTGCGTGCTGCTGCCCGGCGACGGCGCGCTGCTGGCGCCGCCGTGGCTGCCCTGGATCGAGCGGCTCCGCCCTGGCGACCTCGGTCCCGGTGACCTGCTGCCCACCGCCGCCGATGACGTACGGCTCGCGCCCGGGTTCACCCAGGTCACCGACGCGACCGACCGGCAGCTGCACTGGGAGCTCGGCCTCGGCCGTCCCCGGGTGCTGTCGGCCGAGGGCCGTGAGGAGACCGCCGCCCGCTGGTACGAGGGCACGGCCGGCCCCCGCAGCCCCATCGCGACCGCCGCCCCGGCCCAGTGCTCGACCTGCGGGTTCTTCGTCCCGCTGGCCGGCGACCTGCGCCAGCTCTTCGGGGTCTGCGCCAACGAGTACGCCCCCGACGACGGCAAGGTGGTCGCCGTCGACCACGGCTGCGGCGCCCACTCCGAGGCGGTGGTGGCCCCCTCAGCGGTGGAGTACACCCCGCCCATGCCCGACGACCTGACCTACACGCCCCTGACGGAAGACCTCACCCCAGAAGCCGATCTGGGCCTCAGCTGACCCATCTATGCGCCGTGATTGCAGGGGACCATGGATGACGTGTTCGGGATGGCCGGGGTCCGGGAGCGGGTGCTCGCCGGGTGGACCCGCTCGCCTGCGCGGTTCCGCGAGGACGCGAACGCCGAAGAGGACTACGCGCTCGGGGGGTACCGCGACCGGGTAGTGATCGAGCTCGCGCAGAACGCCGCCGACGCCGCGCTGCGTGCGGGGGTTCCCGGGCTGCTGCGGTTCACGCTGCGGGACGGGGTGCTGACGGCCGCCAACACGGGCGCGCCGCTGGACGCGGCCGGGGTCGAGGCGCTGTCCACGCTGCGCGCCTCGGCGAAACGGTCCGACGCCGGGGCGACCGGCCGCTTCGGGGTGGGCTTCACCGCCGTCGTCGCGGTGACCGACCGGCCCTCGATCGACGGGGTGGAGTGGTCGGCGGTACAGACCAGGGAACTGGTCGAGGGGATCCCCGAACTCGCCGAGGAGCTCCATCACCGCGACGGGCACGTCCCCGTCCTGCGCCTCCCCTTCGCCGTGCCTTCCGTCCCGGAGCCGGGGTTCGACACGGTGGTGCGGCTGCCGCTGCGCGACGACGCGGCCGAGGAGTCGGTACGGCGCGGGCTGCAGCAGGCCGGCCCTGCCCTGCTCCTCGCCCTTCCGGCGCTCCGATCCGTCGAGATCGAGATCGACGGGGTCACGCGCACCCTGAGCGCCGACCCCGCCGACCCAGCCGATCGAGGCCGCACGGTCATCGACGGCCGGGAGTGGCGGACCGCCGAGGCCCACGGGACGCTCGATCCCAGGCTGCTCGACGACCGGCCGACCGAGGAACGGGCCCGCCCCGCCTGGCAGGTCCGCTGGGCGGTACCGGCCGGCGGCGGCCTGCCGGGTGACGTACCGGCCGTGCTGCACGCACCCACGCCGAGCGCGGAGCCGATCGGGCTGCCCGCGCTGCTCCTCGCCTCCTTCCCGCTGGCCCCCGACCGGCGTCACGTCGCGGCGGGGCCGCTCACCGACTTCCTGGTCGAACGGGCCGCCGAGGCCTACACGGATCTGCTGCGCGACCTCGGCCTGCGCGGCTCGGCGCTCCTGGACCTGGTGCCCGGCCCCATCGCCTCGGGGGCGCTGGACGCCAGGCTCCGCAGGGCCGTCCTCGCGCTGCTCCCCGACAAACCCCTGCTGCCCGGCGGGGTCCGGGGCCGGGACGCGGTCGCGGTGGACGCTCCGGTGGCCTTCCTCGAGGTGCTGTCGGAGGTGCTCCCCGGGCTGCTGACGGCGGGGTGGCCGGTCCGGCACACCGGGCTCGCGGCGCTGGGGGTACGGCGCCTGGAACTCGCCGACGTGGTGGACTCCCTGGCCGCGCTGGACCGGGATCCCGCCTGGTGGGGGCGGCTGTACGGGTCGCTCACCGGCGCGGACCTGGAGGCGCTCGGCGCGATGCCCGTACCCCTGGTTCCCGACGCGGTCCACTCGGCCGGCTTCGGCGGGGACGATCAGGTGCGGATGGTCAGGGGGCCACGGGGGCTGCTGATCGCGGCGGACGGCGTCGATCCGGCGGCGTTGAGCGTTCTGGGTCTGCGGTTCGTACACCCCGATGCCGTACACCCGCTGCTGCGGAGCCTGGGCGCCATCGAGGCCGGCCCAAGGGAGATCCTTGTCGATCCCGCCGTGCGGGCCGCCGTCGAGGACTCATTCGACGCCGACGACCCGGGGCTGGTCGCCGAGGCGGTACTGAGCCTGCTGGCGGAGGCCCATCTCGACGCGGGCGACGAGCCGTGGCTGGCGGACCTCGCGCTGCCTGGTGCGGACGGCGAGCTCTATGCGGCCGGGGAGCTCCTGCTGCCCGGCTCGCCGCTGGGCGCGGTCCTCGGCGACGACACGCCCTTCGGGGTGGTCGCGCAGGAACTGGCCGACCGGCATGGTGTGGCGGCCCTCGAGGCGGCCGGAGTGCTCGGCACGTTCGGGATGGTGCGGGAACAGGACGTGGCGCTCACCGATCTCGGGCTCGATCTCGACGGTGAGGACGCCTGGGTCGACGAGACCCTCGACCGGCTGCCGGACCAGCCCGTACCCCCGCTGCTGCCGGAGCTGCTCGCCGTACGCGACCTGGAGCTGGTCGAGAACTGGGCGGCGGCACTGGCGCTGCTCGCCGAGCCGCCGCTGCGGGCGGCCGTGGTCGACCCCGTCTACGTGCTGCTCGGCGACGGCCGCAGGGCGACGGTCCCCTCGTACACCGCGTGGTGGCTGCGGCGGCATCCGATCCTCAACGGCCACCGGCCGGGGGAGGTCTGCACGGCCGACGCGGATCCGCTGCTGTCGGGGCTCTACGACGTCGTGCCGGCAGGGCTGGACGCCGAGCTGCTGAAGGCCCTGGGGGTACGGACGTCGGTGGCGGAGCTGCTCGACTCGCCGGGCGGCGCCGACGAGCTCCTCGACCGCCTCGCGGACCCGTCCCGTACGGTCGGCCGCGCGCAGTTGCGGGCGCTGTGGGCGGAGCTGGCGGACGCCGCGCCGCAGGTGTCCCCGCCGGAGCTGGTCAGGGCCGTGGCGGAGGGGATCCTGGAGGTGGTCCCCGTGCAGGACGCCCTGGTGCTCGACCGCCCCGACCTGCTCCCGCTTCTCGCCGGGCAGCCACTGGTGATCACGTCCTTCGACCGGGCGGTGTCGCTGGCGGAGCTACTGGACGTCGGCCTGGCAAGCGACGAGCTGCCCGGAGCCGTGCAGTCCACGGGCACCGAGACCGCAGTCCCCCCGGTGCTCCTCGACCTGCTGCCGGAGGCTCCGGGATCCTACCTCGCCCACGAGAAGCTGATCGTCGACGGCCATTCCGTCCCGTGGTGGTACGACGGGAACGTCCATGTCGGTGGCTCCCCGGAGGGCCTGGCCCGGGGGCTCGCCTGGGCCGCCGGCCGGTGGGGCTCCCGGTTCCTCGCCGAGGCGGTGCTCCGCTCGCCCCTCGACCTGCCCGTACTCCTGGCCGAGTCCGACCTCGACCCCTGATCAGCGGGCGTGTCGTTCGGCGGCGGCCCTGATCAGCGGGCGTGCCGTTCGGCGGCGGCCGCCCGCCCCCGGTGCAGCCGCGGGATGTACCAGACCGCGAACAGCCCGAGCGCGAGTCCGACCACGCACACCCAGCGCCACCAGCGCTCGTCCGCCGGCAGGTCCACGATCAGGAGAACGATCAACGCGACCGCCCACGCGGCGGTGCCGGTCACTGCGACGAGACGATCATTGGTCTGCAGCGGCGGCGGATCCGTGCGTCGCTCCATCCCCCCAGGCTACCGCCCCCACCTCCGTTGACTCGTGGCGTGTCCCGCACCGAAGCGGCGTTCGGTGCGGGAAACGCCACGAGTCGACGATGTCGTGGTGGGTGGGGCCAGGTGAGGGGGGCGCGTGCGACGATTTGAACAGGGAGGTGAGGTCGTACGCCTTGCTAACGGGCTGGCGGAATTCGATCCGCCGTGTATCGTTAGCAAGAGTAATGACTTTTGCTAAGGACTATGACGACATCGCAGACCAGAGACAGAGCCGGCCTGGCGGAAGACCTGCGCATCTCGATCGCGCGGCTCTCCCGCAGGCTGCGCCAACAGGGCGGCGGCAGGCTCTCCGCGACGCAGCACGCCGCGCTCGCGGCGCTCGACAAGCACGGGCCGATGAGCCCCAGGGAACTTGCGGAGCACGAGCTGGTGCAGCCGCCCTCCATGACCCGGGTGATCGCGGCGCTGGAGGCGGAGGGCATGCTGGAGCGCAGCCCGCACCTGACGGACGGGCGCCAGGTGGTGCTGAAGCCGACGGCGGCGGGCCACGAGTTCCTCAAGGAGCAGCGCCGGCGCAAGCAGGCGTGGCTGAACCAGCGGCTCGGGGAGCTGACGCCGGCGGAGCGGGCGACCCTGCGGCAGGCGGCGCCGATCCTGGAGAAGCTGAGCAAGGCACCTTCCGATCGCTGAAGAACCGCAACTACCGGCTCTTCGCGATCGGCGGCCTCGTCTCCAACACGGGCACCTGGATGCAGCGCGTCGCCCAGGACTGGCTGATCCTGGAGCTCACCCGCAACAGCGGTACCGCGCTCGGCATCACCACAGGCCTGCAGTTCCTGCCGCTGCTGCTCTTCGGGCTCTGGGGCGGGGTGATCGCCGACCGCTACCCCAAGCGCATCGTGCTGATGTTCACTCAGGTCGCGATGGCCGTACTCGCTCTGATCCTGGGCGTCCTGGTGATCACCGGCACCGCCCAGGTCTGGCACGTGTACGTGCTGGCCTTCGGCCTCGGCCTGGCGACCGTCGTGGACAACCCCACCAGGCAGACCTTCGTGGTCGAGATGGTCGGCCGCGGGGACCTGCCCAACGCCATCGCCCTCAACGGCGCCAGCTTCAACGGGGCCCGCGTCCTGGGCCCGGCCGTGGCCGGCCTGCTGATCGCCTCGATCGGCACCGGGCCGGTGTTCCTGGTCAACGCGGCCTCGTTCGCGGCGGTGCTCACCGGACTGCTCCTGATGCGGACCAGGGACCTGCTCCCGACCGAACCGGTGGCGCGCGCCAAGGGCCAGTTGCGCGAAGGGCTGCGCTACGTGCGGGGCCGCCGTGACCTGGTGGTGGTCCTGGTCCTGGTCGGGTTCGTCGCCACGTTCGGCATGAACTTCCAGCTCACCACGGCGCTGGTCGCCAAGGAGACCTTCCACCAGGGCGCCTCATCGTTCGGGCTGGCCTCGACCATGCTGGCCGTGGGCGCGCTGGCCGGTGCGCTGCTGGCCGCCAGGCGGATGAAGCCATCGCTGAAGTTGTTGTACGTCTCGGCCGTGGCGTTCGGGGTCCTGGAGATCCTGACCGGCCTGATGCCGACGTACATCAGTTTCCTGGCTCTGCTCGTGCCCACCGGCATCGTGCTGATGACCTTCACCACGGCCGCCAACGCCACCATGCAGCTCAGCGTCAGCCCGGAGATGCGGGGCCGGGTGATGGGCCTGTACATGCTCGTGTTCCTCGGTACGAACCCGCTGGGCGCGCCGCTGATCGGCTGGCTGTCCCAGGTGCTCGGGCCGCGCTCCAGCATCGTGCTCGGCGGGGTGGTCGCCACGGTGGCGACCCTGGCGGTGGTCGCCCTGCCTGCGTTGGTCCGGGTCGTACGCCTGAGGATGCTTGTTGCCGAGGAGGCGTGACATCGGGGCATACAGACTGAAAAGCTGTTGCCTGTGGCCTACCGGAACCGCGTATGAGGCTGTTCGCCGCGCTGCTGCCGCCGCCCGAGGTACTCGATGAGCTCGAGGCCTTCCTGGCTCCGCATCGCGATGCCCTGCCGGGGCTGCGCTGGATCGGCCGTGACCTCCTGCACGTGACGCTCGCCTTCTACGGCGAGGTGGACGACACGCGCCTGGAGCGCCTGCTGCCCAGGCTCGAACGGGCCGCCGCCCGGCACGATCCGCTCGGTCTTTCGTTCGCCGGAGCCGGCGCGTTCCCCTCCGGCGGCGCGTACGCCCGGGTGCTCTGGACCGGCCTGTACGGCGACCGGCGCAGGCTCGCCGCGCTGGCCGCCACGATGTCGGCGGCCGGCCGGCGGGCGGGCACCCCGATGGGGGAGCACAAGGCGTTCCGGCCGCACCTGACCCTGGCCCGCTGCCGTACGCCCATGGACGTGCGCCCACTGATCGAGAGCCTGTCGGTCTTCGCCGGGTCCACCTGGAGGGCGGGCGCGATCCACCTGATGCGGAGCCACCTCGGCCCAGCCGTGCACTACGAGACCCTCAAGACCTGGGCCCTGTGAGGTTCGCATAGGCTGCTGGACGTGAATCGCGCTCCCCAGTGGCTCCTCCCGACCGTGCTCACGGCGCTGATCCTCGCCGTACTGGTCGGTTCCCTGCTGCGCTGATAGGGCAAGCTGTGCCCATGGGTTCACGGGTCGGTTCGCGGGCGGGTTCACGGGTGGGGCCGGGGGTCTGCGGGAGGGGCACCTGATGGTGCGGGGAGTGGTGGGACCAGTGACGTGCCAGGATCAGCTACGTGGACCATGAGCTCGTCGGGTTGCGGGCGGCGGGGAGCCGCCTGCGCCCGGTCGCCGGAGGACCGATCGCGCTCGTGTCGTTCGGTGTCGCCCTGCTGCCCGTCCAGCCCGGCTGGCTGTGGGCGGCGCTGATCGTCGCGATCAACATGGTGCCATGGGGGATGGGCCTGACCCGCCCGAGGGCCAGGCCGTACTGGCGGCTGTCCCAGGCCGGCCTGGAAGAGGCCGGCGGCACCCAGCGCTACGAGCTGGCCCGGATCGAGGAGATCACGATCACCGCCGACGACGGGGTGGTCACGATCTTCCACAAGTTCGGCCGTATCGAGGTCGGCGACCTCACCGAGATGGGCTTCGAGCCGCTGCCGTTCTTCGTCACCGCACGCCGGCTCGGCATCACCATCCACGTGCTCGACGGCGACGTCGACTCGCTCGACGACGACGATGCGCCGCCGCCCGGCAACGACACCGAGCAGGCGTTCCTGGACCTGGAGGCCGAGCTGCTCTCGGCGGCCCACGAGGCAGTGGAGGGCCGGGGCGAGCCGGTGGAGCTCGTCTCGGCGCCCGGCTCCCGGCACAGCGCTCTGGTGGGCGCCCTGATCGGGCTGCTGTCGGTGACGATGCTGAGCCGTCTGGCGCTCGGCGGGGTCGCCACGTTCGGCGACCGGCTCGCCGGGGCGTTCTGGGCGCTGGCCGGGGCGCTGGCCCTGACCGTCTCCAGGCGCAGGGCGCTGCGGGCGCTGCCGCTCACCTTCACGATCTCCGCCGACCGGCTCCAGGCCGGTGCTCGCGGTGTCGCCGCCGAACAGGTGGCGGCGGTGATCGTCGGTCCCGGGGTGGCGGCCAACCCGCTCACCGGCGAGCCGTACGAGGCGCCGCTGAGCGTGCTCGTTTTCGGCCATCGGCTCGAACTGCTCGACCGGCTGCCCGCGCGGGGACTCGACTCGTTCCAGCTGGTGCACGAGCTCGACGAGCACGGCTACCAGGTGATCACGCCGGAGGCGCGGATCCTGCGGCCCTCGGAGTACGGCCTGGAGGGGCTGCCGGAGATCTTCGCCCAGGTGCCGGGCGGGCGGCTCGTGGTGGTCGACGACGGGCTCGGCTGGGCGGACGCCGCCGGGGACGTGGTGCTCAAGATGCCCACCGACCGGATCGGCGGCATCGAGCTGCTGACCATCGACGGGCACGCCTGGCTGCGGGTGTACGACTCCGACGGCGACGAGTTCTTCGCCGCCCCCCTGACGGCCCTGCGGATCTCCCGTACCGACCTGCGCGAGCAGTCCCGCCGGCTCGGCCTGCCGATCACCGACGCCGAGTACGACGCGTACCTCAGCGCGGCGTTCCATGGAACCGTCTCCGCGCTGGCCGTGGAGCCCATCCCCGAGCTCGTCCCCGTGGAGGGGCCGAGTGTGCTGCTCGACGCCACCCGCCGCTCCCGGATCTGGGCGTACGGCGTGACGGCGGCCGTCAGCGCGATCGCCGGGCTGCTCGCCGCGGTCTGGCTGGGCGGTGACCTCGGCGGCTTCTGGCCGGTGCTGGCCTGGTCGGCTCCCGGCGGCCTCGTCCTCGGGGTGGGTGGCGCCTGGCTGTACGACCGGAACCGGTCCCAGCTGCGGATCTCCACGCTGGAGATCGCCTCGATCACCCGGCTCGGCCGGGTCGAGTGGAGCCTGGGCAGGGACACGGTCGGCGGCGTGGGGGTCGACGAGTCCGAGGACGGGGCGCCCCGCCTGGTGGTATGGAGCCCCGCAGGCAGGGTGCTGCGGCGGGTATCCTTCCCGCCTGACCTGGTGGAACTGCGCCGTGCATGTGAGCGCTACGGTCTGCCCTGGGGGCCGCCCGACGCCGGGCTGCCCGCACCCCCGCCGCCCGAACTCTGAGAAGACACCTCCTGTGAAAGCCCACCGCTGGATCCCGTACGCTCTGGCGGCGTTGTGCTGCGCCGTCTACACGACGTACTCGCTGGTGCGGCACGCGCGGGTGGAGACCGCCGGGTACGACCTGGGGATCTTCGATCAGGCGGTCCGCTCCTACGCGGGCCTGCACGCGCCGATCGTGTCGATCAAGCAGCCGGGCTTCAACCTGCTCGGTGATCACTTCCATCCGATCCTGGTCCTGCTCGTCCCGCTGTACTGGCTCTGGCCGTCCGCCAGTGCGCTGCTGTTCGCCCAGGCGCTGCTGTTCGCGATCTCGATCGTGCCGGTCACCCGGCTGGCCCTGCGGCGCCTCGGGACGCCCTACGGGGTCATGGTCGGGCTCTCGTACGGACTGGCCTGGGGGTTGCAGTCCGCCCTTGCCTTCGACTTCCACGAGGTCGCCTTCGCCGTGCCGCTGCTGGCCTTCGCCATGGTCGCGCTGGCCGAGTCCCGCTGGCGGGCGGCCGCGCTCTGGACGCTGCCGCTGCTGCTCGTCAAGGAGGACATGGGCTTCATCGTCTGCGCGGTCGGCGGCGTACTCCTGCTCAAGCGGCAGTGGCGGCTGGGCGCCGCGCTGATCGCCACCGGGGCGGCGGCGATGGCCCTGGTGCTGTTCGTGGTGATCCCGTACTTCAACCCGGCCGGGGTCTACCCGTACTGGGGCAGGCTGTCGGGTGCGGACTCGCTGCTGCAGATGGCGAACGAACCGGGCCCGAAGTCGGTGCTGCTGCTGACCCTGCTCGGCGCGACCGCCTTCGCCGCTGTCCGCTCACCGCTGCTGCTGGTCGCCGTGCCCAACCTGCTGTACCGGTTCATGTCGCCCCGGCCCGAGTACTGGGGAACCGGTTTCGTGCACTACAACGCGGTGCTCATGCCGATCGTCTTCGTGGCGTTCGTCGATGCCCTCGGCCTGTTGTCGGCCGCCCGCTGCGGTCTGCTGCGGTTCTACGCCCGCGCCGCGGTACCGGCGGCCCTGATCGTCGCGCTGGCGCTCTCCGTCCAGCGGCCCCTGCTCCAGATGACGGACCCCGACTTCTACCACCTGGACGCCCACATGATCGCCGTACGGGACGTACTGCGGCTCATCCCCTCGGGGGCGTCGGTCTCGGCCGGCGACTATCTCGCGCCGCAGCTCAGCGACCGCTGCGATGTCGTCCTGTTCCCGAACCTCTACCACGCGCCGGTCGACTGGGTCGTGGTCGACACCACGCGCATGTGGGTGGTCCCCGCCCCCGCCCCCGTACAGCTGCAGGCCCTCCAGGCGCTCCCGTCCCAGGGCTTCCACCTGGTCGCCGCCCAGAGCGGCATCGTCCTCTACCACCGTTGGCCCGTCCAATAGTCTCTATTGGACGGGCCAACGAAGGTCAGAGGCGTTCGACGATGTGGTCGACGCAGGCGGTGAGGGCCTCGACATCGGCCGGGTCGATGGCCGGGAACATGCCGATGCGCAGCTGGTTGCGGCCCAGCTTGCGGTACGGCTCGGTGTCCACGATCCCGTTGGCCCGCAGGGTCTTGGCGACCACGGCGGCGTCGATGTCGTCGTTGAAGTCGATCGTGCCGACCACCTGGGAGCGCTGCGCGGGGTCCTGCACGAACGGCGTCGCGAACGAGGACTTCTCCGCCCAGGTGTACAGCCGGCTGGAGCTGTCGGCCGTGCGGGCCGTCGTCCAGGCCAGGCCGCCGTTGCCGTTCATCCACTCGATCTGCTCGGCGAACAGCAGCAGGGTGGCGACGGCGGGCGTGTTGTATGTCTGGTCCTTGGACGAGTTGTCCACGATCGTTGGCAGGCTGAAGAACTCCGGGATGTAGCGGCCGGAGCCTGCGATCTCGTCGATCCTGGCCAGCGCCGCGGGGGAGGCCAGCGCCACGAAGAGCCCGCCGTCGGAGGCGAAGCACTTCTGCGGCGCGAAGTAGTAGACGTCGGTCTCGCTGACGTCCACGGGCAGGCCGCCCGCGCCCGAGGTGGCGTCCACCAGGACGAGCGAGTCGCCGGAGCCCACGCGCCTGATCGGCATCGCGACGCCGGTCGAGGTCTCGTTGTGGGTGAGGGCGTAGACGTCGATGCCCTCCTCCGTGACGGGCAGCGGGTGCGTGCCGGGGTCGCTGGAGATCACTGACGGGTCGTCCAGCCAGGGTGCGGCCTTGCAGACCTTGGCGAACTTGCTGGAGAACTCGCCGAAGGTCACGTGCTGCGACCTGGTGCGGACGAGCCCGAACGAGGCGATGTCCCAGAACGCGGTGGTGCCGCCGTTGCTGAGCAGCACCTCGTAGCCCTCGGGCAGGTCGAAGAGCTGCGCCAGGCCGGTGCGGACCCGGTTCACCAGGGACTTGACCGGCTTCTGCCGGTGCGAGGTCCCCAGGTAGGTGCTGCCGGAGGCGGCGAGCGCGGCGAGCTGCTCGGGGCGGATCTTGGACGGACCGCATCCGAAGCGGCCGTCGGCGGGCTTGAGGTGTTCCGGAAGGACGATGTCGGTCACCCGTAAAGCCTAAGTGACCTGCCTTGTTGATCGTCCCCCACCCCACTCCTAAACCGTTGAGTCGTGGCGTTTCCCGCACCGATTCGCGAAAGGGTGCGGGAAACGCCACGGGTCAACGGAGGTGGCGGCGGAGGGATCGGGTTGCGAGAGCCAGGAGGGCGAGGGTGCAGAGCAGGGAGACCGAGGCGGAGTAGAGCCAGGGGCGGCCATGGGCGCGGGAGTCCAGGGCGGCATGGGCCGAGTCGTAGGCGAGGAGGGCGAGCATGACGGCCAGCACCCAGCCGACGATCACCCAGGACAGGGCGTTGCGGCGCGCGATCCGCTCCTGGCGCTCCCGCTCGTACTCCCGTAGTTCTTCCGCTTCGTCCGGCATCCGGCAAGTGTGGCAAACGGCCCGGAAGGGCGGGAGTCCGGTGTCCCCTGCTGGCAACACCGGACTCCCGGAGAAAGGTGTCAGCCCGTCAGGAGGGTGTCCGAGCCTGCGACATCGGCGATCGGGCGGGTACCCGGGCCGATGTAGCGGGCGCTCGGCCGGACCAGCCGGCCGGTGCGCTTCTGCTCCAGGATGTGCGCCGCCCACCCGGCCGTACGGCCACAGGTGAACATGGCGGGCATCATCGCCGTCGGAACCTGGGCGAAGTCCAGGACGACGGCGGCCCAGAACTCGACGTTGGTCTCGATCGGGTGGTCCGGGCGGCGCTCGCGCAGCTCGCTCAACGCGGCGTCCTCCAGGGCCTTGGCGGCCTCGTAACGGGTCGCGCCCAGCTCCTTGGCGATCCGGCGCAGCACGCGCGCCCGGGGGTCCTCGGCGCGGTAGACACGGTGGCCGAAGCCCATCATCCGCTCGTGGTTGTCGAGGATGTCGGTGACGACCTTGCGGGCGTCGCCGAGCTGCTCGACCCGCTCGATCATGGGCAGCACGCGGGCGGGGGCGCCACCGTGCAGGGGGCCGGACATGGCGCCGATGCCACCGGACATGGCGGCGGCCACGTCGGCACCGGTCGAGGCGATGACCCGGGCGGTGAAGGTGGAGGCGTTCATGCCGTGCTCGGCGGCCGAGACCCAGTAGGCGTCGATGGCCTTGACGTGCTGCGGGTCGGGCTCGCCGCGCCAGCGCACCATGAACCGTTCGGTGATGGTGTGGCTGTCGTTGATCCGGGTCTGCGGGACCGCGGGTTTGTCGAGGCCGCGGGCGCTCTGCGCGACGAAGGACAGCGCCTGCACGGAGGCGAGGGCCAGGTTCGCGCGGGCCTCCTCGTCGGAGATATCGAGCAGCGGACGGAACCCGTACACCGTGGCGATGGTCGGCAGGGCGGCCTGCACGTCCACGCGGACGTCGCCGGACCGCACCGGGAGGAGGTGCGGCTCGGCCGCGGCCAGGCCGGGGCTGAAGCTGTTGTCGACGAGCAGGCCCCAGACGTCACCGAAGGAGACGTTGCCGACGAGCTCTTCGATGTCGACGCCGCGGTACCGGAGGGCGCCGCCCTCTTTGTCGGGTTCGGCGATCTCCGTCTCGAAGGCCACTACTCCTTCGAGCCCGGGTTTGAAGTCGGACATGTTCCGTCCTGCCTTTCGTCCCCTTGAGTGATAAGGCGGTGCCTGGCTATTGAACCGTGTTGAGGTTACTCGCCAGTACCCAGGTCCCTGTGAGCTTGGTCGTGCCCAGGTGGAAGGCTGTCTGACCGTGGAACGGAAGACGCCCGACCTGGCCGGTCTACGCAAATCCTACGAAACGGGAGATCTGGACGAATCGGGGGCATGCCCTGATCCTCATACCCAGTTCGCCGCATGGTTCGCAGACGTGGCCGCCGCGAATCTTCCCGAACCCAACGCGATGGTCCTGACCACCGCTTCCATCGGCGGAGTGCCCAGCGCCAGGACGGTACTCCTCAAGGGTCACGGCCCGGACGGATTCCGCTTCTTCACCAACTACACCTCCCGTAAGGGCCGCGAGCTCGCGGCCAATCCGCAGGTCTGCCTGCTCTTCCCCTGGCACGCGCTGCACCGGCAAGTGATCGTAACCGGCCGGGCCGCCCGGATCCCGGACGAGGAGAACGCCGCCTACTTCCGATCCAGGCCGTACGGCTCGCAGCTCGGCGCCTGGGCCAGCCGCCAGTCGTCCGTCATCGCATCCCGGGAGGTGCTGGAGGCCAGGTACGCGGAGCTGGCGCAACGCTGGGCCGAGGGCGAGGTGCCGGTCCCGGACTTCTGGGGCGGCTACCTGGTGAGCCCCGAAACGGTCGAGTTCTGGCAGGGCAGGGCGAACCGCCTGCACGACCGCCTCCGCTACCTGCGTACCGAGGACGGCTGGCAATTGGACAGACTGTCACCATGACGGCCCTCAAACCCCCCGCTCCGGAAGTTCCGCGAACCCGGGCGGCGAGGTTTCGGGGGCTGTGGATCGACACCGCGCCGCTGAGCCACCCGCCCTACCGGCGGCTCTGGCTGGGCCAGGGCGTCTCCTTCATCGGGTTCCAGGTGACCGCGGTCGCCGTGCCCGTACAGGTGTACGGGCTGACCGGCTCGTCGTTCTGGGTCGGCAGCCTGGGCATCGCCACCCTGGTACCGCTGATCGTCTTCGGGCTCTGGGGCGGCGCGGTGGCCGACCACATGGACCGCAGGAGGCTGTTGCTCCTCGCCTCCTGCATCACCTGGGCCGCGACGATCCTGCTGCTGGTGCAGGCCCTGTTCCGGCTGGACAACCTCTGGGTGATCATGGCCGCGGTGGCGGTGCAGTCCACCGGTTTCGCGATCACCTCGCCCACCCGGGGGGCGATCATTCCCCGCCTGGTGGATCCCGGCCTGGTCCCGGCCGCCAACACGCTGAACTTCACCGTTGGGCAGGTGGGGACGCTGGCCGGGCCGCTGCTCGCCGGTCTGCTGCTTGCCAGGTACGACTACGCGGTGGCCTACGGGCTGGACGCGGCGCTGTTCACCGTGGGGCTCTACGCGGCGTTCCGGCTGCCGGCCATCCCGCCGCGCGGCGACCGGACCGGCACCCCGGGCCTGCGCTCGGTCCTTGAGGGCCTGCGTTACCTGCGGACCACGCCCGTACTGCTCATGTCGTTCGTCGTGGACATCATCGCGATGGCCGCCATGCCCAGGGCGCTCTTCCCCGAACTGTCCCAGACCAAGTTCGGCGGGCACGGCGCGGTCGGCGCTCTGTTCGCCGCGATCGGGCTGGGCGCGGTGATCGGTGGCCTGTGCTCCGGCTGGATCGGCCGGATCCGCAGGCAGGGGGTGGCGCTGGTGGCCTGCATCGTGGTCTGGGGCCTCGCGGTGGCCGCCGCCGGGCTGGCCCACGCGCTCTGGCTCGCCGTCGCGCTGCTGGCCGTGGGCGGCGCCGCCGACCTGGTCAGCGCGGTGTTCCGGCAGTCGATGCTGCAGACGTACGCGCCGGATGAGATGCGCGGCAGGCTGCAGGGCGTCTTCATGGTCGTCGTGGCCGGCGGGCCGCGGCTCGGCGACCTCCGGGCGGGTGCCACGGCGGCCGTCATCGGGGCCTCGGCATCCTGGGTGGCCGGTGGGATCGCGTGCGTGGTCCTCGTGGTCATGGTGAGCCTCTGCGTCCCGTCTTTCTTGCGGTATGCGGTCTCTGCCAGCAAGTAGCATCAGGGGTAACGCCTGGAGGGACCTTTTGACGGCACACGGCTTGATCGACACCACGGAGATGTATCTCCGTACGATCTTCGAGCTCGAGGAAGAGGGCATCGTCCCGCTCCGGGCGCGGATCGCCGAGCGGCTGTCCCAGAGCGGCCCCACGGTCAGCCAGACGGTGGCCAGGATGGAACGTGACTCGCTGCTGCGGGTCGAGGGCGACAGGCACCTGGAACTGACCGGCGAGGGCCGCGAGCTGGCCACCAGGGTGATGCGCAAGCACCGGCTGGCCGAGTGCCTGCTCGTCAACGTGATCGGGCTGCCCTGGGAGCAGGTGCACATCGAGGCCTGCCGGTGGGAGCACGTCATGTCGGAGGAGGTCGAGCGGCGCCTGGTGGCCCTCCTCGACAACCCGACGGCCTGCCCGCACGGCAATCCGATCCCCGGTCTGGACGAGCTCGGCGGGCACAGCGAGGTCGGAACCGAGGTGATCTCGGCGATGACCGAGGCCGCCACCAAGGCCGGTGTGCACGTCGTTGTGAGACGGATCGGCGAACAACTCCAGAGCGACTGCGATCTGATGCTTAGACTCAAGCAGGTCGGGATACAACCCGGGCGCGAGGTCACTCTCGCGGCGAGCGACGACGGTGTGCGAGTGAGCAGTGACGATGAGGCTGACAGTCCCGCGACAGAGCTTCCCCGTCGTCTCGCCGAGCACGTTTTCGTCGCGAAACGCTGAAAACCTCACTCAGGTGCCTAGGCTCTGTACCGAAGATCTCCTTACTGGGACGACGTACTCGCGTATCTCGCGGGCAGGCGCGTCGTTCAATAGTTCGGCGGAGGTGAGGTGAGATGAAGCGCTGGGGTGAGTCGCCCTTCGACGCACAGCTACCGCCCGAGACCGTCCTGAACCAGATGGAGATGGCGGTCATCGTGTGCGACCGCTTCAGCAACATCATCTCCAGCAACGCCTTCGCCCAGAAGCTCTTCGGGTTCGCCGGAGAGGAGTTCATCGGCCAGTCGGTCCTGTCCCTCAGCATCGCCGAGGAGGACCACGAGCAGGCCACCGAACTGGCCAGGCACGTGCTGAAGGGCGGCGTCTGGGAGGGCACTTTCTGCAACGTGCGCTCCGACGGCACGACCATCTACACCCGCGCGCAGGCCGTACCGCTGAGGCATCCCTCGGGAGCCATCGACGGCATCGTGATCTTCGCGAGGGAGGCGCTGCGCAGCAACCAGCGCGACCAGGACCGGTACGGGCTGCTCGACCGGATCGGGTCACGGCTCGCCGCCTCCCTGGAGCTCGAGGTGACCCTGCGCCAGGTGGCCGACACCCTGGTCCCGCAGTTCGCCGACCACTGCTTCATCGACCTGTTCAGCGGGGAGAAGCTGGTCCGCCGGGTGTCGCGGCACGCCGCCGGCTGGAAGCCACCGCCCGGTACCTGGGCCGAGGTCGCCGAGACCGTCTCGTACCCCTATGACCACTTCTGCACACGGGCGATGGGCCGCCGGGACGCGGTGCTGATCGAGGACATGGTCCAGCACCGGTTCTCCGCGCCCTCCCAGTCGAGCATGCGGCTCGGCGACGACATGGGCATCACCTCGGTGATCGCGGCGCCGCTGCTGGCCCGCGGAGAGCTGCTCGGCGTGATGAGCATCGCGCTGTCCAACCTGACCCGGCGGCCCGACCCGCACTACGACGGCTTCGACCGGGATCTGGCCGGTGCCATCGCCAGCCGGGTGGCGCTCGCCATCGACAACGCCATGCTCTTCGAGGAGGAACGCGAGACTGCGCTGGCCTTCCAGAAGAACCTGCTGCCCGGCGACCGGCCGCCCAGGCTGGACGGGTTGCAGATCGCGTGGCGGTACGAGCCGGCCAAGCCCCTCGAGTCGCACGGGCACGGCATCCAGACCCAGGTCGGCGGCGACTGGTACGACGTCATCCCGCTGTCGGCGGGCCGGGTCGGCATCGTGATCGGCGATGTCGAGGGCAGGGGCGCCCGCGCCGCCGCCATCATGGGGCAGCTGCGGGCCGCGCTGCGGGCGTTCGCCCAGGACGACAAGCCGCCCGCCGAGATCCTCCGCAAGCTGGACGAGTGGGTGCGCACGATGACGCGCCCGGAACGTCCTCGCTTCAGCGACGAGGTCATCAGGCCCCCG
Organism: Actinomycetes bacterium; assembly: GCA_025964615.1. Classification (GTDB taxonomy): domain Bacteria; phylum Actinomycetota; class Actinomycetes; order Streptosporangiales; family Streptosporangiaceae; genus RYN-227. The sequence continues at coordinate 27,986 of JAOPYM010000511.1, forward strand.
CTGGTGTCGTGCACCTACTTCGTGTACGACGCCTGGTCGCGGGTGCTGTCGTTCGCCAATGCCGGGCACGCGCCGCCGCTGCTGATCTTCGACGGCCAGGTCTCCGAGCTGGAGTACCAGGGCAAGGGCACCTTGCTCGGAGTCCGTGGTCATGGGGTGGGCGGCGACGTCCTGTTCGATGAAGAGACTGTGGAGCTCGAGCCGGGCTCCACTTTCGTGTTGTACACCGATGGGCTCGTCGAGCGGCGCACCAAGGAGAACGGCGACTTCTACACCACCGAGGAGTCCCGGCAGATGCTCTGCAAGGCGCTCTCCGAAGTGGCCAGGCGCGACGTCGAGACGGTCGCCAACGCGGCGTTCTCGGCCGTGCCAGGAGACATCGACGACGACGTGGCGATCGTCGTCGTGCGGACCGCAGCCGAGGAGCTGGCGGTCGAGGAGCGCACGTACCCGGCTGAGCCGATCATGGTGTCGGAGGCGCGACGGCTGGCCGCGGAGACCTTCGCCTCCTGGGGGATGCCGGAGGACCAGGCCGATCTGGCCTGTCTGCTGGTGTCGGAGGTCGTCACCAACGTCGTCCTGCACGCCACCACCGCGCCGGCACCGAGGCGCGAGCTGGTGCTCGACGGCCGGGGGCCGGGCATGGCCTACGACGAGGACGACTGGGATCTGGGAGCCCAGCTGGGCCGCCGTGAGCCGCCCACCAAGGAGTTCAGGGTACGGCTCCGCCGCGGCGCCGACTCGGTCTGGGTGGAGGTCTTCGACTCCGATCTGCGGCTGCCCCGCATCCGCAGCGCGGGCGAGACCGACGAGGGCGGCCGCGGCCTCTATCTCGTCGACCAGCTCGCCACCCGCTGGGGCTCTCGCCCGACGCACGACGGCAAGGCCGTCTGGTTCGAGATCCCGCTCACCCCCTGACTCTGGGCAGGTCAGAGCAGGCCGGCGGCGAGATGGGCCCAGGACTGGGTCAACCAGAGCTCTCCGCCGATCATGCGGGGCTTGGCGCCGGTGGCGGGTCCGCCGTCGAACTCCTCGGCGAGGGCGGTGCGGATCTGGTCGGCTCCGCCCGCGTCCGGTGCATCGGCCAGCCACGATTCCAGGGGCCGTTCGACGGTGAGGACGTCCAGGCGCCGTACGTCTGCGCCCGCGTCGGTCACCAGGTCCACGAGCCGGGCCACGGACGGGACCGCGGGGTGCGCGGGATCACGAAGCTGCTCGATCCGGTTGCGATCGGCGCCGGCCAGGTTCGGCCGTACCAGATCAGCGATGATCAGCCGCCCGCCCGGGCGGCAGACCCGCAGCATCTCCTTCAGGATGTGGTCGGGGCAGCCCAGGCGCAGGAGCGAGAACCGGGCCGTGACCAGCGTGAACGAATCGTCCCGGTAGGGCAGGGCGGTGTCGCGGCCGAACTGCACCGTCGGGGTACGGCCACGGGGGAGGTCGTCGCCGCGGGGGCCGGCGGTGTGGGCGGTCATCTCACGTACCCGGGGGGCCAGGGCCGCGGCGAAAGGCCCGGACCCGCACGACACGTCGAGGCACACGTCGGCACGGGACGGTTCTGCGAAGGTCATCAGACGGTCGAGATAGGGGATGGCCGTGCTCGTCTTGATCCCATGCACCACGATGTGCCTCCTCTGCTCGCTCGCCGCCCTCAATCGGTATGACTCCCCGGAACCGCGCAGAGTTCGGAGGGATTCCGAGATCATCGGTGGCGGAGCGTCTGACCCCAGAGGGCGAGCACGACGAGCACGAAGACGAGGGAGATCGCGAACCGCCCCGGGAGGGGCAGCCGCAGCCGCCGCGCCACCCACTGGACGACGACGATGCACAGGATGGCGAGCAGGGCGAGTTCCGTGATCCCGGACATGCCCCCCACCCAATCACCCGAACGGCCGGATACGCTCCCCTTCGTGGCTGATGTGAAGGATGTCCAGAAAGAGTCCCGGGTCGACGAGCTCATGACGCGGATGGCGTACGGCCGGGTCGCCCTGGGGGCGGCGGCGTTCCTGGCGCCGGCCCTGACCGTGAAGCTGATGGGCCTGGGAACGGGCAACGAGCTGGTGACCAGGATCTTCGCCTCCCGGGAGATCGCCCTCGGTGCCGGTTACCTGCTGAGCAAGGACGCCGGTCGCCAGACGTGGGCACGCCTGGGCGTGGTGGTCGACTCGCTCGACACCGTCGCCGGAATAAAGTCCCGCAAGGCGGGCGTACCACTGTGGGCGGCGGCGGGTTTCAGCGCCGTCGCGGCCGGTGCCGCCTCGATCGGCGCGGCCAAGGTGGCCAGCCGCCGCTGAGTGATCCGGAGCGCGTTTGGGTACGGGATCGTCAGAGCGGCGCGCCGGGGGACGCCGCCATGACGTGGGGATTCGCGCATGTCTGCCGGCACCGGTCAGGCAGGGGCCACCATGCCCAGGGGCAGGGACCTCCATGTGATCCTCGGCGCGCTCATGCTCGCTATGCTGCTCGCCGCGCTCGACCAGACGATCGTCTCGACGGCGCTGCCGACGATCGTCAGTGATCTGGGCGGGCTCAACCACCTGTCATGGGTCGTCACCGCGTACATGCTCGCCACCACGGCCTCGACCCCGCTCTGGGGCAAGCTCGGCGACCAGTACGGCCGCAAGCCGCTGTTCATCGCGTCGATCGTGATCTTCCTGATCGGTTCGGCGCTCTGCGGGCTGTCCGGCAACATGCTCGAGCTGATCGCCTTCCGTGGCCTGCAGGGGATCGGCGGTGGTGGCCTGATGGTGCTGGCGATGGCGATCGTCGGGGATGTCGTGTCGTCCCGGGAGCGCGGCCGCTATCAGGGGCTGTTCGGTGCGGTCTTCGGCGTCTCCAGCGTGGCGGGGCCGCTGCTCGGCGGATTCTTCGTCGACCGCCTCTCCTGGCGCTGGGTGTTCTATATCAACCTGCCGATCGGGGTCGTCGCCCTCATCGTCATCGTGGCCGTACTGCACGGCAAGCCGGTACAGGAGCAGCACAAGATCGACTACCTGGGCACGGTACTGCTCGGGGGTGCCGCCATCTGTCTGGTGCTACTGACGACCTGGGGCGGTTCGCAGTACGCCTGGGGGTCTCCGACGATCATTGGTCTCGGGATCGCGATGGTCGCCCTGGCGGTCGGCTGGGGGTTCGCGGAGCGGGTGGCCGCCGAGCCGGTGCTGCCCCTTCACCTGTTCGCCAAGCCGGTGTTCTCCATCGCCTCGGCGATCGCGTTCGTGGTCGGTTTCGCGATGTTCGGCGCGCTCACGTACCTCTCGATCTTCCTGCAGGTGGTGCACGGCATCACGCCGACCCTGTCCGGACTGCATCTGCTGCCCATGATGCTCGGCCTGCTGGCCACCTCCGTCCTCTCCGGACAGTTGATCACTAGAACCGGTCGCTACAAGATCTTCCCGATCCTCGGTACGGCCATCACGGCGCTCGGCCTGTTCCTCTGCTCGAGGCTGGACCAGACGAGCTCGACGTTCACGATGAGCCTCTGCTTCCTTGTCCTCGGGCTCGGGCTGGGTCTGGTCATGCAGGTTCTGGTGATCGTGGTGCAGAACTCCGTCGGCTATGAGGACCTGGGTACGGCCACCGCGGGGTCGACCTTCTTCCGATCGATCGGCGGTTCCGTCGGGGTCGCGCTGTTGGGGTCCATCTTCAACAGCCAACTGGCCGCGAACCTGTCGGCGGCGCTCAAGACGGTGCAGCTGCCGCCCGGCGTCGACGCCAAGACGATCGCCGGGAATTCGCTGGCGCTGAAGAGCCTGCCGCCGGCGACGCGGGCGCCGCTCATCCAGGCGTACGCCCAGTCCATCCAGACGGTGTTCCTCTGGGCGGTGCCGTTCGCCCTCGTCGCCTTCGTCCTCGCCTGGTTCCTGGAAGAGCTGCCGCTGCGGGCCACCGTCAAGGAGGTCGACTTCGGCGAATGCCTGGGCGCGTCGACGCAGCGATCCTCGCTGGAGGAGATCGAACGCGGGCTGACCCGCCTCCTCCGCCGCGACACCAAGGCCAGGGAGATGTACGAGGGACTGGGCCGGCAAGCCGGGTACGACCTGCCGGCGGGCAGCATCTGGGCGCTGTGCCGGATCGAGCATGCCGGGACGCTGAAGGACGCCGATCTGGCCGCCCGCGCCGAGGTGCAGGTGGAGGATGGCAGGCCGTACGTGGACCGGCTGGTCAGCGATGGGTTCGTGGTAAGGCAGGACGGGAAGCTCGTGATCACCGATGCCGGGCGCCATGCCGCCGAGAACCTGTACGCGGCGCGGTGCAAGGCGCTGGAGCACCTGCTGGACGGCTGGGAGCCCGAGAAGTACCCCGAGCTGGAAGCCGCGTTGAGGAACCTCGCCCGGTCCTCCGTCGGCGACGAGTCCGACGCCCGCACCTTCCATTGACTCGTGGCGTTTACCGCACCGTTCGCCTCCACGGTGCGGGAAACGCCACGACTCAACGAGAGCGACTCAACGAGAGCGACTCAACGAGAGCGACGGGACTCACATGGCGGATTCGCCGTGGCAGGGTAACCTGTCACTGACTGAATCTCATTCGGTTTCGGGACGGAACCCCTACCCCAAACACTTGGAGGCGTCGTGGCCGAGGCGTACATCGTCGGCGCGGTCCGTACCCCTGTAGGCACCAAGAAGGGTGCCCTCAAGGACGTCCACTCAGCCGACCTCGCGGCTCACGTGCTCAAGGAGCTCATGAACCGCACCGGAGTCGACCCGTCGGCGGTCGAAGACGTGATCATGGGTTGCGTTATGCAGGCCGGCGCGCAGGCCCTGGATGTCGGCCGCACCGCATGGCTGTCGGCGGGCCTGCCGGAGAGCGTGCCCGGCGTCACCATCGACCGGCAGTGCGGCTCGTCGCAGCAGTCGATCCACTTCGCCGCCCAGGGGATCATGTCCGGCACCCAGGACCTGGTCGTCGCGGCCGGCGTCGAGAACATGGCAATGGTGCCGATGGGCGCCTCGGTGCCCTACGGCCCAGATGGCGCTCCGGCGGGCCTGCCGTGGGGCGAGGGCTGGGCCGAGCGGTACGGCAAGCAGGAGATCTCGCAGTTCCGCGGCGCGGAGCTGATGTGCGAGAAGTGGGGCCTGACCCGCGCCGAGCTCGAGGTGTTCGCGCTGGAGAGCAACCTGCGGGCCGGCAAGGCCATCGAGGCCGGTTACTTCGACCGGGAGATCGCGCCGCTGGCCGGGCTGTCCCGCGACGAGTGCGCCCGCCCGGACACGACCCTGGAGAAGATGGCCGCGCTCAAGACCCTGCGCGACGGCGGCCAGATCACCGCCGCCGTCTCCTCGCAGATCGCGGTGGGCGCGTCCGCGCTGCTCATCGCCTCCGAGGAGGCCGTGCGCACCCACAACCTCACCCCGAGGGCGCGCATCCACACCCTGGCGCTGGCCGGCTCCGACCCGGTCTACATGCTCACGGGCCCGATCCCGGCGACCGAGAAGGCCCTCAACAAGAGCGGCCTGAAGATCGACGACATCGACGTCACCGAGATCAACGAGGCCTTCGCGCCGGTCGTCCTGGCCTGGCTGAAGGACCTGGGCGCCGACCCGGCCAAGACCAACCCGAACGGTGGGGCGATCGCGCTCGGCCACCCGCTCGGCGCCACCGGCGGCATCCTGATGACCAAGCTCCTGCACGAACTGGAGCGCACCGGCGGTCGTTACGGCCTGCAGACGATGTGCGAGGGCGGCGGCCAGGCCAACGCCACCATCATCGAGCGCGTCTGACCTGATTCAGCGGGCGGGGCGGGGGCATGATCGCCCCCGCCCTTTCCGTTGACTCGTGGCGTTTCCCGCACCGGAGACGCTCCGGGTGCGGGAAACG
>JAOPYM010000516.1 GCA_025964615.1 Actinomycetes bacterium
GTCCGCCACCGCCGACCAGACCGCCCAGCTGATCAAGCAGGCCAAGACCGACACCCACCGCCACATCACCTACGAGCCCGACACCCGCCCGGAAATCTCCAACCTGGTCCTGCTGGCGGCGCTCTGCCAAGACCGCGATCCGCACCAGGTGGCCCAGGACATCGGGACCGGCGGAGCCGCCGCACTCAAACAGACCGTTACAGAGGCGGTCAACGAATTCCTGCGCCCAATCCGAGCCCGGCGCACCAAGTACGCCGCCGACCGCAGCTACCTGCGGCAGGTCCTCACCACTGGCAACGACAAGGGCAACGCCATCGCCGATCAGACCCTCGCCGAAGTCCGGCGCGCCATGAGCACTGGGGTTATTCCTTAGTGCGGGCGCACACCCGAGCGCGCGTCCCCGCCGCTAAGAACGCGCGGTCCGGGCCCTTAAAGTCGGCCGACGGACAATGCGATTCCCGCTCGTCCTCCATAAGCCGCTTCTGGTAGCGGCCGGAGTTCTCGTGGAAAGGAACAGATCATGCGCATGCGCAAAAATCTCGCTGCCCGGGGAGCCGGCGCCATCGTCGCTGTCACGGCTACGGCGGCGCTCACGCTCGCCGGCTCCGGCTCCGGGACCGCGTTCGCCGGTCAGAACCCCGACGGCTCCGTCACCCTGCGGAACGTGAACACGGGACGCTGCATCGATGACAGCTCCGGCTACGGGCTGCGCTCCTACGGCTGCAACGGTCTCACCTATCAGGACTGGACCTGAGCGTTCAGCGCGCGCGGACGGCGTGAACGCTGAATAAACGCCACAAGGCCCGGCGGCGGCCCCCTTCGGGACTCTGTCACCGCCGGGCCCAGGTCGTCAGGGGTGGTGCGGGCTCGCGTTGGTCCAGCCGGCCTCCAGGACCACATCCTGGTAGAGGATCGTGCCAGGCTTCATGCCGCGGTCCGCTCCGCCCGCCTTCACCACGACCCGCTGGTCACCGAGGACCTTGTAGGTCATCGGGTCCAGGACGAGCACTTCATCGAAGATCGTGGCACTGCCGTCCTGCATCGTGGCTCGGGCCGCCAGCCCGACCCCGGTGCGTCCGTCGGCGTCCTGGACCTTACCGATCGACCGGATGTCGGGGAGTCCTGCGACCAGCCGGAAAGCCGCTGCCCGGACCTGCGGCGAGGCGGGCTGCGTGGTCAGGAAGCCGTACGCCGCCATGAGTTGGGTGGCGGGACCCAGCGGTCCCTTCACGGCGGTGCCCTTGGCCCCACCGGGGAACAGCAGTTCCTTGAACCGGGCCGGATCCGATGCCAGTTTCTGCCGGTCCGCCCCGCTCATGGCGTTGAACTCCACCTTTGCGCAGATTTTGGCGTCGGTTTTGCACATCTCCTTCATCTGCGCGGCGAGCTTCTTGAGCTTCTTCTTCTGCGCCGGGGTCGTCGAACTCTGGCTCCAGGTGCCCGGCAACGTCCCGTAGGTGGCGCCCGGCTTCGTGCTCAGCATGGCGTAGTGGTCGTTCGACCAGACCTTCCAGGTGCTCGGTGATCCCGCCTTCTCCCAGGCCGCCTTGTCCGCCGCCGTGAGCGGGCGCGCGCCCAGGTCCCGGTCGTACGTCATGTCGGTGTCGGACTCCGAAAGGGCCCTCCAGGAGGACTCCTCGGTGGGGTAGCCGACCACGGTGTACCCACCGGTGGCCGGGCCGGTGTGGTACGACTGGCCGCCCATCGTGTCGACCCTCCAGTACCGGCCCATCGGCTCCGCCGCCGCCTTCTCAGCAGCAGTGAGCAGGATCGTCCGGGCCGACAGTTCTACCGGCTTGGCCGGCGCCGGGTGGCCCGGCGCGGCCGGTGAGGTGCCGCCCAGGGTGGCGACCCCCACGACCGTTGCGGCTGTCGCGACCAGGCCGAGACCGACAGCCGCCCGGCGGCGTGGCACCATCCGGCGACGGCCGGTTGCCCGGCCATCTCCGTGTTCCATACCGAGAACGGCGAGCCGTCCACGGATCTTGTCTTCGAGCTGCGGGGCCGGCGGGACTTCCCCATACAGGTCCCGAACCATCCTCAGGTCATCCACGGTCGTTCTCCTCCAGATCGAGCATCGGGTTGGTTCCGCCCAGCGCCGCGCGTAGCTTCTTTCTGGCCCGGCTCAGCCGCGACCCGACCGTCCCGTAGGGGATCTCGAGAGCCACGGCGATCTCGTCATGGCCGAGCCCTGCGAGCGCGACGAGTAGCAGCACGTCGCGATCTCCCTTGTTGAGCTTCGCGATGGCCGCCGCGAGTTCCGGTCGCAGACCCTGGGCACTGACCTGGGCCGCGACGCGGTCGTCATGCCCTTCCACCCGAAGTTCGGGAGAGCGTCGGCCGAGTGCGCGCAACGCCCGCACCTCGGTCCGGCGGTGATTGCCGATGAGGTTGGTGGCGATGCCGTACAACCAGGTACGTACGCCTGCGCGGTCCGCGTCGTAGAGGGTGCGCTTGCGGAACGCGGCCAGGAACGTCTCGGCGACGACATCCTCTGCGGCGTCGGGGCCGAGCCGGCTCACCACGTACCGATGAATCTCGGCGAAGTACGCGTCGAAGATCTCGCCGAACCGTTCGGGCTCGTCGCGGGACAGCTGGATCACGGTGAAGTCGTCCGTTCTCGCCGGGTCACCGACCCGGGACAGAGCGGTCACGAGGGGCTGCCGTTCATCGATTGCCTTTCCATGGCGCGGATGGCGGTCGCCTGTGTATCACCCGATGCCCCGGTCTGCTTTCACAAGATGCATCGAGATGGCCATCGCCCAGCACTCCGACGACAAGCCCGATCACGCCGTGTAGGGAGTTCGACCTGGGTCGTCTCTCCGGAAGGCGACCACCATGGCGACCGGCTGGTAACGGTGTGAGCTGCACCAACTCGGCAGTCCGGGGTACACCTCAGACATGCCGTACGTACCGCCCGTTGTCCACTCCACCCTCGTCGGCGGCCCCGCCTACCTGCTCGGCTGGGAGAG
>JAOPYM010000520.1 GCA_025964615.1 Actinomycetes bacterium
TGATCGACGGCGAGGCGACGGTGAAGACCTTCAAACGCAAGGACGATCACGTCTGGCTGCTACCACAGAACAAGGCGTACGACCCGATCGCCGGCGACGAGGCATCGGTCCTGGGCCGGGTGGTCGCCGTACTGCGCAAGATCTGACAGCAGAGGAACGCCGGGAAACGGCCTCGGCCCGCGCGCCGAGGCCGCCCTGCGCCAGGCCTGGATCGCTTGGGCGCGCGTGGCCTGGACTGAGGAGGGAGGGAGCGCAGCGACCGAACGACGAGGGAAGGCCGCGCGTCAAGCGCCCAAGCGCCGCGTGAGCGGAGCGAACGCCAAGGGCACGCGCTAGGCTTGGGGTATGCGAGTTCAGCTGCTTCTTCGCGGGCCGCGCTGACGTCCTGCGGACGGTGACAGAGTGGCAGCCCCTCATGCGTGAGGGGCCTTTTCATTGGCAGCGCCGTACGACCCGTACCAGAGGACCGGAAACAGATGAGCGCCGAAGAGCAGCACTACGACCCGCGAGCGATCCAGGACAAGTGGCAGGCCGAGTGGGCCGCGCTGAACCCGTTCGCCGCCGACGATCGGGCGGACGGCGAGCGCAGGTACGCGCTGGACATGTTCCCATACCCCTCGGGTGACCTGCACATGGGCCACGCGGAGGCATTCGCCATCGGCGACGTCGTCGCGCGGTACTGGTTCCAGAAGGGCTTCAACGTCCTGCACCCGATCGGCTGGGACTCGTTCGGGCTGCCCGCCGAGAATGCTGCGATCAAGCGCAATTCACATCCGGCGGAATGGACGTACGCCAACATCGAGACGCAGCTGGCGTCGTTCCAGCGCTATGCCGGGTCGTTCGACTGGTCGCGCAGGCTGCATACCTCCGATCCCGAGTACTACAAGTGGACGCAGTGGCTGTTCCTGCGTTTCTTCGAGCGGGGACTGGCCTACCGTAAGGGCGGCCTGGTCAACTGGTGCCCGAAGGACCAGACGGTGCTGGCGAACGAGCAGGTCATCAACGACGGTCACTGCGAGCGCTGTGGCACGCTGGTCCAGAAGAAGACCCTGACCCAGTGGTACTTCAAGATCACCGAATATGCGGACCGGCTGCTTGAGGACATGAAGCAGCTGGAGGGCAACTGGCCCGAGCGGGTGCTGCTGATGCAGCGCAACTGGATCGGCCGGTCCGAGGGCGCCGACGTGCAGTTCGCGGTGGAGGGCAGGGACGAGCCGGTCACCGTCTACACGACCCGGCCCGACACGCTGTACGGCGCGACGTTCTTCGTGGTCGCGGCGGACGCGCCGCTGGCGGACGAGCTGTGCGCGCCGGAGCAGCGCGAGGCGTTCGAGGCGTACAAGGAGCAGGTCTCGCGGGAGAGTGAGATCGAGCGGCAGTCCATGGACCGAGAGAAGACCGGCGTCTTCCTGGGCCGCCACGCGATCAACCCGGTGAACGGCGAGCGGATCCCGGTGTGGGCGTCGGACTATGTGCTGGCCGGGTACGGGCACGGCGCGATCATGGCGGTGCCCGCGCACGACCAGCGCGACCTGGACTTCGCCCGCAAGTTCGGCCTTCCGGTACGGGTCGTGGTGGACACCGGTGAGGACGACCCGAACGAGACCGGGGTCGCGACGGCGGGCGAGGGCAGGCTGGTCAACTCCGGGCCGATCGACGGGCTGCCGAAGTCGGAGGCGATCGGCCGGATCACCTCGATCCTGGCGGAAAAGGGCCTGGGCGCGGCGGCGGTGAACTTCCGGCTGCGTGACTGGCTGGTGTCCCGGCAGCGGTTCTGGGGCGCCCCGATCCCGATCATCCACTGCGAGTCCTGCGGTGAGGTGGCCGTCCCCGACGACCAGCTGCCGGTGCGGCTGCCCGAGGACCTGCGCGGCGCGGACCTGGCGCCCAAGGGGGCCTCGCCGCTGGCGGCGGCGTCGGCGTGGGTCAACGTGGACTGCCCGAAGTGCGGCGGCCCCGCCAAGCGGGACACCGACACCATGGACACCTTCGTGGACTCGTCCTGGTACTACTTCCGGTACTGCTCGCCCCGTTTCGAGGACGGGCCGTTCGACGTCGAGCAGGTCCGCAGGTGGATGCCGGTCGACCAGTACACGGGCGGTGTCGAGCACGCCATCCTGCACCTGCTGTACAGCCGGTTCTTCACCAAGGTGCTGTACGACATGGGGATGGTGGACTTCACCGAGCCGTTCACCAGGCTGCTCAACCAGGGCCAGGTGATCCTGAACGGCAAGGGCATGTCGAAGTCGACGGGGAACCTGGTCGAGCTGACGCAGCAGATCGACGACTACGGCGTGGACGCGGTCCGGCTCACGATGATCTTCGCAGGGCCGCCAGAGGACGACATCGACTGGGCGGACGTGTCCCCGGCCGCGTCGGTGAAGTTCCTGGCCAGGGCGCACCGGATCGCCGCCGAGGTGACCTCGCCGCCCTCTGCCGACAGCGCGGCAGGCGACCAGAGCCTGCGCAGGGTCACTCATCGGATGATCGACGAGGTCACCAAGCTGGTCGAGTCGCATCGCTTCAACGTGGCGATCGCGCGGATCATGGAGCTGGTGTCCGCGTCCCGCAAGGCGATCGACTCGGGGCCCGGTGCGGGTGATCCGGCGGTGCGCGAGGCTGCGGAGACGGTGGCGGTGCTGCTGTCGCTGTTCGCGCCGTACACGGCTGAGGAGATGTGGTCGGAGCTGGGCCTGGCCGCCTCGGTGGCGAAGGCGGGCTGGCCGGCGGCCGACCCGGCGCTCCTGGTCCAGTCCTCGGTGGTCTGCGTGGTGCAGGTGGCGGGCAAGGTGCGTGACCGCCTGGACGTACCGCCGGACATCTCGGCCGCGGATCTGGAACGCCTGGCGCTGGCCTCGGAGAAGGTCCGTGCGGCCCTCGGCCCCGCGGGTGCCGCCAAGGTCATCGTCCGCGCCCCGAAGATCGTCAACATAGTCCCCGCATAATCGCCCCGAACAAGCGCTCGCTCGAACCCCCACGCCTTTCTCCGTTGGGGCTTACGTACACTCACGGGTAACAAGCCGTCCCCCGCCCCGTCGAGGAGAGTCATGCTCAACCTGTCCGTCCTTCTCAGCGATGCGGCACACGAGACGCCCGACCGTGACGCGCTGGTCTTCGGCGACATGCGGCTGTCCTACGGCCTGCTCGAGACGGTCGCCAACCAGGTGGCGAACCTGCTCGTCTCGCGGGGAATCGGTCCCGGTGACAAGGTCGCGATCGCCTCACCGAACCTGCCGTACTTCCCCATGATCTACTTCGGCGCCCTCAAGGCCGGGGCGGTGGTCGTACCGCTGAATGTGCTGCTCAAGCCGCGTGAGATCGCCTATCACCTGGGCGACTCCGACGCCAAGGCGTTCTTCTGCTTCGAGGGCACCCCGGAGCTGGCGCTCGGCGAGGCGGGCTGGGCGGGGTTCGGCGAGGTCGAGGGCTGTGAGCACTTCTTCCTGCTCCCGGCCGCCGGGCTGGCCGCGACCGAGTCGCCGATCGAGGGCGCGGAGCTGTTCTGGCAGGCGCTGGGCGGCCAGAACAGCACGTTCGAGACCGTACTGACCGCTCCGGACGACACCGCGGTGATCCTTTACACCAGCGGCACGACCGGCCAGCCGAAGGGCGCGGAGCTCAGCCACCAGAACCTGCTCATGAACGTGATGGTCTCGGACACCCTGTTCGACCGTGGCCTGCACGACACCTTCCTGGTCACGCTGCCGCTGTTCCACATCTTCGGGCAGACCTGCATCATGAACGTCGGCATCTACCGGCGGGCGACCCTGGTGCTCGTACCGAGGTTCGAGCCGAAGGCCGTGGTCGAGGTGATGGTCAAGGAGAGGGTGAACTTGTTCGGCGGCGTGCCGACCATGTACTGGGCCCTGCTCACCGACGACACCGCCGCCGAGGACGTCGCCGCGATCTCGGCGAGCCTGACGGTCGCGGTCTCCGGTGGCTCCGCGCTGCCCCTTGAGGTCCTCAAGGGTGTGAAGGCCAAGTTCGGAGTGGACATCCTCGAGGGGTACGGCCTGTCGGAGACCTCGCCGGTCGCCTCCTTCAACCGGCCGGACCGGCCGACCAAGCCGGGCTCGATCGGGCTGCCGATCTGGGGTGTCGAGCTGCGGCTGATCGACGACGAGTGGAAGACGATCGAGGGCGAGGGGCCCGGCGAGATCGCGATTCGCGGCCACAACGTCATGAAGGGCTACTACAACCGGCCCGAGGCGACCGCGGACGCCATCTCCGGCGGCTGGTTCCGCACCGGTGACGTGGCCCGCCGCGACGACGAGGGCTACTACTACATCATCGACCGGTCCAAGGACATGATCATCCGGGGTGGTTTCAACGTCTACCCGCGCGAGATCGAAGAGGTCCTGATGACCCACCCGGCCGTCTCCCTGGCCGCCGTCGTGGGCGTGCCGCACGAGTCGCACGGCGAAGAGATCAAGGCGTACGTCATCAGGACCCCCGGATCGCAGACGACCGAGGCCGAGCTGATCGCCTGGGGCAAGGAGCAGTTCGCCGGCTACAAGTACCCGCGGGTCGTCGAGTTCAGGGACGCCCTCCCGATGACCGCAACCGGCAAGATCCTCAAGCGCGAGCTGCGGTAGATCCCTGCGGCAGAAGGGGCCTACGCTATCGATAGTGCAGGAGTTGAGCGGGAAGCGGCAGCGCCGGACGCTGATCGTCGTGCTGGGCGTGAACGCTGCGGCGATCGTCGCACTGACGGCCGGTGTCGTGATGAACCTGACGAGCCGCCCGGCCCGTGGACCCGACCCGTACCCCGGTTCCTATCCGGTGGCCCCGGCGGTGCAGGCCGCCACGCCGGTCGTGTGGACGCCGGCGGGCCCGGCTGCCGGCCCGCTCCGGCCGTACCCGGGAAAGGCCACCAAGTCGTCGGGCTGGGTGGTCGACCGGGCGGCGGGCCTGGCGTACGCCCGGCTCAGCGCCCCGTGGCGGCCGATGACGGGGGTCGGCTCGCACACCGCCGGGATCGAGGACACCGTTCAGAAGCCCGCGTTCCAGTGGCTGGCCGGGGCCTATTCCGCGCCACTGGACAGCCTGCTCGCGGCACGGGCGACCGGGCCGCAGCATCTGCGGGCAGCCGCCGAACTCGACGCCGGGCAGTGGGCGAAGGGACTGCTCGTCAGCCTCACTCCGCTGGCGGGCGAGCCGCTGAAGGTCTCAGGGCACGCCGCCTGGCTCGCCGGTTTCCGGGCCCATGGCGGTTCCGTCGACCGGACCCTGGTGATCGTCGCCGTGGACACCGGCCGCAGAGTCCCGGGGATCTTCGAGGTGTCGGTGGCCAAGCCGGCCGCGAAGCTCCTGCCCGACGTCACCGCGCTGCTCAAGTCCCTGCGCGTGATCCGGTGAGGTCCTGGGCGCCGACCACCCGCAGGAGTAGCTGCAGGATGCCCTGTGGCACCTCGTGCGGCGGGCCGGGCGGCGGCTCCGCACGCCCGCCTGCGAGGTTGAAGATGTACTCCCGCTCGTCGTCGGTCAGCCGCAGCGCCCTGGCCGGCGCCCCCGCGTACGGCAGGCGCTTGATGCCATTGATGAAGTTGGAGAGCAGCCGGTCGGGCTCGCCGGTGGCGCGGATGCCGGGCAGCTGGGCGAACAGCTCACGGAACATCACGGTGATCTCTCGGCGGGCCAGGTGAGCGCCGAGGCAGAAGTGCGGGCCGGGCCCGCCGAAGCCCACGTGGTCCTTGGCGTCGCGCAGGATCTCGAACCGGTCCGCGTCGGTGAAGACGGCCCGTTGAGTCGTGGCGTTTCCCGCACCGATCGCGCGCACGGTGGGGGAAACGCCACGAGTCAACGGAGCCAGTCGTGGATGTGG
>JAOPYM010000546.1 GCA_025964615.1 Actinomycetes bacterium
GTACCCGTGGCCGCGCAGCGTGGCGATCAGCGGAACCGCCACCGGCTCGGAGCCGGTGGCGGCCGCAAGCTTGGCACGGAGCGCGGCCACGTGGACGTCGAGGGTCTTGGTCGAACCGAACCAGTTCTTGTCCCAGACATCGGCCATCAGATCCTCCCGGCTGACAGCGGTGCCCGGCTGGGCGGCGAGCCGGGCCAGCAGGTCGAACTCCCTGCTGCGCAGCGTCACCTCCTGCCCGCCGAGCAGGCAGCGGCGGGCCGCCGTGTCCACCTTCAGGTCACCGACGGTGAGAACCCGATGGACGGCCCCGGCGGGCGCACCGCGACGCAGGTGCGCGCGGATCCGGGCGATCAGCTCGCCGAAGCCGAACGGCTTGGTCACGTAGTCGTCCGCCCCGGCCTCCAGGCCGACGACCACGTCCATCTCGTCCTGCCGCGCGGTGAGCATCATCAGCACGCAGCCGGGCTGGATGTCACGGAGCCGCCGGCAGACCTCCACCCCGTCCAGGTCGGGCAGTCCCAGGTCGAGCAGGATCAGGTCGAAGTCGCCCAGCCCGGCCTCGCGCAGCGCACCCCGCCCGGTCGCGCGCCGTACCACCACGTAGTCCTGCATGCGCAGGCGTGACTCAAGAACCTCACCGATGCTCTCGTCGTCCTCCACCACCAGAAGCCTCGCCATGCTCCCAGCGTATTCTCAGTGGCCGCAGGCATCCCACGGAATCGCTCCGGACTCTCGTCGGCCACTACGTCGCGGTATGGACAACTTGCACCGGACCCGGTCTACTTATGTGGCCTAGACCATAAAGGGTGTGCGATGACCGGTGTTCTGCTCGACTCGGTTAGCAAGATCTACCCGGGCGGCCATCTCGCCATCAGAGGGCTGCGGCTGCAGATCCACGACGGTGAGTTCTTCGTTCTGCTCGGGCCGTCGGGATGCGGCAAGTCGACCGTCCTGCGGATGATCGCCGGGCTGGAGGAGATCACCTCCGGCGACCTGTGGCTGGGCGACCAGCTCGCCAACAACCTGACCCCGCGCGAGCGGAACGTGGCGATGGTGTTCCAGAACAGCGCCCTCTACCCGCACTTCTCGGTCCGCGACAACCTGGCGTTCCCGCTGGAACGCGCCCATGACGACCGCGCGGAGATCCGGGGGAAGGTCGTCGAGATGGCCCGCGCCCTTGGCATCGACCCCACGCTCGACCGTCGGCCTGCCACCCTTTCCGGCGGGCAGAAGCAGCGCGTGGCGATCGGCCGGGCCATCATCCGTGAGCCGGCGCTGTTCCTGATGGACGAGCCGCTGTCCAACCTGGACGCGACGCTCCGCACCGAGTTGCGGCTCGAGATCGGCTCGCTGGCCCGCAGCATCGGGGCCACCACGGTGTACGTCACACACGACCAGGTGGAGGCGCTGACCCTGGCCGACCGCATCGCGATCCTGCGGGACGGCGTGCTGGAGGACGTCGGTACCCCCGCCCAGGTGTACGGCGACCCAGCGACGGCCTTCACCGCATCGTTCCTGGGCACCCCGCAGATCAACCTGCTCGGGGCTACGGCGCGGGCGATCCCGGGACAGGGTGTGCTGCTCGACTGCGGGGCGCAGAGCCTGCTCGTCCCATGGACGGATCCGAGGGTGCACGCCCTCGCCGGCCACCACGGATCGCCGGTCATCGTCGGCATCCGCTCCGACGCGGTCACTCCCGCCGACACGCCCACCACCGCCCCAATACTGTCCGGCCGGGTGCGGGCCCTTGAGTTCCACGGGCACGAGTGGCTGGCCCAGGTGGAGACCGGGATGACCGTCCTGGAGTCCGACCGGATCGGCCGCCGGGTCCCCGTCCCGGTCAAGGCCAGGACCCGCCCGCTGGACGCCCTGCGGCGGACCGTCCGGCACCGTCCCGAACCGGACGAGCCGGCGGCCGATGGGCACGTGGGCAGCCACCGCCGCTCGGACGTGCTGATCCGGCTCGGCTCCAGCCGGGGCTGGAAGGTCGGCGACACGGTCCGTCTCGCCGTGGACCTGCCCCAGGTGCTGTTCTTCGACCACACCGGCCGCCGGGTCGATCCGGTGCACCGCTGACCCGTAGGCCCTGGCACCGCCGGGCCGGCGGGTCAGCGGCCTCAGCATCGCCGAGCCGGCGATCTCTTTCAGTGCCCGTGGCGGTGCAACAGGTCCTGGAGCTCGCCGACGATCTTCTTGGCGGTGTCGGCGACGTCCTGCAGGGCGCCGCCGCCGGCCTGCGGCGGTGCCGGGGTGACGGGCACCGGGAAGTCCCTGCCGGTGAGCCGCCGGTAGGCGTCCGCCAAGGCGGCCAGATCGACACCCTGCTGGAATGTGGGGTGCTGCAGGTGCTCATCGAAGATGACGACCCAGGCCTCCTCGAGTTGGTTCTGCTCGAACGCGTCTGTGGTGCCGAGCATCCGCGCCCAGCTGATCACCGACACGTCCGCCTGGCCTGCGGCGGGGTCGGAGGTGTAGAGCCCGGCCAGGACGGCGTGCCCGCCCCAGTCCGGGGACTGGGAGAAGTCCCAGGGCCCACCGGCGGTGGTCTGTGTCTTCTGGTCGACTTCCAGTTTCACGCCGAGCAGCAACCCGCCGAAAATCGAGATGGCCGCCCGCACCTCATCGAGGTTCGAGATGTCCACCTTGGCGAAGCCGAGTGGCTTGCGGCCCGCGAAGCCGTTCTGCAGGGCCAGTTCGAGCATGGTCTGCATGTCGACACCGGCGTCGCCGGGCCCGCCGGGGAAGTTGGGATCGAACGTCGGGTTGACGAGGGTGTAGAGGGCGAACACGTCGTTCTGGGTGATGTCGTCCTCGGAGCCCGCCAGATACAGCGAGATGAGCTTGCGAAGGTTCCCGTAGGAAACGGGCCCGCAGTCGCCATAGGTGTCGTTGCCCCACAGGCCCCAGTCGGTGATCTTCGCGAAGTGGTCGGCTGACACGGGGTGTGCGGGCACCTGGCCGGTCAGGAAGTCGGCGAGCAGGAGTGCGGGGGCGTTCTTCGGAGGTCTGCGTCCGAGCTGGAAGTCGGCCATAAGGCTCTCGTCTCCTCAGGAGCGATTCAGGACGAACCCCCTGCATATCCCAGCCCAGCGCCCAGCGCCCTTCCCTAGCCGCCACAGCTCCGGCACCTTCCGTCGACCCGTGGCGTTTCCCGCACTTTTTCCTCCGAGAGTGCGGGAAACGCCACGACTCAACGGGTGAGGGTTACGGAAGCAGGACGTCGAGGAAGGTGTTGCTGAAGATGCGGTTCGGGTCGTAGGAGTTGAGGGTGGCCCGGGCCTTGTCGAAGTTGTCACCCGCCGGCTGGCCGGCGTTCAGCGCGGCCGGGATGGTGGAGGTGAGGGCCGTGTTGTCCGTCCACGCTCCGCTGGCCGTGCACGCCCACGCCTTGGACCACTCCGGCCGCACGGTGGCGTACGAGCCGGAGTAGTTGGACATGATCCACGTCTCCATCTGGGTGTAGAACTCGTTGCAGTGCGGAGTACCCGGGATGGTGCCCATGTCCAGCCAGACGCAGACGTCCCACTCGGGGTGGTCGGGCCGCGGCCGCAGCGACGACAGCTGCGGGCTGACCGCGCCGGAGACCCCGTCGACCTCACTGGGCTTGTCCAGCCCGTTGACCCGGATCTCGAAGGGCATGTTCATCGGGTACTCACCGTTGGCCTTGAAGGCATTGATCGTGGTGACGTACTGGTTGTAGAACTCGCTGACGACCCGCTGAATGTTGGCCCGCGAGGTGATGACGGCGAAGCCCGTCTCGACGATCCGCAGTGTGGTCGGCTTGACCCACTGCCAGAGGTTCTTGGACTTGCCCCAGATGTCCCAGGTCCCCGTCGTGATCAGACCGGACCCGATCACCGCCATCTCGCCGTTGGTGAAGGTCGACGTGCCCGACACGTTGCCCTTGACGACGTTGGTGAGGAAGTCGGACTCGGCCTGGGTGACGAAGTTGGTGAAGGTGTAGTTGTACGGCGAGGTGACCTTCGTGGAGAAGAGCGGCTGGCTCGGCGACACCGACCACATCTTGATCCACGGCACCGTGGTGAACGGGAACCAGAGCACCTCGACCCTGCCGTACTTGTCGACGAGCTTGGCGAACGAGCTGGAACCGGCGCTGGCGGGCGGCGCGAAGACGTCGGTGACCTGCGTGCTGTACCAGCTCTGGCAGCGCATGTTCTGGTTCGAGCCCACCTGCATGGTGACCTCGGTGACGAACGCCCGCCCGAGGTGGGCGAGGAACGCCTGGATGTCCGGGTCGGTCCGCTGGAAGGTCTTGAGCACGTAGGCGTTCTGCGCCGTACTCCAGACGACGGCGGTCAGCGACAGGACGGTGTTGCTCATCGAGCCGTAGGTCGTCCCGTTCGGCCGGCTCTCACCGGCCGCAGGGATCCCCGAACCGTGCGCGTTGATGGCGAGTACGCCGCCGACGGTGATGCCCCCGGGGAACGGGATGGTCAGGAAGCCACAGCCGGCGTTCTCCAGGGTCACCATCAGGTCGTCCATGGTGAGACCGGTCTGTGCGGTCACCGTCTTCGGCGATCCGCCGGTGTTCACCGACACCGCGGTGAGGTGCTGAGTGGTGTCAACGAGGATGACCTTGGTGACATCGGAACCGTTGGGGACCAGGAGCGGCGACCAGCCGTGCCCCTTGCCCTTGGCCCGGACCCGGTAGCCGTTGGCGTTCGCCCAGTTGGCGATGGTGACCACATCGGCCGGGGTGGCCGGAGCACAGGTCCAGGCGGCCTGGATGTTGATCTCTTCTGACCAGTTCTGGTACGCCTGCTGGTACAGGGAGATCGAGCCGGGGAAGTTCGGCGGGGTCGCCAGCGTGGAGGCCGCACTGGCCACCGGAACCGTGAAGACGGGGATCCAGCCGGTCGCGGCGCCGAGGGCGGCCACTCCGGCGGCGGCGAGAACGCCGCGGCGCGAGGGGCCTGAGACGGTGGTTTCGGGGTCGTGTGAAGACGAGTTCATGCCCGGTTCCCTGCTTTCGTGACCACTACAGGGTCCGGGGTGGCTCGCGCCTATGGCCGCCCTGGACGATTCAGCACACGGAACGGGCACGGCACAACGGTGCCGTGCGGTGACGGTCCGGCTACGTTCGCGACCGTGGCCGAGGGGTGGGACGCATCAACGTCTTCGCCGGTTATATGACCTGCGCCACATTCGGTCAAGCACTTGCTTGGGTACACCTCGGAGCGTTCCACCTGGTGACTATCCGGCACCGAATCTGAGAGTTCCCCTCAAACGGGCGATTTCACCGTCTTGATGCCGCTTGTACCCCTATGGTGACCCTGGTCCACGGTGATCGCTTGTGCTTTCGAGGTCTACGGGGTGGTTGTGAACAGACAGCGTGTGGTGCGGGCCGTACTCCCAAGCGCCGTCGTGGCCGGTCTCGTGGTGGCCGGCGGGGCGGTCGTGGTCGTAACGACCGGCGGGGACGCCACGGCCACCGCGACCGGCCGC
The DNA here is from genome assembly GCA_025964615.1 of Actinomycetes bacterium. Classification (GTDB taxonomy): domain Bacteria; phylum Actinomycetota; class Actinomycetes; order Streptosporangiales; family Streptosporangiaceae; genus RYN-227. Next base: position 5,467 of record JAOPYM010000546.1, read on the forward strand.
CGGATCAGCGCCACCGAGGCTGCTGCCACCACGTCGTACTGGACCCCGGCCCGAATGAAGGCTGCGATCCCGCTGGGCGTGACGGCTTCCGCGGCGCCTAGCCGATCGGCGGCCCGGGTCGCCACCGCTCCCAGCGGCTGGAAGACCGGCACCTACTTCCACGGGCTTCCGTCCCTGGGCGCGCTGTTCCTGCACAACGGGACGGGCGACCACTACTGCACGGCCAGCGTGATTGACAGCTCCAAGAAGAACCTGCTGATCACCGCGGCGCACTGCATCCACGGTGGCAAGGGCTCCGGCTACGCCACGAACGTCGCGTTCGTCCCGAAGTACGACGCGAAGACGATGCCGTACGGCATGTGGACCGCCAAGCTCCTCATCGTGCCGAGCGGCTGGCGGCGAAGCACCGACCCCGATCTCGACTTCGGCTTCATCGCCATCAGCCCTCGGCCGAGCGACGGCAAGCAGATCGCCCAGGTCGTCGGCAACAACACCCTCGTGAAGGACAAGGGCTTCACCAACTCCGTCTACGTGGACGGGTACCCCGACATCCGGTACGAGACCGCCGACCATCCGATCTACTGCCGCAACACGACCAAGAAGCAGTCGACCTACCAGATGCGCTTCGACTGCGACGGCTACACCAACGGCACCAGTGGCAGCCCTTGGCTCATGAACTACAAACCCGCAACCCGGGTCGGGCAGGTGGTCGGGGTACTGGGCGGATACCAGAAGGGCGGCAGCGTCAACTGGATCTCCTACGCGGCCTACTTCGACAAGGACGTCTGGAACCTGCGGGCCGCCGCCAACCAGCAGGCCTGACCGCAGGCTCGACGTCCCCGGCCACATCAGGGACGCCTGCCGGGGGCAGGCCCGCTCTCCGCCTTCGGCGACGCTCCTGTGACGGCACCGATCCGTACTCCCATGCCGCGTGCCCGGGCGGCGTCGGCAAGCAGCTGCGCGGTCAGCGTCGGCGCCGCAGGCAGCACGAGAACTCGGTCCCGCATGTGGTCCCCCTGCTGTCGATCACCCGGACGCCGGCACCGTAGGCCAGAACGGGACAATCCAGGATCCATGAGCGCGGGCCCTGGTGACGGCGGATCACCTCGACGGCGACGTGCCCCACATAGCTGGAGTTAATCGGTCCAGGGTGCCCAGGGGCCGCCTTCCGACAGCCGGTGGATCATCTCCTGGCCGTGGGCGTCCACCGGGGTGTAGACGACCAGGCGGTCGCCGGGCTGGTCCGCGAGCCACAGGGTGCTCGCCGCAAGCCACAGTTCACCGGCCACCGGATGATTGAAGCGCTTGACCTTGGGTGTCCTCGCGGACACCTCATGCCTGGCCCACAACCGGCGGAACTCGGGCGACCGTTCCGACAGCTCGTCCACCAGATGCTGCCAGGCCGGATCGCCGACGTGCGCGGCGAAGTACCGGCGAAAGCGCGCGACACAGTTGATCCCGGTCTCGGTCTCGTACCGGTGGATCAGCTCCTTCCAGGCGGGCTGGGTGAACAGCAGCCAGAGGATGTTGCGGCGCTCCGGCGGCAGCGCGCCGAAGTCGCCCAGCACTGCGGCCCCTGCCCGGTTCCAGGCCAGCACGTCGTAGCGGGCGGAGACCGAGTACGCGGGCAGCGGATCGAGACCGTTGAGGATCGCCTCCATCGATCCGGCGGCCAGCGCGTCCTCGGGTTCGCCGGCCGAATCGGGCAGCCCGGCAAGGGTGAACAGGTGGCTGTTCTCGCTGCCGTCGAGCTGCAGCGCCCTGGCGATCGCGCCCAGCACCTGCGCGGACACATTGATCGAGCGGCCCTGTTCGAGCCAGGTGTACCAGGTCACCCCCACCCCGGCCAGCTGCGCGACCTCCTCACGGCGCAGTCCCGGCGCCCGCCGTCTGCCGACCGAGATGAGGCCGACCGATTCGGGGGCCAGCCGGTCGCGCCGGAAGCGCAGGAACGCCGCCAGTTCCTGGCGCCGCGCGGCGTCCACCGTACGGTTCGCTGAGATCGTCAAGGTCACCCTTCCAGGATGCCGTGTCTTGAAGCGGTCTGCCTGGTGCTCCTGGTACCAGGATAACCAGGCTCCTGGTACCCGGTTAGACGGCACAGCAGTCTGAACCCATGACCCTAGCGATCACCACTCCCCGATCAGCCGCAGCGAGTCCCGGAAGGTGGCTGCTGCCCGTCATCCTGCTCGGCAACGTTCTCAACGTCATCGACGTGTTCGTCGTCAATGTGGCGCTGCCGACGCTGACCCGCACGCTGCACGCGGGGCCGGCAGAGCTGGAACTGATCGTGGCCGGCTACAGCGTCTCCTACGCCTGCTTTCTGGTGATCGGCGGGCGGCTCGGCGACACCTTCGGCCGCCGCCGCCTGTTCCTCACCGGGATGACGGGTTTCACCCTCGCCTCGGCGCTCTGCGGATTCGCCCCGACCACCGGCATCCTGATCGCCGCGAGGATCCTGCAGGGAGCGACCGCCGCGCTGCTGGTTCCCCAGGTGCTCGCCACCATCCAGGTCAACTACGAGGGTGCCGCCCGCCAGCGGGCGCTCGGCATCTTCGGCGCGATCATGAGCGTCGCCGCCGCGGCCGGGCAGGTCCTCGGGGGGCTGCTGGTCTCCGCGGACCTTTTCGGCCTCTCCTGGCGGCCCGCGTTCCTGATCAACATCCCGGTCGGCGTGATCGGGCTGATCGCCGCCCGGCGGGTGGTGCCCGAGAGCCGTGCCCAGCAGGCCGCTCCGATCGACGGCAGTGGCACCGCGCTGCTCGGCGCGGCCGTCGTGCTGCTGCTCGTGCCGCTGACACTCGGCCGGGACGAGGGCTGGCCGCTCTGGTGCTGGGGCCTGTTGGCCGGTTCGCCGGTCGCCGCCGCGCTGTTCGCGAGCACCCAGATCCGGGAGGAGCGGCGGGGCGGGCTTCCCCTGCTGCCGCCGTCGTTGCTGCAGTCCCCCGGCATGCGCAGGGGCCTGCTCGTCGGGCTTGCGCTCTTCGCCTCTTTCGGAGGCATGATGCTGACTACCACGGTGTCACTGCAGTACGGGCTGCACTACAGCCCGGTGGCCGCAGGCCTCACCCTCACGCCTTTTGCGCTCTGCTTCCTGGTCGGGTCGCTGCTGGCCCGGCGCCTCGCCGCCCGCTTTGGCAGGCTGGTGCTCGTCGGCGGAGCGATCCTGTTCGCGCTGGGGCTCGCGACGGTCGCGCTGCAGGCCTGGACCGGGTACGAGCAGTTGACACCGCTCTCCCTGGCCCCCGCCGAGGCGGTGATCGGACTTGGCCAGAGCCTGGTCGCGATCCCGCTGCTCGGGGTGGTGCTCCATGGTGTGCCCGCGGAGCGCACCGGGGTCGCCGGCGGCGTGTGGACGACCACTCAGCAGATCGCGGTCGCGGTCGGCGTCGCGGGCATCGGCACGCTGTTCTTCACCGTCGCCGACAGAGATGGCTTCGGTACCGCCACCGTCACGGCCGAACTGACCGAGGCCGCCCTCGCCGTGGTCACCGCTGCGCTGGCATGGACTCTGCCATCGGCGCGGCGCTGACCACCCTCGGCTGGTCATCGTCGCGGAACCTGCCTGCCCAGTGACGCGCGTCCAGGAACCGCAGGCCCCTGATGTGCCTGGTCTCCAGGACGAGGATCGCCAGTGCCCCACCGGTCACCGCCAGCATCACGTGCCCGAGCCCGGCGGCGGCCCCGAGTCCCGCCATGCCGAAGATGGCCGCGGCCGTCGTGATCCCGTGGACGAGGTGCTCCTTGCCGACGTCCTGGCCGAAGACCAGGCCACCGCCGATGAACCCGATCCCGGTGATGACGCCGGCGAGCGCGTTCGGGGAGCCGTCGTGGGCGAGCATGCCGACCACGCCCGAGCCGATGCCTATCAGTGTGAAGACCCGCACACCCGCCGCGGCGCCGCGGATCTCCCGCTCGAAACCGAGCGCGTACCCCAGGAGCACCGCCACCACAAGGTGCCACATATCCTGCCAACTAGTCGCCATAACGGCAGACCGTACAGCCGGAGGCCACCGCCCGTCAGGCGTACCGGATCAGCGACCCGGGCGAGGACGAGCGGCTCCCCGGTCCGGGTGTCGCGGACCAGGAGCACGTAGGGGCGATCGAACACGACCTGCTGGTCAGGTCCACCTGCACCGAGGTGGAGGGGGAGCCTCAGGAGACCATCGCGGCGATGGCACCGAGTACGTGCGGCCAGGCGGCGGAGAGAGGGTCGATCAGCCCGAAATGCTCGATGCCGGGCAGTTCACGGAGCGTGACAATGTCCCCGGCCCCGGCAGCCATGGCCGCGTACTCCCTGCTCATCGCGACCGGGACCGTAAGATCCTCCGCGCCGTGCACGAGTGTGACGGGGACGCCCAGGGGCAGCAGCGCCGCAGGGTCGGCGACCGCGTACCGCTCGGGTACGCCGGCGAGCGAGCCGCCCATCAGCGCCGCCGCCGCACCGGCTCCCAGGCCCCAGGCGTCGCAGAGTTCCAGCGAACAGCAGCCTGCCAGCGAGACGACCCCGGACGGCCGGACGGCCGAGTGCCAGGGCGAACCCGGCGGAAGGCGGTGCCGTGCCGCAGCCCAGAGCGCGAGATGCCCGCCCGCCGAGTGCCCCGCCCATACGATCCGCTCCGGGCCGGCGCCCAAGGACGCGACCAGCTCTCCGGCGGCGTCCAGTGCTGCCGCGATATCATCGAACGTCTCCGGCCATCCCCCGCCCCGTACACCGGACCGCCGGAACTCGGGGACCGCGACGACGTGGCCGGCCTCGGCCAGTGCGCTCGCCAGCGGCCCTGCGTGCATCCGGTCGTACTCCTCCCGCCAGAACCCGCCATGCACGAACACGACGACGGGGGCACTCCGGATCCCCTCAGGGGGCAGCCGGACGTCGATGACCTGGTCGGGGTGCGGGCCGTACGCAAAGGTGTGATCGGGCGGCGGCGAGGGCCTGGTCAGCACGTCACGGCTCATGCCGTCACCACCGGACGCCACTGCACCGGGCTCGACAGGATCATCGTGCTGGACGGCTGCCCGTACTCCGCGAGCCGGTCGATGAGCGCCTCGAAGTCGGCCATCGTCGCCACCGCCACCATCAGCACACAGCAGGCGCCGCCGGTCACCCTGTGCAGCTGCAGGACCTCGGGCCAGGTACCGACCTCCGGGTCGCGCAGCACGCAGCGCGGCCCATAACACTGCACCTGAACGAGGGCCGAGATGGGGCGCCCGGCCCGCGCGAGATCGACATGCGCGTGGTACCCGGCGATCACACCGTCCCCTTCAAGCCGCCGTACCCGCTCGGCCACGGCCGGGGAGGAGAGCTTCACCCGCCTCGAGAGCTCGTTGAAGGACAACCTCGCGTCGGCCTGCAGCTCCTGCAGCAACCGCCTGTCCACCGAATCCATGCGCGCCCTCCCGATTCGAAAGCTCGATCCGGTAAATACCTCTTGAACAGTAAGCCAGAGCCGCCAATCGGCATACGGTGCCCCTTCATCAAACCCGCCGACCGGCACAGAATGGTCCTAGGGGTACGAAGGAGGCAGGGACATGATGACGGGGAAGGTGACCACGCCCCGGCTTTCGTTCGGGCCCGAGGTCACGCCGTACAGCGCGTACGCCAGAATCGACGCGCTCCACGCACTGCAGAGACCACGGACCGGGGTGAGCGCCGAACGGTCGTTCGTGGTGGCCACGCAGGTCATGGAGCTGCTGTTCGGACTGCTGCGGCACGAATGGACCCAGGCACAGCAGGCGCTCCGCGCCGACGACCTGGACGGAGCTGCGGGCGCACTGCGCCATGCGCTCAACACGCAGGACGTCCTGGCCGGCTCATGGGACCTGCTGGCCACGCTCACGCCGATGGAGTTCGGGTCCTTCCGCGACGAACTGGGCGAGGCGTCCGGATTCCAGTCGTACGCCTACCGGTATCTGGAGTTCCTGCTGGGCAACAAGTCCGCCGCGATGCTCGCCCCGTACATCGGCATGCCCGAGGTGCACACCGGGCTCACCGTAGCGCTCGGGTCACCAAGTCTGTACGACGACGTCCTCGCCGTGCTGCACCGCCGGGGCCTGCCGATCCCGCTCTCGCACCTCGACCGCGACTGGACCCGGCCCTACGAGCCGCACGCCGAGGTACAGAAGGCCTGGCAGATCGTCTACACCAGTCCCGGGTACGGCGACCTGATGGAGCTCGCCGAACTCCTGCTCGACACGGCCGAGCGCGCCATCCGCTGGCGGCAACGGCACTTGACCGCTGTCAGGCGGGCCATGGGAGCCAAGCCCGGCACAGGAGGATCCAGTGGCCTGTCGTGGCTCCGCAGAGCAGCCGAGCAGGACCTGTTCCCGGAACTGTGGACGGTACGCGACGAGCTCTGACACCACCGGCCACCTCCGGGCGGGGGCAGCGCTCTCTGCACGGCGGAGCCGCCCGGGCATAAAAAGGCCGGTTCCGTGATCGGAACCGGCCTCTCAACTGTGGGCGATAGTCAAGGCTGGAAGGACCACCCCGAGCGAGACGATCGCCAGCGTCCAGCCCGGCTTGCGCGCCGCGCCGACGACAGGCAACGCAGTCATCACGGATCACCTTCTCTCCGTCAGAG
>JAOPYM010000550.1 GCA_025964615.1 Actinomycetes bacterium
CCCGACGACCTGGTCCCTGATCCGCTCCACGATGTGCCCGGCCGCCAGGTCCTGCGCCAGCGCGCAGGCGGAGGTGATCGCCTTGGCACTGGCGGCGCCGTGTGCGATGACCACAGTGCCGTTGAGGCCGAGCACGACCGCGCCGCCGTAGGTGTCGGAGTTCAGCCGGGCCTGGAGCTCACGCAGTTGCGGCCGTTGCAGGGCGCCCCCGAGCCTGGCCCGCCGGGTGCCGGTCAGGGCGGCACGGAGTTCGGCCTCCATCATCTGGACGGTGCCCTCGATGGTCTTCAGTGTCACGTTCCCGGTGAAGCCGTCGGCGACCACCACGTCGACCAGTCCCTTGAAGAGGTCGTCGCCCTCGATGTTGCCTGTGAACTCGCCGCCCGGTACGCCCCCGCCGAGCAGCTCGTACGTCCGCTTGGTCAGCTTGTCGCCCTTGCCGGGTTCCGAGCCGATGTTGAGAAGCCCCACCTTCGGGCGCGCCACCCCGAACGCCACCTGCGCGTACGCCACCCCGAGGCCCGCGAACTGGGCGAGCATCTCCGGCTTGGGATCCACGGTGGCCCCGGCGTCGAGCAGCACCGTCGGCCGCGGCCGGGTCGGCAGGGTCACGGCGATCGCCGGCCGCATCACGCCGTGCTGCCCGCGCAACCGGAGCTTGGACGTTGCCACCACCCCGGCCGTACTGCCCGCCGAGACCAGTGCCGACGCCCGCCCCTGCTTGATCAGCTGGCAGGCGATGGCCACCGACGAGCGGGGCTTGCGCCAGCTCGCCAGCGCCCCCTCGCCCATCGCGAGCGCCTCCTCGGCGTGCACGATGGGGATCTGCCCCATCGCGCCGTGCTCCTCCAGGAGGTCCCTGATGCGGGTGGCCCGGCCGACCAGGATGAGCCGTACGCCCCGTTCACGAAATGCGGCGACGGCACCGGCGACGATCTCTTCGGGTGCGTGGTCGCCACCCATGGTGTCCACCGCAATAGGCGGGACGGGGCTGCTACCAGGCATGTACGCATCGTAAGGCGATGATCGCCGAGATCAGTCCTTCGGGTGGCAGTCGGCACCTAGGCAGGAGACGTTCTGCACCAGTGGGCGGCCATTGACCAGGATCGTGAAGTACTGCTCCTGGACCTTGGTCTCAGCGGCACCGATGACCTGGATCAACTTCGCCTTCGGAGAGCTTCCCGTGCAGGCGACCCGCATCTTCTTAAGGGTGGCATCCGGCATGGACCGGCACTTCAGCGGAGCGGAGAGCGGGTATCCGTGGGCCTGCAACTCGGCGGTGGCCGTGGCCGGCATCGCCCGCAGCAGCGCGTCCTGGGTCTTGTACCTGAGCTCCTTCCGGTGGAGGTGCGCGATGTACGCGACGCTGAGACCGACGCCCACCAGGAGCAGGGCGACTACCGAACCGATGAGAACCTTGACTTTCACACCGCGTACTGTCACCCGCCGGATGTGGCTTCACACCTCGCCCGACCGGCCTTGCCGTGAATCAGGCCCGCTCATGGCCTGTCTTTGCAGCCGAGGTCAAGGAGGGCTTGCGGAGCACGTCGTGCTCACCCACGGGTCAACCAGGCTGCAAGTTCCGATCACGTCAGTAGTCACTTCGCCGAGGTCTCCGCGACTCCGGGCAAGGTGTGCGTGGACGGCGTCGTCGAGGTCGCAGCGGAACGGGTGTTCGCCCTGCACTTCATCCAGGCCCGTGATCCCGCCCTGGTGAACAGGCCGTTCTTCGCCCGCCCGACGCCGTCTGGCTCGACGATCTGCGCCCCGCCTTCGCCGACAGCTTCCCGTTCTGACTTGTCTGAACGTTCTGACCTGTCAGGAGGAGTAGGTGGCGACGAGGGTGGCGCGGGCCAGGGTGTGGGCGGTGATGTTGAAGCCTGCGACGGCCGCCGACGTGTCGGAGTCGATACCGAGGGACCCGACGTCCAGGGCGTGCACGGTGAACACGTACCGGTGCGCGGGACCGGGCGGCGGGGCGGCGCCGCCGTAGGCCTTGATGCCGTAGTCGTTGCGTCCGTGCACGCCCACCTCGGTACCGGCCGTACCCGCGCCGGTCGGCAGTGAGGTCACCGAGGCCGGGATGTCGAACAGCACCCAGTGCCAGAAGCCGCTGCCCGTGGGGGCGTCCGGATCGAAGCAGGTGATCGCGAAGCCCTGTGTGCCGTCCGGGAAGCCCGACCAGCTCAGCTGCGGCGAGAGGTTCCCGCCGGTCTGGCCCCAGTCGTCGAAGACCTGCGCGTCGGGCACCCGACCGCCGTCGGTGAGGTCGTCACTGGTCACCGTGAAGGACGGGACCGGAGGCAGATGGTCGTGCGGGAGTGGTGCGGGCATGGGTGTCTCTCCTCGGTACGTGATCGGTTGACCTTCCCTCATACCTACCGGAGCCGGGGTCCGGAGGCCACTACTTGCGCGTCGCCTCGGTGTAGGCCCCGATGACCTCGGCGGGGTCGCCGTCCATCCGGAGCTGGCCGTCCTCGATCCAGATGACCCGGTCGCAGGTCTCGCCGACCACGTCGAGCTGGTGGGCGACCAGGAACACCGCGCCCGCCTCCTCGCGGAGCTCCTCGATGCGCCGCTGGCTCTTCAGCTTGAACCCGGCGTCGCCGGTGGCCAGCGCCTCGTCGATGAGCAGCACGTCGTGGGTCTTGGCCGCCGCGATGGCGAACCGGAGCCGCGCGCCCATCCCTGAGGAGTACGTCCGCATCGGGTACTGGATGAACGGCTCCTTGAGCCCGGCGAAGTCGACGATCTCGCCGTACTTGTCCTTGGTCTCCTTCGGGGTCAGCCCCATCGCCAGACAGCCGAGGACGATGTTCCGCTCGCCCGTGAGGTCCTTCATCAGCGCCGCGTTGACGCCCAGCAGGGACGGCTGCCCGTCGGTGTAGACACCGCCCTGGTCCGGCGGCAGCAGGCCCGCGATGGCCTGCAGCAGGGTCGACTTGCCGGAGCCGTTGCTGCCGATGACGCCGACGGCCTCGCCCCGGTAGGCGACGAAGGACATGCCCTTGATGGCATGGACCTCCTTCATCGTCGGCCGGTTCTCGCGTCTGAGGATGCGGGCGAACGCGGAGGCCGCGTTGCCCTGGCCTCCGGCGCCGTACACCCGGTAGACGACGTGCAGGTCGTCCACGACAACGATCGGCTCCCGGGTGCGATCGATCACAGGCTGCTCGATCACCGCCTCCTTGACCTTCGTGTCAGCCACGCCCGTACCTCTCCTCGGCCCGGTAGAACCACCAGAACCCGACCTCCAACATACCGACGCCCCAGGCCAGTGCGTAGAGCCAGAGGTTCAGGCCGGAACCCTCACCGAGGCCGTACATGTGGTGCGGGATCACGGGGGTGCCGGGCACATGCGCCGCGGCGTGCACGTAGTTCCGGTAGTCCTTGAGCAGAGCCCTGCGGGACAGCTCCACGTAGACATAACCCGGGTTCGCCTCCAGCAGGGTGCCGACCGCGGTCGGCAGCTTGGCCTTCAGCCCCACGACGCTGTAGATCACGCCGGAGAAGTAGAACCAGGTCCGCAGCACGAACGGCAGCAACTGGGTGAAGTCCCGGTTGAAGGCGCCGATCCTGGCCATCACCAGGCTGATCCCGATGTTGAACATCAGTTGCATGAGCAGGACCGGGACCAGCAGAAGCCACTGCCAGCCGATCGGCTCGCCGAAGCCGAGGACGATGAGGACCAGGACGCCCAGGGAGAGCGCCAGCTGCTGCAGCTCCACGATCGCGTACGACAGCGGCAGCGTGGAGCGGGGGAAGTGCAGCGCCCGGATCAGCGACAGGTTGTCGCCGACCGCACGGGCACCGGAGTTGACCGACCGCTGGGTGAAGCCGAACAGGAACACCCCGGTGACCAGCCACGGCAGGAACTTGACACTCGCTCCGAGCCGGCTGGCGTGCAGCAGGACGCCGAAGATCAGGTAGTAGACGCCGGCGTTGAGCAGCGGCGTCAGGACCTGCCACACCTGTCCCAGGCGGGAGTCGGTGTAGAGCGAGATGTTCTTGGCCGAGGCGAACGCCCAGATGAAGTTCCGGCGTTCCCAGGTGTCGTTCAGGTATTTCTTCAGCGGGGGGCGCGCTGCGCTCTTCGTCAGCCCATGCTGCGCGGCGAACTCGGCCAGGGATTCGCCGCTGGTCCCATTCATAGTGGAGGGCTCCGCGACCGTACCGGTCGATCCGCCACCCGAGGGCTGTTCCGGGTGACTCATGCGGCGAGCTTATTGCAGTTGACAGGGTGACAACGACGCCCGGCCCAGGTCCACATCGAGTTGTGATCTTTCTTGATCAGC
>JAOPYM010000555.1 GCA_025964615.1 Actinomycetes bacterium
TGGGCGGCGACGGCGCCGGGACCAACCCCGAGCAGCTGTTCGCGGCCGGTTACGCCGCCTGCTTCGCCAGCGCGATGAACCTGGTGGCGGGCCGGATGAAGGTCGACGTGGCCGATGCCGCCGTGACGGCCGAGGTCGGCCTCGGCCCCAACGGCGCAGGCGGTTTCGCCCTGGACGTCACGCTGCGGGTCGAGTTGCCCGAGCACATCGACGCCGAGACCGGCCGGGAGCTTCTCGACGCCACCCACCAGGTCTGCCCCTACTCCAACGCCACCCGGGGCAACATCCCCGTCGAAATCGTCATCGAGTAGCTGTACTAACCTCGATCGCCTTGCTGGTCTTGTCCCGGCGCATCCCGGACGCGACGCTGGCCGTCATCGACGAGGCCGCGCACATGCCGAACCTGGAACGACCCGCCGAGTTCAACCGGGCACTGCACGGCCTCTGACACATGATCACGGAAACAAACGGTGCATGGACGCCTTTTTGTTTCCGCGATATGCAGGTCAGTCCGGGTTCATGGCTTTGCGGATGCGTTTTTCGCTGACCGGGTAGGGGGTGCCTAGCTGCTGGGCGAAGAGGCTGACGCGGAGTTCTTCGAGCATCCAGCGGACCTGGCGGCGGGCCTCGCCGGCGGGCATCCGCTCGTACTCCTCCTCCAGTTGCTGGACCTGGAGCATCCGGATCCTGTCGTTGTTGGGGTCGTCGGGCAGCCGGTCAAGCCTGCGCTCGATGGCCTTGAGGTAGCGGACCAGGTCGGGCAGGCGGCGCCAGCCGGTGGCGGTGACGAAGCCCGGGTGCACCAGCCGGCCGAGCTGCGCGCGGATGTCGGCGAGCGCGGGTACGAGCCGGGGGCTGGCGGTGGTCTTCAGCCGGAGCTCGACGGCATGCGACACGGCGAGGATGCGCTCGACCGTGGCGGCCACCCTGGAGGTCACGTCGAACAGGTCCGCACGCACGTTGTCGTAGAGCTTCTGGTAGCCGGGCGCATCCCAGGCCGGGCCGCCGAACGTGGTCATCAGGTGGTCGGCGGCGCAGGCCGTACAGTCCTCGAACAGCTCCGTCACACTCGCGTGCGGGCCACGGGCGAGTGTCAGCTTGGCCTGGTTGGACAGCCGGGACTGGAGCATCTTGGCCGGGGACGGGGCGTTGAGCAGGATGAGCCTGCGGGTGCCCAGCCACATGGCGTCGCGCTGCTCGGCCTCGGTGCCGAACACCCGTACCGCCACGGCCTTTCCGTCGGGTTCGGGGACCAGTGCGGGGAAGCCCCTGAGCCGGCCCTGCTGGACGACCTTGGGCAGCGTGCCCAGATCCCACTCCCGTACCCCCGTCCGCTCGACGCCGTCGCCCGCCTTGGCGAGCGTGGCGCGCTGCTGCGGCGCCAGCTTGCGCTTCAGCGAGCCGAGGTCCTTGTCCTCGCCGAGCGAGACGGCGTGGCGCCCCACCACGCGGTAGGTGATCCGCAGGTGGTCGGGCACCTCGCCCCAGGCCTCACGGGGTACGGTCACACCGGTCATGATGCGCAGCTCCCGCCCCACCGCGTCGAGCAGCGGCTCGGTGCGCGGCTTCACGCGGGCCAGAACCCGGCGGGCGACATCGGGGGCGGGTACGAAGTTGACGCGCAGGGACTTGGGCAGTGACCGGATCATCGCGGTGAGGAGTTCCTCGCGCAGGCCGGGGATCTGCCAGTCGAAGCCGACCTCGCGTACCTGGTTGAGCACCGCCAGCGGGATGTGCGCGGTGACACCGTCGGCGTCGGCGCCGGGCTCGAACTGGTAGGTCAGCTGGAGCCGGTGCTCGCCCTGCAGCCACAGGTCGGGGTAGTCGGCCTCGGAGATCTGATCGGCCGACTCGTTGATGAGCATCGACTTCTCGAAGCTCAGCAGGTCGGGTTCGGCGATGCGCGCCTTCTTCCACCAGCTGTCGAAATGCGCGCCGCCGACCACGTCGTCGGGCAGCCGCTGGTCGTAGAAGTCGTAGAGGGTCTCGTCGTCGACGAGGATGTCGCGGCGGCGGGCCCGCTGCTCCAGCTCCTCGACCTCTTCGAGGAGTTTGCGGTTCTCGGCGAAGAACGCGTGGTGGGTCTCCCAGTCGCCCTCCACCAGGGCATTCCTGATGAACAGGTCGCGCGACAGCTCCGGGTCGATGCGGCCGTAGTTCACCTTGCGGCCCACCACGATCGGCACACCGTAGAGGGTGACCCGCTCCAGCGCCATCACCGCGCCCTGCGACTTCTCCCAGTGCGGCTCGCTGTAGGAGCGTTTCACCAGATCCCCGGCGAGCGGCTCCACCCACTCCGGCTCGATCTTGGCGTTGACCCTGGCCCAGAGCCTGGAGGTCTCCACCAGCTCGGCCGACATGATCCAGCGCGGCGACTTCTTGAACAGCCCGGATCCGGGGAAGACGGCGAACCGGGTGCCGCGAGCACCCGCGTACTCACGTTTCTCCGCGTCGTACAGCCCGATGTGCGAGAGCAGGCCGGTCAGCAGTGAGGTGTGCAGCCGGAGCGGGTCGGCCGGGGTGCGGTTGAGCGTGATGCCCAGGTCGCGGGCCACCTGCCGGAGCTGGGCGACGACGTCCTGCCACTCCCGGATCCGCAGGTAGTGCAGGAACTCCGACTTGCACATCCGCCGGAACTGGTTGCCCGACAGTTCCTTCTGCTGCTCGCCGAGGTAGTCCCAGAGTTTGAGGTACGACGCGAAGTCCGAGGTGGGGTCGGCGAACCTGCGGTGCTTCTCGTCGGCTGCCTGCTGGTGGTCGGACGGGCGTTCGCGCGGGTCCTGGATGGACAGCGCCGCCGCGATGATCATGACTTCGCGGGCACAGCCGTTCCGTTCGGCCTCCAGGACCATCCGGCCGAGGCGGGGGTCGACCGGTAGTTGCGCCAGCTTGCGGCCAAGGTCGGTCAGGCCGTCCTTGGTCAGCGCGCCGAGCTCTTCGAGGAGCTGGATGCCGTCCTTGATGTTGCGCTTGTCCGGTGGGTCGATGAACGGGAACTTCGCGATGTCGCCCAGGCCCGCCGAGGTCATCTGCAGGATGACCGAGGCCAGGTTGGTCCGCAGGATCTCCGGGTCGGTGAACTCGTCCCGGCCCGCGAAGTCCTCCTCGGCGTACAACCGGATGCAGATGCCGTCGGACGTACGGCCGCAGCGGCCCTTTCGCTGGTTGGCGGAGGCCTGGGAGATCGCCTCGATGGGCAGCCGCTGGACCTTGGTGCGGTGACTGTAGCGGGAGATCCGCGCGGTCCCCGGGTCGATCACGTACTTGATGCCGGGCACGGTCAGTGAGGTCTCGGCCACGTTGGTGGCCAGTACGATCCGCCGGTTGGTGTGGGACTGGAAGACCAGGTGCTGGTCGGCCGTGCTGAGGCGTGCGTACAGCGGGAGGACCTCGGTGTTGCGGAGCTGCTGCTTGTTGAGGGCGTCGGCGGTGTCGCGGATCTCACGTTCGCCGGACAGGAACACCAGGATGTCGCCGCGCGCCTCAAGCGAGAGCTCGCCGACCGCGTCGCAGATGCCCTGGATCTGGTCCCGCTCCTCCTCCTCGCCATCCCTGACCAGCGGCCTGTAACGGACCTCCACTGGATAGGTACGGCCCGAGACCTCGACGATCGGGGCGTCTGCGAACTGACGGGAGAACCGCTCCGGGTCGATGGTCGCCGAGGTGATGATCACCTTGAGGTCGGGGCGCTGGGGGAGCAGCTGTTTCAGATAACCCAGCAGGAAGTCGATATTCAGGCTGCGCTCGTGTGCCTCGTCGATGATCAGCGTGTCGTACTTCAGGAGCAGCCGGTCGCGCTGGATCTCGTTCAGCAGGATGCCGTCGGTCATCACCTTGACCAGCGTGTCCTGGCTGGACCTGTCGGTGAACCGGATCTGGAAGCCGATCGCCGTGCCCAGCTCGACCCGCAACTCCTCGGCGATCCGGTCGGCGACTGTACGGGCGGCCAGGCGGCGCGGCTGGGTGTGCCCGATCTGGCCGAGCACGCCCCGGCCCAGCTCCAGGCAGATCTTGGGCAGCTGGGTGGTCTTGCCGGACCCTGTCTCCCCGGCGACGATGACGACCTGGTGGTCCCTGATCGCGGCGAGGATGTCGTCCTTGCGCTGTGCCACCGGCAGTTCCGCCGGATAGGTGATCTCCGGAATGGCGGCCCGCAGGTTCCGCACGTGCAGGTCGGCCTCGTCGAACTGGGCTGTCACCTCCGCAAGCACCGCGTCCCACTTCTTCTGGTCGCGGATCCTGCGGAAGCCGGCGAGCCGGCGGCCGAGGCGCTGCCGGTCGCGCAGCGTCAGTTCGGGCAGGCGGGCACGCAGTTCGTCAAGGGGAGATGTCATCGCTCAGTAAGGATAGGCAACCCACCCGGCCCTCCTGCAAAGCAATATCCCACTACACCGAGTGGGGTCGCTTATGTGCGATCCTTGGTGTGTTCTGATGATCTGGCAGGCCGGATGATTTGTGGGCTTTGGAGCGACTGATGGTGATGTGGTCGCCTAGGGTGCTTTCCGGTTCCGAATCCCGGGAGGGCACCATGACCCGCGTCCGCGTCGTCGTCGCAGTAGGTCTCGTGGCGCTGGCGGCCGGTTGCGGCGGCGCTGCGAAGGCGGGCCCGTCAGGTCAGGTGACACCGCAGGCCACGGCCTCGGCGACCAGCCCCGCACCCACTCTGACCATTTCGCACACCCCCCGGCGGACCAAGTCCCGCGCCACGAAGACCCCCGCCGCGTCCAGGAGGGCCACCGCCACCCGCCCGGCGGTGACGTCGGGCGGCGCGATGAGCGCGGTGGAGCTCAAGGTGCTGAACCTGACCAACGTCCAGCGGGCCCAGCACGGCTGCGGTCCGCTGCAGGCCGATACCCGGCTGGCGAACGCCGCTCGCGCGCACTCCAAGGACATGGCCGTTCACCATTACTTCGCGCACAATTCCCAGGACGGCACCACACCCTGGACCCGGATCAAGCAGGCCGGGTACGCCGATCCCGGCGCGGAGAACATCGCCGCCGGCTACCCGACCCCGCAGGCCGTCATGACCGCCTGGATGAACAGCCCCGGGCACCGGGCCAACATCCTCAACTGCGGCCTGAAGGCCCTCGGCGTCGGCGTCTACTACGGCGGTTCCATCAGCCCCTACTGGACCCAGGACTTCGGCTGGACCTGACCCGGCCGGTCCGGCGTCACTGGTGGCCAGCCTTGAAGTGGCGCCAGATGGCGACGCATTCGGGGCAGGTGTCGGGCGGCGGGGTCTCCGCGGACTCGCCGCGGACGATCATCGGGACGCCGCAGTACGCGGTGACCGCCGTGCCCGGCGGGCGCACCGGCGGCGGGTAGCCGTGCCCGAACTCCCCGTCGCCCGGACCTCCGTCCAACTCGGCGAGTACCTGCGTGATCTCGGCCGTCGATGCCATGTTCCTACGGTACGAGGAGGTCAGTGGAAGTTGCGAGCCCGGACCCTGCCGGGAACGGGAAGTTTGCGCAACTTGGTGGCGCGGATGTTGGAGACGCCGTCCACTCGTTCGAGGCGTCCGTTGATCAGCAGGGCCTGGGATTCCAGGGCGACGGAACGGTGCCGTTCCCACACGGCGGGCGGGCAGATCACGTTGATGATGCCGGTTTCGTCCTCGATGCTGAGGAAGACGATGCCGCCTGCGGTCGGCGGCCGCTGCCGGTGGGTGACCAGACCCGCGACCACCACGTTGGTGTCGGCCCGCACTGAGGGGATGCGGCCTGCGGGGATGGCCCCGCAGTCGTCGAGTACGGACCGTACGTGCCAGACCGGATGGGTCTCGGAGGCACCCGTCGCCCACAGATCGGCCAGGGTCACCTCGATCGCCGTCATGGCCGGCAGCGGCGGCGCGTCCACCCCCGGCGTGGCCCCTTCGAGCTGGCCGGGGCGGGTGCCCGCCAGCGCACCCGCGGCCCACAGGGCCGACCGCCTGGACAGCCCGAAGCAGCCGAACGCCCCGGCGGTGGCGAGCGCCTCGAACGCCGCCGCCGACAACGGCACCCGCCGGGCCAGTTCCTCCATCGACCCGTACGGGCGGCCCGCGGCGATCTGCTCGGCCACGTCCGAGCCCAGGCTCCGGACGCCGTTCAGACCGAGCCGGATCACCGGCTGCGGCTCCGAAGGCCCATGCGGGTGGTCGCGGTTCAGCGGGACGGGCTCTTCCAGGCAGGGCAGGACCTCGCTGGCGTTCAGGTCCACACCCCGTACCGAGATGCCATGCCTGCGGGCGTCGTTCAGCAGCGACTGCGGGCTGTAGAAGCCCATCGGCTGGTTGCGCAGCAGCGCGGCGGTGAACGCCGCCGGATAGTGCCGTTTCAGCCAGCAGCTCGCATAGACCAGGTGCGCGAAGCTCTGCGCGTGCGACTCGGGGAACCCGAAACTGGAGAAACCGAGGATCTTCTCGTAGGTCTGTTCCGCGATGTCGGCCGGGATGCCGTTCGCCGCCATCCCGTCGAGCAGCCGCCGCCTGAGCCGCTCGATCCGCTCCGGTGCCCGCTTGGCGCTCATGGCCTGCCTGAGCTGGTCGGACTCCTGCGGGCTGAACCCGGCACAGTCCACCGCGAGCTGCATCATCTGCTCCTGGAACAGCGGCACCCCGAGCGTGCGGGCCAGCGCCTTCTCCATCAGCGGATGCGGGACCGTGGCGGGCTCCTCACCCTTACGGCGGCGCAGGTACGGGTGGACCGAACCGCCCTGGATCGGGCCTGGCCTGATCAGTGCCACCTCCACGACCAGGTCGTAGAACGAGCGGGGGCGCAGCCGGGGCAGTGTGGCCATCTGAGCCCGGGACTCGATCTGGAAGACCCCCACCGTGTCGGCGTCACAGATCATGTCGTAGACGTCCGGATCGTCGGCCGGGATCTTCGCCAGATCCAGCCGCCGCCCATGATGGGCGGCCACCAGCCGGAAACAGTCGGCCAGCGCCGACAGCATGCCCAGGCCGAGCAGGTCGAACTTGACCAGCCCGGCGGTGGCGCAGTCGTCCTTGTCCCACTGCAGCACACTGCGGTTCGGCATCCTGGCCCATTCGATCGGGCAGACCTCGCCGACCGGGCGGTCGCAGATCACCATCCCGCCGGAGTGGATGCCCAGGTGCCGGGGCAGCCGCAGCATCCGGTCCGCCAGCGCGATGACCGGGGCCGGAACCCCCACGTCCGCACCCATGGAACCGCCCCGGAAGTCGATCTGCTTGGACCAGGCGTCCTGCTGGCCGGGGGAGAACCCGAGCGCCTTGGCCGAATCCCGCACCGCCATCCTCGGCCGGTAGCTGATCACGTTGGCGACCTGCGCCGTACGGTCCCGGCCGTACTTGCCGTAGACGTACTGGATGGCCTCCTCGCGGCGGAGGTGCTCGATGTCCAGGTCGATGTCGGGCGGTCCGTCCCGCCCCGGCGACAGGAACCGCTCGAACATCAGGTGGTGCCGTACGGGATCCACGTTGGTGATGCCGAGCGCATAGCAGACCGCCGAGTTGGCGGCCGAACCCCGCCCCTGGCAGAGGATGCCGTTGTCCACGCAGAACCGCACGATGTCGTGCACAATCAGGAAGTAGCCGGGGAACTCCTGCCTTTCGATGACGTCCAGTTCGTACGCGATCTGGGCGTACGCCCCGGGCTGTCTCTCCTGCCCGGGAGGCCCGTACCGCTGCACTGCCCCCTCGGCGGTCAGGTGCCGCAGCCAGCTCGCCTCGGTGTGCCCGCCGGGCACCGGCCAGTCCGGCAGATTCGGGGCGACCACCTTGAAGTCGAACTGACAGGCCTGGGCCAGTTCCACGGTCCGTTCCCGTACCCCGGGGAACCGGGCCAGCCGGGCCGCCATCTCCGCACCCGACCGCAGGTGCGCGGTGCCGTTGGCGGGCAGCCAGCCCTCCATCGCGTCCAGGCTGCGCCGCGCCCGTACGGCGGCCAGCGCCTGCGCCAGCCGGGCGTCCCCGCCGGGCGCCGCGTAGTGCACGTTGTTGGAGGCCACCACCCCGAACTCGCCCCCGGCCGCCAGCCCGTACAGCAGGTCATTGCGGGCGTCGTCGCCCGGCTGGTCATGGTCGATCAGCTCCACGAACACGTTCTCCCGCCCGAACAGCTCGGCCAGCCATTCCAGCTCGTGCTCAGGGTCGCCGCCGTTGTCGATCGCGGCCGGGACCAGGCCCTTGCGGCATCCGGTCAGCACCGCCCAGTGCCCGCCGTGGGCCCGCGCCAGCGCGTCCAGGTCGTACACCGGCCGGCCCTTCTCACCACCCTTGAGCTGCGCGGCGGTGATGGCACCGCACAGCCGCGCGTACCCCTCCGCGCCCCGGGCCAGCACCAGCAGATGATGACCGTACGGGTCGGGCACGCCGTTCTGCGAGCCCGGCAGCTCCAGGCTCAGCTCGGCTCCGAAGACGGTCTGGATGGGATGTTCCCTGGCGGCCCGGTGGAACTGCACCGCCCCGTACATCCCGTCATGATCGGTGATCGCCAGCGTCCCGATCCCCAGCCGGACCGCCTCCCTGACCAGCGCCTCAGGATCACTCGCCCCGTCCAGGAAACTGAACGACGAATGACAGTGCAGCTCGGCCCAGGCAGGCCCCTCCGGTACCCGCGGGGGTGACGGCCGGACCGGCGGCGGCACCGGTGTGCGGGTCTTCCCGGAGGAGCCCTTCCAGGACAGCTGCCGCTCGAACTCCTTCCAGGAGACAGGCCCGCTACCCCAGCCCATGGTCACGCCCGTCAGTCATAGGTGGCCTCCGTGTGCCATTGGCCGCCCTCCAGGGTGAGCAGGTAGGCGTGGCCTTCGCCGGTGACGACCTGGAAACGGGCGCGGCGGCGCGCGGAGTTCGGGTCCCACCAGCGTTCGGTCACCGGCCACGGGCCGGTCCAGGCGGTGACCTGTTCGGGGGTACGGCCCGCCGCGCTGATCTGCGCGGGCGGCGCGGACACCGCACAGCGGGCACTCACCCGGACGGGCACGCCGTCGGCGTCGGTCACCGTGGCGGGTGCGGCCTCGGGCGAGACGATCGCGGGGGGCGGGCCGGGGACCCGGCCGGGCCAGGGGCCGTCCGGGAGGTTCGCGGGCGGGAGGTCGCCGACGGGGACGCGGACCACCTGTTCGCCGGGGCCACGACCGCCGGACAGTACCGGACGGATGATCGCATGGTGGCCGAGCAGGGCCTGGATCCGGTCGGCGGCGCGGGCGATCCGCTCCGTCACCGTCGTCTGCCCCCAGAGCGCCTGCTGCCTGCCCACGTCGGGGACCAGCTGGTCCGGGGTCAGGATCAGCGCGGTGACCCCGCCCCAGACGGCCTTGCGGCCGGGTTCGGGACGGCCGGGTTCGGGCCGGTCGGTGGTCCAGGAGGAGAGCTGCCAGCGGACCCTTTCGGCCACCGCGAGCGCGGACAGCTCACCGTCGTGCCGCCACAGCCGTTCCTGCGCGGTGCCGTCCGCGAACTCGACCGTGACCGCGAGCCGTACACAGGTGAGGCCCTCGGCGGACAGGCTCCCGTGCATCCGGTCAGCGAGGCTCTTGGCGGCGAAGACGACCTGGTCGGCCTGCGGGGCGGGTGGATCGAAGGCCGCGCGCACGGACAGATCGGTGGTCGCCGCGCGGGGGGCGATCGGCCGGGGCTCCCGTCCGCCGGCCAGCCGGTGCGCCTGTGCCCCATCCGTGCCGAACCGGGCCGCCACGTCTGCGGCGGGCAGCGCCGCGAACTCGCCCAGCGTCCTGATCCCCAGGCGCAGGAGCAGGTCGGCGAGGTCCGGGCGGTCCAGTACCCCGAGGGGGTAGGGCGCCAGGAACTCGGCCGATCCGCCCGGCGGCACGATGACGCCGCCCGCGCTCCTGGCGGCCAGTTCGGCGGTGAACAGCCCGTCGGCGATGCCGGCCCCGCAGTCGTGCCCGGCCTCCACCACGATGTCGGTGACGAGGACCCGCAGGGCCTCCTCGCCACCGTGGAAACGGGCGGGTCCACGGGCCGGAATGGCGCACACCCCGGGCCGTACCACCTCGACGCGGGGAGTGAGGGTGGCGACCGCCGCAGCCACCAGCTCGAACAGCCTGCCCTCGGCGTCCGGGTCCCGATCCCGTACCACCAGATCGGGGCAGTGCCGCTGGGCGTCCCGGAGCCGCTGCCCGCGCCGTACCCCCGCCGCGCGCGCCGCCGCCGTGCAGGCCGCCACCCGGGCGTCCTCGACCACCGCACCCGAGACGTCCGCATCGACCCCCACCGCCGTCACCGGCCAGTCCGCACACCACAGCACCAGCGCACGCGTCATGGCCGCG
>JAOPYM010000003.1 GCA_025964615.1 Actinomycetes bacterium
GACAGAAGATCCGCATCCGGCTCAAGGCCTACGACCACGAGGTCATTGACTCTTCGGCCAAGAAGATCGTCGAGACGGTGACGCGGACGGGCGCCAAGGTCGCGGGCCCGGTGCCGCTGCCGACCGAAAAGAACGTGTACTGCGTCATCCGCTCGCCGCACAAGTACAAGGACTCGCGCGAGCACTTCGAAATGCGCACGCACAAGCGGCTGATCGACATCATCGATCCGACTCCCAAGACGGTTGACTCGCTCATGCGGCTCGACCTGCCGGCGGGCGTCGACATTGAGATCAAGCTCTAAGGACGCATCCAGAGATGAGTAAGAACCAGAAGGGCGTCCTGGGCGAGAAGCTCGGCATGACCCAGGTCTTCGACGATGAGGGCCGGATCGTTCCGGTGACCGTCGTCCAGGCCGGGCCGTGTGTCGTCACGCGGGTCCGTAGCACCGAGACCGACGGCTACGCCGCCGTGCAACTCGGCTACGGCAAGATCGACCCGCGCAAGGTGAACAAGCCCCAGACGGGGCACTTCGACAAGGCCGGCGTGACCCCACGCC
The DNA here is from genome assembly GCA_025964615.1 of Actinomycetes bacterium. Classification (GTDB taxonomy): domain Bacteria; phylum Actinomycetota; class Actinomycetes; order Streptosporangiales; family Streptosporangiaceae; genus RYN-227. Next base: position 558 of record JAOPYM010000003.1, read on the forward strand.
GTTACCTCGTCGAACTGCGCACCGACGATGCCACCGAGTACTCCCTCGGCCAGGAGATCACCGTAGAGGTCTTCGAGGCCGGGCAGAAGATCGACGTCACCGGTACCAGCAAGGGCAAGGGCACCGCGGGTGTCATGAAGCGTCACGGCTTCAAGGGCCTGGGCGCGGGGCACGGCGTGCAGCGCAAGCACCGCTCGCCGGGCTCCATCGGCGGCTGCGCGACCCCCGGTCGCGTCTTCAAGGGTGTACGGATGGCCGGTCGCATGGGCCACGCCCGCACCACCATTCAGAACCTGACCGTGCACGCCATCGACGCGGAGAAGGGCCTGCTGCTCATCAAGGGCGCGGTCCCCGGTCCGACCGGCGGCCTGGTACTGGTTCGCAACTCCGTGAAGGGGGCGAACAAGTGACCTCCAAGCTGGACATCGAGCTCGCACCCGAGATCTTCGACGCGAAGACCAGCGTGCCGCTGATCCACCAGGTGGTCGTGGCGCAGCTGGCCGCGGCCCGGCAGGGCACGCACAAGGTCAAGACCCGTGGCGAGGTGCGCGGCGGTGGCCGTAAGCCGTACCGCCAGAAGGGCACCGGCCGCGCCCGCCAGGGTTCGATCCGGGCTCCGCAGTTCGCAGGCGGCGGTGTCGTCCACGGCCCGCAGCCGCGCGACTACTCGCAGAAGACGCCCAAGAAGATGAAGGCCGCCGCGCTCCGTGGTGCCCTCTCCGACCGGGCCCGCTTCGACCGGGTGCACGTGATCGGCGCGCTGATCGAGGGCGAGACGCCCAAGACCAAGACCGCCCTGGCCGCGCTGCGCTCGGTGACCGAGGCCAAGCGCGTGCTGCTGGTCCTGGACCGCGAGGACGAGATCACCTGGAAGAGCCTGCGCAACGAGCCGAGCGTGCACGTGATCGTGTCCGACCAGCTCAACACCTATGACGTACTCGTCAACGACGAGGTCGTCTTCACCGAGAAGGCGTACGAGGAGTTCCTCGCACGCGTGAGCAAGGGGAGCGACAAGTGAACAAGCTCGCCGACCCCCGGGACATCCTCATCGCGCCTGTCGTCTCGGAGAAGAGCTACGGGCTGCTGGACGAGAACAAGTACACGTTCGTCGTCCGCCCGGACGCCAACAAGACCCAGATCAAGCAGGCGGTCGAGGCGGTGTTCGGGGTCAAGGTCACGAACGTCAACACGATCAACCGTCAGGGCAAGCGCAAGCGGACCAAGTTCGGCTTTGGGAAGCGCAAGGACACCAAGCGCGCCATCGTCAGCCTGGCCGAGGGCGAGCGGATCGACATCTTCGGAGGCCCCGCCTCCTGAGGCGGGCAGCACCGAAGACTGAAATAGGGATGAACGAAAAAGATGGGCATCCGTAAGTACAAGCCGACGACCCCGGGTCGTCGAGGCTCGAGCGTGGCGGACTTCGTCGAAGTCACCCGCAGCGAGCCGGAGAAGTCGCTGCTGCGTCCGCTCCCCAAGAAGGGCGGCCGCAACAACCACGGCCGCATCACCACCCGGCACCAGGGTGGCGGTCACAAGCGGGCCTACCGTGTGATCGACTTCCGGCGCCATGACAAGGACGGCATCCCGGCGAAGGTCGCTCACATCGAGTACGACCCGAACCGCACCGCCCGCATCGCGCTGCTGCACTACGCCGACGGGGAGAAGCGCTACATCATCTGCCCGCAGGGCCTGAAGCAGGGCGACAAGGTCGAGAACGGGCCTGGGTCCGACATCAAGCCGGGCAACTGCATGCCGCTGCGCAACATCCCGACGGGTACCGTCGTGCACGGCATCGAGCTGAAGCCGGGCGGCGGTGCCAAGCTGGCCCGCTCGGCCGGTTCGGGGTGCCAGCTGCTGGCCAAGGAGGGCGCCTACGCCACCCTGCGCATGCCCTCGGGCGAAATGCGCATGGTCGACGTCCGCTGCCGCGCCACGGTCGGTGAGGTGGGCAACGCCGAGCAGTCGAACATCAACTGGGGTAAGGCCGGCCGCATGCGGTGGAAGGGCAAGCGCCCGACCGTCCGTGGTGTGGCCATGAACCCGATCGACCACCCGCACGGTGGTGGTGAGGGCAAGACCAGTGGTGGCCGGCACCCGGTGAGCCCCTGGGGTCAGAAGGAAGGCCGTACGCGCAAGCAGAACAAGGCCTCCGACCGGCTCATCATCCGTCGTCGCAGCAAGAAGAAGCGGTAGGAGCCGTCAATGCCACGTAGCCTCAAGAAGGGCCCCTTCGTGGACGACCACCTTCAGAAGAAGGTGGACGCCCAGAATGAGAAGGGCACCAAGACCGTCATCAAGACGTGGTCCCGGCGCTCCATGATCGTGCCCGACATGATCGGTCACACGATCGCCGTGCACGACGGCCGCAAGCACGTGCCGGTCTTCGTGACCGACGCCATGGTGGGACACAAGCTCGGGGAGTTCTCCCCGACGCGGACGTTCCGCAGCCACGTCAAGGAAGACCGCCGCAGCCGTCGCGGCTGAACGCAGCAATCGTAGGAGAGAGGGAACAGCGATGGAAGCCAGGGCCCAGGCGCGGTTCATCCGCGTCACGCCCAGGAAGGCCCGCCGCGTGGTGGACCTCATCCGTGGCATGCACGCCACGGAGGCTCAGGCGGTGCTGCGTTTTGCCCCCCAGGCCGCGAGCGAGCCGGTCGGCAAGGTGCTGAACAGCGCCATTGCCAACGCGGAGCACAACTTCAAGCTCGATGCCGAGACCCTCGTCATCAGCAAGGCCTATGTCGATGAGGGCCCGACGCTCAAGCGTTTCCGGCCCCGCGCCCAGGGCCGGGCCTACCGCATCAACAAGCGCACGAGCCACATCACCGTGATCGTGGAGTCGCAGGCTGACAAGGCCGCGTCTGGCGCCAGGACGAAGACGAGGAGGACCCGCTAATGGGACAGAAGATCAACCCATACGGGTTCCGGCTGGGCATCACCACCGACTTCAAGAGCCGCTGGTACGCCGACAAGCTCTACAAGGACTACGTCAAGGAAGACGTCGCTATCCGTCGCATGCTGCAGAAGGGCATGGACCGGGCCGGCATCTCCAAGGTCGAGATCGAGCGCACCCGCGACCGCGTCCGCGTGGACATCCACACGGCCCGTCCGGGCATCGTGATCGGCCGGCGTGGAGCCGAGGCCGACCGCATCCGGGGCGACCTGGAGAAGCTGACCGGCAAGCAGGTCCAGCTGAACATCCTCGAGGTCAAGAACCCGGAGATGGACGCGCAGCTCGTCGCGCAGGGCGTGGCCGAGCAGCTGTCCAGCCGGGTGGCGTTCCGCCGGGCCATGCGCAAGGCGATCCAGAGCACCATGAAGAGCGGCGCCAAGGGCATCAAGGTCCAGTGTGGTGGGCGTCTGGGTGGGGCCGAAATGTCCCGCTCGGAGTTCTACCGCGAGGGCCAGGTCCCGCTGCACACCCTCCGCGCCGACATCGACTACGGCTTCTACGAGGCCCGTACGACGTTCGGCCGGATCGGCGTCAAGGTCTGGATCTACAAGGGTGAGGCTCCGGCCACCCGCGCCGAGCGCGAGGCCAAGGCCGCCGCGCAGCGTGCGGGTGCCCCGTCGGGTGCCGGCGCCGGTCGTGACGACCGTCGTGGTGGCCGTGGCGGTGCGGGCGGCGGCGGCG
>JAOPYM010000034.1 GCA_025964615.1 Actinomycetes bacterium
TCGCGAGCCCGTAGCACCGTGAGGGCGACGAGGTGGCGAGGTCGCAGGCCGAGCGGCGCCAGCACCGTCTCGGCACGCAGACGCATGCGGCGCGCGAGGTGGTCGAGCAGCGCGCCGGACCGATGCATCGGCTGGCTGACAACGGGCTGGGAGGTCATGAGCCGAGTCTAGCCGATTTGACATCCCTATCCATATGAGGCTAATGATTGGTGCAGCACAAACCAACTATGGAAGGTCAGTTAAGTGGCTCACCTGCTGCACATCGACTCAAGCATCCGGGGCGACAGCTCCGTCAGCCGCAAGCTCAGCGCCCGGGCCGCCGCCGTCTGGCGCGCCGCGCATCCCGGCGGCACCGTCACCTACCGTGACCTCGGCCGTGATCCCCTGCCGCACCTCGATGCGGCCGGTGGGCTGGCCAACATGGTGCCGCCCGACCAGCACACGGCGGCTCAAACCGAGACCAGGGCGCTGACCCAGGAACTGGTCAACGAGGTGAAGGAAGCCGACACGGTCCTGCTGGGCCTCCCGCTGTACAACTTCGGCGCGCCCAGCAGCGTCAAGGCCTGGGTCGACCACCTCATCGCTCTCGGGCTGTCGATCGACCCCGAGACCCATGCCGGTCTGCTCGGAGGCCGGGAGTTCATCGTGCTCGCCTCACGAGGTGGCGGTTACAACGACGGGACGCCCCGTGAAGGCTGGGACCACGCGGAGGCGTGGCTCCCGCATGGCGTGGCGAGTATGGGTCTGGAACCGCGCTTCATCACGGCCCAACTCACCCTCGCCGAGGTGACGCCCGCCATGGCCGAACTTATCCCCCTCGCAAAGGAGAGCCTGGCGGCAGCCGAACGACAGATCGACGCTCTCTGGTCTCCGGTGTCCGCCGGGGTATGACGTAACCTCCTCCGTCCGTCCGCCGCGCGTCGGTGATGCGTGGCGGACCGGCCAAGGGCGCCCGACTCGGCGAATCGTTCTCCACCGCAGCACCCGTCCAGCGGAAGCAGGCTCCGCGCAGTTTCGATCTGGCTTGTGGGCACGGTCATGCGAAGGTCACCTCGGCTGTGGCGTGGCTCTGCTCACGGTGTGTTGCGATGTGCAGGGCGGCGTGCCCGTCCGCCGGGCTGCCCAACGCCAGCAGGCGTTCGCCTGCGAACGCAGGGTGCCGCAGCCGGTAGGACACTGACCGCACGTGGCGCTGCGGGGCGTTGTGGCGCACCAGCTCGAGCATCGCGAGCACCAGCAGCGGACCGTGCACGACCAGGCCGGGGAAGCCTTCCTGGCCTCGGGCGTACGGCGCGTCGTAGTGGATGCGGTGCGCGTTCGCGGTCAGGGCGCTGAATCTGAACAGTAGAGCGGGGTCCGGCTGGAGGCCAAACTCCCAGGGCTCGTCCGACAGCACAGTGGCGGTGGTGTCGACTGCCGTCGGGTGCTGCCCGCCGCTTCGCCCTGACCGGTACACGATGTCCTGTTCCTCGATCAAGCATGTGCGGCCGCGCTGGCGGTACTCGTTGCGGACAGTGACGAACAGCAGCTCTCCGGTCCTGCCGTGCTTGGCCGTCACCGCGCCCAAGCTGCTGATGCGCTGGGCCGGGTCGCCGATGAGCAAGGGTTCGGTGATCTCGCAGCGGCCTGCGGCGAACATCCGCTGTCGATGGGGGATGGGCGGCAGGAAGTGTCCGTGCCGGGGGTGGCCGTCGTCACCGAGATCCCGCTGCGCCGGCCACTGCAGGAAGTACAGCAAATGCCACAGGGGTGGCAGGGGATCACCGGCCTCCGCGACCGGTGCGGGCTGGTCGAGTAGAGCCGACATCGCCGCGACCGGTGCGGCGGGGAGGTCGTCCGCGTCGGTCACCGCGCCGGGGGCCCACGACTCGACGAAGCGGCTGAGCTCGATCTGCGCGCCCTTCATGGCTTCTCCTCCCATCCGGCGACGACCTCCTGGTTAACCATTGTCGGTCGCCGACATCGCCGCGGGCATGTGCGCCTACTCAGGGATCCTCACCGCGCTCTACGTCCGGGCCACCACAGGTGTGGCGCGCGCTGTGGAGGTCTCGCTGTTCGAGGCGCTGGCGGAGTGGATGGGCCAGCCCGCGTACTACACCCGCTACGGCGGAACGCAGCCGCCGCGGATCGGCACGCATCACGCCACCATCGCCCCCTACGGCGCTTACACCGCGGCGGACAGCAAGCAGGTGCTGTTCTCCATCCAGAACGAGCGCGAGTGGGCCGCGCTGTGCGAGCGGTTCCTGCAGCGCCCGGAGCTGGTGGACGACCCGCGGTTCGCCACCGGCTCGGACCGGGTGGTTCACCGGGACGAGCTGAACGTGATCGTCGCCGAGCGGTTCTGGCGCTCCGACGGCGCCGAGGTGTTGAAGCTGCTGAACGACGCGGGGATCGCCAACGCCGGAGTCAACGATGTGCGGGAGTTCCTCGATCACCCGGTGCTAGCCGAGCGCGGCCGCTGGCACGAGGTGGGCATCCCAGGCGCCGTGGTGCAGGCTCTGCGCCCTCCGGTGGACCTGGCCGGGATCGACCCGCGGATGGACCGCGTGCCCGCGGTCGGCGAGCACACCGAGCGGATCCTGACCGAACTGGGACAGACGGCAGCCGAGATCGAGGCCTTGCGGGCCGACGGCGTGATCTGACAGCCCCTTCGGCATTCGTCGCAGGCCCGCGACCGGCGCATCGCCCGCTACGAACGCGACCACGACATCGAGTAGTCGCAGGTGGCGGAGGCGTACGGGAATCGAACCTGCCGGCCCGAGATGCTCGGGCCCGTCGGTTTTGAAGACCGCGGGGACCACCAGGTGCCCACCCGCCTCCGCGCGGAAGCGTACCGCCCGCCGCAACGGGAGGGAGGAGCGAGCCGCGTGGTGGTCAGTACAGTCATCGCACGCGCCCCTCTCGGCCTGTCAGTGATTACTTATGTCGGAGATCGCACCACGCCAACGACTACCGGAGCAAGATCCTTCAAGGTAAATTCCCGCACGTGACGTCTGGCAATAGCACTGTGCAATGGACGGGGCGGCTGACTCAGTACGCCCGCGGTGGCGGTTGCGCCTGCAAGATTCCGCCAGGGGAGCTGGATGAGATCGTCGCAGGCCTTGCAGGCCCGCATCGGGCCGGGGGGCCGCTGATCGGGTTGCTGGAGGCCGATGACGCGGCCGTGCTGAAGATCGACAAGAACCGGGCGATCGTCTCGACCGCCGATTTCTTCACGCCGGTGGTGGACGACGCCTATGACTGGGGCCGGATCGCCGCCGCCAACGCGCTCTCCGACGTGTACGCGATCGGCGGTGAGCCGCTGATGGCCCTCAACCTGCTGGGCTGGCCACGGGACACGCTGCCGATCGAGCTGGTCGGGGAGGTGCTGCGCGGCGGGCTCGACGTCGCGACGCTGGCCGGTTGTCACGTCGCGGGCGGCCACAGCGTGGACGATCCGGAGCCCAAGTACGGGATGGCGGTCACCGGGATGGCCGACCCTGACCGGCTGCTCCGCCTCTCGGCCGGGCTGCCCGGGGTACCGCTGTCGCTCACCAAGCCGCTCGGCATCGGGGTGCTCAACACCCGGCACAAGGCCACAGGCGAGGTCTTCTCGCAGGCGGTGGAGGCGATGACGACGCTCAACGCCGAGGCGGGCCGGCTGGCCCTGGAGCGGGGTGCCGAGTGCGCCACCGACGTCACGGGTTTCGGGCTGCTCGGGCACCTCTACAAGCTGGCCCGCGCGAGCGGGGTGACCGCGGTGATCGATTCTCGCGCGGTGCCGTTCCTCGAAGGTGCCCGCGCGGCGGTACGGGACGGGTTCGTGTCCGGCGGGACGATGCGCAACCTTGCCTGGGTCGATCCGCACACCGATTTCGGCCGGGTCGCCGAGGCGGAACGGCTGCTGCTCGCCGATGCCCAGACGTCGGGCGGGCTGCTCGTCGCGGGGGAGATCCCGGGTGCGCCGATCATCGGACAACTGGTCGCGAGGACCGACCGGATCCTCGTCGTCCGGTAGCGCTTCAGGGCTTCGTGTGGTTTATCGTCACTGTGGGTAGGCATGGGGCAGAGGTCCTGTTACAACGCGGGGCCGTGGATTCGGACCGGGGGCCGGAATGACCATCGGGGGATTCTTCACCGCCATCATCTTCGGCGCGATCATCGGCTCCATCGGGCGGCTGCTCGTGCCCGGCAAGCAGAACATGCCGATCTGGCTCACCGTCGTGGTCGGTATCGTGGCGGCCTTCGCCGGCACCGGGCTGAGCCACCTGCTCAACCTCAAGACGAGCGGCTGGAACTTCTGGGAGACCGTCTTCCAGATCGGCTTCGCGGTGATCGGCGTCTACGTGGTGTCCATGCTCTGGCCCAAGAAGACGACCGAGCAGCATTAGGGGGCCGGTCGCAGGATCCCGCGGAGCTGTTCGAGCACCGCGGGATCCTCGATCGTCGACGGCACCGGCGGGTCCTCGCCATCGGCGATGGCCCGCATCGTGCCGCGCAGGATCTTGCCTGACCGGGTCTTGGGCAGCGCCGGTACCACGTCCACGTCCTGGAAGGACGCCACCGGCCCCACCTGCTCCCGTACGGCCCGTACCAGCTCCTCGCGGAGCCGCTCGGGGTCGGTGTCCACCCCGGTCTTGAGCACCACGTAGCCGCGCGGCACCTGGCCCTTGAGCGCGTCCGCCACGCCGATCACCGCGCACTCGGCCACCGCCGGATGCGCCGCGATGACCTCCTCCATCGTCCCGGTGGACAGCCGGTGACCGGCCACGTTGATGACGTCGTCGGTGCGGCCCATGACCCAGACGTAGCCGTCGTCGTCCAGATGCCCGCCGTCCCCGGTCAGGTAGTGGCCGGGGAACCTGCTCAGGTACGACTCGACGAACCGTTCGTCGTCCTGCCAGAGCGTCGGCAGTGTGCCCGGCGGGAGCGGCAGCTTCAGCACGATGGCGCCGTCCTCACCTGACGCGGCCTCCTCGCCGTCCGGCCGGAGCACCCGTACCTCGTAGCCGGGTACCGGCATGGTGGGGGAGCCGGGCTTCACGGGCATCCTCTCCAGGCCCAGCGGGTTGGCCACGATCGGCCAGCCGGTCTCGGTCTGCCACCAGTGGTCGACCACCGGCCGGTTCAGGATGCGCTCGGCCCAGTGGTAGGTGTCGGGATCCAGGCGCTCACCGGCCAGGAAGAGGGTCTCGAGCGCGGACAGGTCGTACCGCTTGGCCAGCGCGCCCGACGGGTCCTCCTTCTTGATCGCCCGGATCGCGGTGGGCGCGGTGAACAGCACCTTCACCCGGTGCTCCGCTGCGACTCGCCAGAACGCCCCGGCATCCGGTGTGCCCACCGGCTTCCCCTCGTACAGCACGGTGGTGCAGCCGGTCAGCAACGGCGCGTAGACGATGTACGAGTGCCCGACCACCCAGCCCACGTCCGAGGCGGCCCAGAACACGTCGCCGGGCTCCATCCCGTAGATGTTCTCCATCGACCAGCGCAGTGCCACCGCGTGCCCGCCGTTGTCGCGTACGACCCCCTTGGGCAGGCCGGTGGTTCCCGAGGTGTAGAGGATGTAGAGCGGGTCGGTGGCCGCCACCGGGACGCACTCGGCGGGGAGCGCCGTGCTGATCGCCTCGGACCATTCCACGTCCCGGGGCCGGAGCAGATCGGCGTGCGCCTGCGGGCGCTGCACGATCACGCAGTGGTCCACCTTGTGCGAGGCGAGCCGCAGGGCCTCGTCGAGCAGGGGTTTGTACGGCACGATCCGGGCGGTCTCGACGCCGCATGATGCGGAGATCACGACCTTGGGCCGGGCGTCGTCGACGCGGATCGCCAGCTCACGTGCTGCGAACCCGCCGAAGACCACCGAGTGCACGGCGCCGATCCGGGCGCAGGCGAGCATCGAGACGACGGCCTCAGGGACCATCGGCAGGTAGATCACGACCCGGTCGCCCCGGCCCACCCCGAGACCACGCAGCGCGCCCGCGAACAGCGCCACCTCCTCGCGCAGTTCGAGGTAGCTGTAGACCCGCTTGGTCCCGGTGACGGGGCTGTCGTAGATCAGCGCGGCCTGGTCGCCGCGCCCTTCGTCGATGTGCCGGTCCAGCGCGTTGTCGCACGTGTTGAGCTCACCGCCGGTGAACCATCGGTAGAACGGCGGGGCGCCGTCGTCGAGCACCCGGTCGGGGGGCGTCAGCCAGCGAAGGTCTCTGGCCGCCAGCCCCCAGAACCGGGTGGGATCGGTGATGCTCCGCTCGTACGCCGTCGCGTAGGCGCCCATGCGTTCGCTCCTCCGGGTTCGTTGCGTCGCCACCCTATTAGGGCGTCCCCGGAGGTACCTACGTCAAGAGGCCCTGTGTCGTACGCCGTGGAAGATCGCGACGGCGGCGGCCAGCCAGGCGCCGACGGCGACGATCACGAAGCACACGACGTAGCCGTGCAGGGTCGGGATCGCGGTGCCCTTGACGAGGCTCCCGGTGAGGATCGAGGCGGTGGCGGCCCCCGCCACACTGCCGCCCGCGGTCCGTACCAGGGAGTTGATGCCGCTGGCGATGCCGGTCTGCTCCATCGGGACGTGCTGCACCGCAAGGCTGCCGAGCGCGGCGTAGGCGATGCCGAAGCCGATGCCCTGGATCGCGCCGAAGGCCAGGAAGTCGTACCCGTGCCCGCTGGAGATCGCCAGCCACAGGTAGCTGAATCCGGCGAACACCGAGCCGATGGCGAGGGTGAAGGCGGCGCCGATCCGGCCCGCGATCCGCCCGGCGTAGGACGAGGCCACCAGCATGGTCACCGTGCTGGGCAGTGAGTAGAGACCCACGTCGAGCACCGAGCCGCCCAGGCCGTACCCGGCCGAGCGCGGAGTCTGCACGAGGTTGGAGATCAAGGTGAAGGCGGCGAACATCGAGAAGCCCAGCAGCAGCGACGCCATGTTCGCCGACAGCGACTGAGGGCCGGCCAGTAGGGAGAGCCGGACCAGCGGATCGCGGATCCGCAACTCGACCAGGGTCCAGGCGACGCAGAGCACGGCCGCCGCGCCGAACAGGCCGAGCACCCCACCGGAGGCCCAGCCCCAGTTGGTGCCCTCGCTGATGGCCAGGAGCAGGCAGACGAGCAGTGCGCCGAGCAGTACCGCCCCGGCATAGTCGGGCCGGCCGCCGGACCGGGTCCCGGCCTCCGGTGCGCACACCGCGATCAGCACCAGGCCGATGGCCGAGAGCCCGGCGGCGATCCAGAACACAGGGTGGTGGCTCTGAGTGTGGTCGGCGATGAGGCCGGTCACGATCATGCCGAGGGTTCCGCCCACGCCCATGGTGGCGCTGACGATGCCGATGGCACCGGTGACCTTCTCTCTGGGGAAGGTGTCCCTGATCATCCCGATGGCCAGCGGGATCATGGCGGTCGAAGTGCCCTGCAGGACCCGGCCGACGATGAGGACCGGAAGCGAGCCGGACACCGCGCAGATCACCGAGCCGATGAGCAGCATGCCCATCGTGATGAGGATCATCCGCTTCTTGCCGTACATGTCACCGAAGCGCGACAACAGCGGGGTCGCGACCGCGCCGGCCAGCAGTGAGGCCGTGAACACCCAGGTCACATCGGTGACCGTGACGTGGAAGATGCCCATCAGCCGGGGCAGCAGCGGGATCACCAGCGTCTGCTGGATCGAGACCACGGCACCGGCGGTCGCCAGCGCCAGCAGGGTCATGCCGACGTGTGCCGCTGGGGGAGCGGAGTCGTCGACGGGCGTGGTCGAAAGGGCACTTGCCATAGGGGGGGTCTCCTCAGCGGTCCTGTTGAGGATATTACTTACTTAAGTTAACTAAACACCTTGTAGGATAGCTCACATGATCCCCGCGGATGTCATCGAGCTGGAACGGGCACTCACCCGCATTTCCCACCTGCTCACCAGAGCCCGCCGGCACGACCGCACGGTGGCCGAGGCGGGGGTCGAGGTGGACAGGGCGTCGGTGCCGGTGCTCCGCCTGCTCGCCGAGGTGGGGGAGGCGATCCGGCCGGGCGAGCTCGCCGTCCGCCTGGCCGTCGAGGCCCCGCACGTGACCAGGCAGGTACAGCTTCTCGAACGGACCGGGTTCGTCGAGCGGGTCCCCGATCCCGACGATCGGCGGGCCTGCCGGGTACGGCTCAGCCCGGCCGGGCAGGAGGCCGTGGACGCCATCCGCGAGGTAGGCCGCCGCTGGATGTACGACGCGCTCGCCGACTGGTCCGCGAGCGACCGGGAACTCCTCGCGGGACTCTTCCACCGGATGGTCGACGACTTCCTCGCCCACGCCGAGCTCAACCAGGTGTTCGAATCACAGTGATGAATCACCGCAATGGCCTCCATGCCGTGGAAAAGCAACCATCGGGGGTCTCCGGTGAACGGTTCCGCACACTCCTCGCCCGAGACTTCCCACGGAGCCCGCCCGGTGCTTAGGGTCTCCTCACGTGGAGACTCGGCGACACGTGCCGCGGACTGACACGGTGCTGGCAGACCCCCGCCGCAGGGCCGTCACCGAACGTCTCGGCCCTGCGATCGTCAAGGCGGCGGTGATCGATGCCCAGCAGCGGGCGCGCGACGGCTCGATTCCGCCCTCGGTCGTCGCCGACAATGCGGTCGCCGCACTTCCGGAACACGCGGCGAGCCTGCGCCCGGTCGGCAACGCGACCGGGGTGCTGCGCGCCCGGCGGGTCATCGGCCGGCGGGACGGCGGCCGGCTGCTCCTGGACCTGCGGGCCGTAGACCCCGCAGACGATCCGCTGATCGTCGCGGCCGTGCTCGCTCTTCGTGGCGGGGACGCCTGATGCAGGTCATCGCTACGGCGGGTCATGTCGACCATGGCAAGTCGACCCTCGTACGCGCTCTCACCGGTATGGAACCCGACCGCTGGGCCGAGGAACGGCGTCGCGGGATGACCATCGACCTCGGCTTCGCCTGGCGCACGCTCCCGTCCGGGGAACCGGTCGCGTTCGTCGACGTTCCCGGGCATGAACGGTTCGTCACCGACATGCTCGCCGGACTCGGCCCGGTACCCGCGGTGATGATCGTCGTGGCCGCCGACGACGGCTGGAAGCCCCAGTCCGCCGAGCACCTGGCCGCCATCGACGCACTCGGCTTCCAGCACGGGCTGCTCGTGGTGACCAGGGCGGACCTGGCCGACCCGTCGCTGGCGCTCCGGCAGGCCCGTACCCACATCGAACGCAGCAGCCTGCGCAACGTCGAGTCGGTCGCCGTCAGCGGCACCACGGGGGAGGGCCTGGACGTGCTGGTCGCCGCGCTCGACCGGCTGGCCGCCCGTCTGCCGCCCGCCGACCCGCAGGCTCCCGTGCGGTTCTGGATAGACCGGGCGTTCACCGTCCCGGGCAGCGGCACCGTGGTCACCGGGACGCTGCCCGCCGGGACCGTCTCCGTCGGCGACGAGTTGCTGCTCGGCACCCGGCCGGTGCGGATCCGCAGGCTGGAGGCCCTGCGGGAGGGGCGCGACGTGGTATCCGGGGTGGCCAGGATCGCCGTCAACCTGCGCGGCGTCGACCGTTCCGACGTGACCCGCGGCATGGCTCTGGTGACCCCCGGCAGGTGGACCCTGACCGGCAGCATCGACGTCCGGCTGAACTTCGCCGAGGCCTCGGGGAGACTCCCGCGCGAACTCGTCCTGCACGTCGGCTCAGCGGCCGTGCCCGTGCGGCTCCGCCCGCTCGGGGCCGACACGGCCCGGCTGCTCCTCAACGCCGCGCTGCCCCTGCACGTCGGCGACCGTGGACTCCTCCGCGACCCCGGTCGCCGCAGGGTGGCCGGAGTCAGCGTGCTCGACGTCCGCCCGCCGGTACTGACGCGCAGGGGCGCCGGCGCGGCCAGGGCGCGGGAACTCGCCTCCTGGCCGGACCGCCCGGGCGGTGAGGTGCTGCTGCGCAGGCACGGGCTGCTCCGGCCCGCCGAGCTGGAGGTCATGGGCGCCGCAGCACCCCCGCAGGCCGTACGCCTCGGCTCGACCTGGATCGCCGACCCCGGGCACTGGGAGGGGCTGCGCGAACGTCTCGCCGTCGAACTGGTCCGGCACGCGGCCGCGCACCCGCTCGCCCCCGGCATCCCGATCGAGGCCGCCCGGCTCAGGCTCGGCCTGCCGTCCCGGCAGCTGGTGGCCGAGCTGGTCCGGCCGCCGCTGCGCCTTGAGGACGGCCGCGTGTACGGCCCGTCCGACGAGCCGGGGCTGCCCGCGCCGGTCGCGGAGGCTGTCGGCTGGCTCGCCGATCAGCTCAGGGTCGCCCCGTTCCAGGCCCCCGATGCCGAAGAGCTCGTGGCGATGGGACTGGTCGGCCCGGTGCTGGCCGCAGCCGTCTCCGCCGGGGCGGTGCTCGCACTCGCCCGTGGGGTCGTCCTGCTACCGGGCGCCGACCGCGAAGCGGTCCGGCTCCTCGCAGCGCTCCCGCAGCCTTTCACCCCCGGCGAGGCCCGCGACGCCCTCAGCACCACCCGCCGTGTCATCGTCCCGCTCCTCGAACACCTCGACCGCCTCGGCTACACCGAACGCCTCGGAGACCGCCGCCGGCTCCGTTGAGTGGTGGCGTTCCCGCACCGAACGCGGAAACGGTGCGGGAAACGCCAGCCTCTATTGGACGACTCAACGGGCTTCGACGGGGGTGGGGAGGGGGGCTCCGTTCGACGTAGATCGCAGCTGCAGGGCGCGAACGGAGGCCGCGAGGGCGATCGGGGCGGTCAGGACCAGGGCCAGGGCGGGGATCACCACGCCCGAATCGTTGGTGGCGAAACCGAGGAACGCGGTGACCAGCACGCCGACCAGCCCGGCCCGCAGCTCCGGTGCCCGGTCATAGGCCAGCTGCAGCCCGCCCACCTGGTAACGCCCCGGCCGGTACAGCGCGAACGCGACGAAGAGCAGCGCGGCCAGCACGATCGGGGTGAGGGTGGGGTTGCCCACCGAGTTCAGCATCTCGTCGAACTTGCGGGTGATGACCGGCCAGGCCTCGCCGTGCACGACCTGATCGCCGAACCGGCCGATATGGGTCTGCTTGTCCGTCGGCCGGGAGTAGTCGAGGAACATGTTCGCGACCACCGCGCAGATCCCCAGTACCCCGATGCCGAGCACCCGCCAGGCCGTCACCCGCTGCCGCGCGACGATCAGTGCCGTGATCGCGGTACCGGTCCCGAGCACGAAGCCGGTGTCGAAGTCGGCCCCCAGGTACGGGAGCATGTCGATCAGGGTGGCGGAGAGCCCCAGGGCGAGTACCACCGCGACCGCCTCCCGGCGGCGGTTCCGCCGGATCAGCAGGTGCGCCAGCCCTACGGCGGTGAGCAGCACCGACGAGCAGTACACCGGGAACACGATGTTGCCGACACCGTAGAACCGCCCCGCCACCAGCGGCGAGTAGCCCGTCGGACTGTTCATCTGCAGGGTCGCGCCGGTGAACACGTCGATGGTGATGGCGGCCGCCGTGATGGCGGCGACGATGGTCCCCGGCATCAGCACGCTGCGCCGCCATGGACCGCCGAGCGCGACCGCGGTGATCGCCGCGTCGATCACCGCGATGATCGTAAGGAGGACCGGTACCGGCGCGGACGCCTGCCACCACGGAATGAGGTTGGCCACGATGGAGGAGATGGGCAGCGCGGCTGCGATGATCGCGACCACCCGGGTGACGGCGAGCACCCGCGGCGTACCCGACCTACGGCGCAGCGCGAACGTCGCCGTGGCGTACAGCAGCAGCTGAACCGTCACCACCACGGTGTAGAAAGGCGCCATCAGATCGCGGATCGCCTGCGCGGCCCGGTCCGCGTCGGAGAGCGAGGCCACCGCGCCCGCGACACCCGACCAGTGATCGCCCTGGCTCCACAGATGCCCGATGCCCTCACGCGGCAGTGTCACCCCGGCCGCCGCGAGGGTGGCGCTGGTCAGGTCGGGGAGGGTGACCAGCGCGTTGCGCCGGGTCGAGTTGCTGCCCAGGAACGTCGTGCCGTAGCTGCCGCCCCTAGGGTCCGGACCCGCAGCCATCACCACGCGCAGGTGCGGGCGGATGGTCAGGTCCGTCACCCCGGCCACGATGACGGTCGTGTCGTGGGGAAGCGCCGCCAGCACCGCGCCGATGTGCTGGTCCGCGATCTTGAGGGCGGTACGGCGCAGGCCGTCATAGCGCGGGAGCTCCCGCTGGTCGCGGGTGATCCCCGCGTTGATGTAGGCGCGGACGATGTCGTCGACGTCCACCGCAGCCACCGGGCACTGATGCCAGTCGGGCCGGCCCCCGGCGGGCAGGTAGTTGTCGACGTGCCCGGCGCTGTCGGCCAGGGCCAGCGCCGCCCCCGCGCCCACGGCCGTCGTACAGCCGCCCGCCGCGTGCACCGTGTCGCCGATCAGCCCGATGTGCGACGTGAACGAGCTGTCCATCCCGGCCTTGCTCCATGCCGCGTAGCCGGGCACGGTGGCCCCGGGTCCGGCCGGCAGCGGCTCGGGCGGAAGATCACAGTTATGCGGTACGGCGGCGGCGTGATTGCTGGCCGACACCGACACCCAGCCGTCCTCCGGGCAGGTCGTCGTCCCCATGGTCCGGACCGACATGGAGGCCAGGGACGACCGTTGCGCCAGTTGCCAGAGCGCTGGGGTGTTCTGTGCGGAGATGTCGCTCCACCGCAGGCTGGGTACGCCGATGAGGACCACCCGCCCATGCGTGGCGGCCTGCGCAGGCGCCGCGAGGAGCGCTGCCCACAGGGTTGCGAACACCATCGCGATGATCAGGCGCGCCGCCACAGAAACACCTCTCACTGAACCGTGCACGTATCCGCCTATCTCAGCCCGCTGGTTACGCCGCGTCATGGCCGGTAGCCGCAATTCGGCTGCGACGGTGGGGAGATTCTGGCGTCATCGGTCCCGGTTCGCAACGGCATCTCCAGCTCCGGCCTAGGTGCGGACCCACCGACGATATCCAACGAGAGGAGGACGATGCCGCAGGTGAGCCCGCGTGACGGACGTGTTCCGATCCGCATGCGGGCCGAGGCCGTGATCGTTGAGCCGCGCCGACTCTACGTGAAGGGCCGACGGACAGGCACGAGCGGCAGCAGCCGGCCGGCGCACAGGCTGACGCCGACGGCCGCACCGACCGGAGGCTCAGGCTGCGGGCGGGGTCTGCTCCTGGGCCTTGACCCCGAGTGTGCCCGCGAGTGCGCCGAGCGCGATCGCACCGATCACCGCGATCGAGAGCCGGGCGGCCGAGCTCACCCCCGGCGCGATGGCGTCGAACGCGCTGCTCGTCTGCAGCATCGTCCACCCGACGAAGGCCAGCGGCGGGATGGCGGCGCGGGCGAAGTCGAGCCGGCTCCAGCCCGCTCCGCGGCGTCCCGCGACATACAGGATCACGCTCAGGACCGTCAGCCCCACGAACGCCCACTTCAGCACGGTCGGGTCAGTGATCGTGGTGACCTGCTTGCCGGCGGCGTCCTTGCCGGACTTGGTGGTCATCTGCAGGATCACGGCGTGCGCGACGAGCACTTCGGCCGGTACCAGGGCGGTGAGCGTGTCCACGAAGTTCTTCACCGCGCTGCCTGCGCCTGGGGTGGCATTCACCAGGTTGCGCGTCTTGTCGCCGTACGCGAACGTGCTCATCGGGCACTCCTAGAGAGGGGGAGAACGCCGATCTCACATCGGCGGCCTGCCGTAAATCGTTCGCCAGGCCCCGGGTGTTGCACTTCGCGTCAAAGCGGGATCTGCACCGCTATCTCGCCGCCCAGGCTGAACCCGGTGGTCATCTCAAGGTCGTCGCCGCTCCAGAACCGGCCCGGGTCGTACCAGTTCGGCCGGCGGCCTTTCGGGAGCAGTCCCATGGCCCCGTAGGTGATCGCGACGACCTCCGCGCAGTAGGTGGTCTCCAGGTCGCCCTCCCGCCGGGCCGGTCTGCGGGTCGGCACGCGTCCGCGCAGCCACCGGGAGGCGAGCCCGGCGGTGGACGGGAACGGGGTGCCGTCCAGGCGCGCGATGGTGCGCAGCACGGCCTCCTCCATCTCGCGGGTCGCCGGTTGCTCGAGCTGCCGCAGCCAGGCCCGCTGGCCGTACCTGCCGGCCCAGACGAGCACGGCGGCCCGCAGGTCGTGCAACTGGACGCCGCGCTGGCGGGTGCCGGACCACAGGTCCGGCAGCGACCGGCCGAGCTCGGCATGCCACATCAGCGGGGGCAGATCGTCGATGACCACGGACATGCCGACATGGTTGACCGGGCTGTTGGTCGTCAGCTGGATGGCCCGGTCTGCGGCGGTGTGACCGCGGAAGAGCCACACGTCACCAGTCCGGGTCAGGCCGACTGCGTCGTCGAGAGTGAGGCTCATTCCTCTAGCCTAGAGACATGCGATGGTGGAAGGTACTGGGCCTTGCGGGCTTCGTGGGCGTCGCCGCCACCGGGGTGGTGATCGTACGGAAGGAACGGCGCCGCCGTGCGTACACCCCCGAGGAGATCCGTGCGAGACTGCACGCTCGCCTCGCCGAAGCCCAGGAACAACAATGAGCGATGAGGTGCCTGCTCAGGCCGGAGCGCCGAGGGCGCGGTCGAGGAAACCGAGGACCTCGCCGATCACCACCGACTTGTTGATCTCGTTGAAGAGCTCGTGGCGGGCCTCGCGGTAGATGCGCTCGGTGAAGTCGGTGCCGCGGATGAACTCGATGCCGGTGCGGGTGTCGGCGAGGGGTACGAGCTGATCGGCGTCGCCGTGCACCCACAGGGTGGGCGGCTCGACCGGGCCGCCCGCGTTGATCTCGTTGAAGCAGCGGACGAACGCCTCCAGGGTCGGACGCTTGAACGGCCCGTGCCAGACGAGCGGATCCGCCGCGTAGGCCGCGCCGACCTCCGGGTCCCGCGACAGCGTGGAGGGGTCGATGGGGATGTCCGGGATCTCCTCCAGCGACAGCAGGAAACCGACCCCCTCGGACTTGCCGAGCATCGGACCGGAGAGCACCAGGGCTTTGAGGGAGGAGCCGTGCAGTTGAGCGTACCGGGCGGCGATCATCCCGCCCATCGAGTGCCCGATCAGCACCACCGGCACGCCCGGATGGTCGCCCTCCGCCTGGCGGACCACGGTGCGCAGGTCGGCGACCACCTCGTCGAAGTCCTCGATGAGGACCCGTTCGCCGGGCGTGCGGCCATGACCCCGGTGGTCGGGCCCGTACACCGCTGCGCCATGCCTGACCAGCGCCTCCGCCACATGCTGGTAGCGGCCCACGTGCTCGCCGTACCCGTGCGAAACGACCGCCACGTAGCGAGGCGCGCCTCGGTACCACTCGCTGACCGCGACCGGGCCGCGTACTCCGGCGAACTCGGACTCGTGCGAGCGGGTCACGGTGCCTCCTGATCGGAATGCTGGGAAGACCACGGTGACCTGATCGCGGCGGTCACGTCAAGGCGGGCACGCGGTCCCGGTGTGCCGGGGATCGAGGTGCTGCCGGTCCTTCCCGCGCACCGGCAGCGAGTGCAGGCCGTGCGCCCTGAGCCAGCCGCACCTGTCGGTCACCCCGGCCGGGAACGTCCACGGTACGCACTGGCCGATCCCCCCGTAGGCATGATCGCAGCCGTCTATCTGCGGTACGACGGGCACTTCCGGCCGGCGTGGGAGCGGCCCCTGGGCGCGCGCGCCGGCGAGCTGCGTGGCGAAGGGCTGGACGTGCGGCGGCGCGCTCGGCGCCCGGCCCGCCGGCCTGACCGGCGGATGCGTGGAAGTTGATCAGTTGGACGCCGCCCTGCACGACCTCGGCGCCGGTGGCGCGGAAGGCGTGGTCGACGTGCGCGAGCAGTTCCGGATGGACCTGGTCCTCGGCGTCGAACACCCCGACGACGTCGCCCCCGCAGCGGGGCAGGGCGGTGTTGAGGGCCGCAAAGCGGGTGCCGTGCAGGATCTCCGGGGTTCGCCAGGCGTGCATCATCCACCAGAGCGTGAATATGGAAACAACGAACAAGATCAGGGAAAGGAAGCACAGCGCGCCGGAAAGTTGCCATA
>JAOPYM010000214.1 GCA_025964615.1 Actinomycetes bacterium
CTCGTGGCGTTTCCCGCACCGTTCTTCGAAACGGTGCGGGAAACGCCACGACTCAACGAGAGCGCTCGGGGTCGGTGGCGAGTTCGGAGAGGGTCATCGCCATGGTGTGGTGCACGGCGGGGACCCAGTCCAGGGCCCGCAGGACGGCGTTGCGGACACTCCGGAGCGGGGCGCTGCGGCGACCCCGCTCGTGACCACCCGCCACCGGTCCACCCCGACCGTCCCGCCCACCATCCGCTGACCCGGCGGGCTGCGGTGGGAGACGCTGCCCATGAGGTTCCCCACCGCGGCCGGCAAGGCGATGCCCTTCTTGACGCGCATCACCAGGTGCTCGCCGACGTCCAGGATCGCCGTGGTCAGCGCATGGCCCAGGAAGTTACGGTCCACCAGGAATACCCGGTTGGTGAAGATTTCTGGGTGCTGGGCGACCATGCGGGCGATCAAGGTCTGCTCGCCGACAGCGCTGGCGTCGATCGCCGCGCCCGGTACCGTCCGGCCCGCCCGGGCGGTGACCAGCACCGCCCGCAGCTGCGGGAACGGCGCACTGTCGGGTAAGAAGGCAGCCGAGGCTCCTGGTTTCCACGAGACGGACTTCGACACCTGATCTCTTACCAGGAGCCTCATCCCACCCCGTGGCCAGCCCCGCGATCATCACCCCGCCGCACAAACCAGCAGGTCAACCCGTATAACGGCCTTAAGTCCCTGGTGTTGTGACCAGGAGTTCCTCGTCGGGTCGCCATCTCAAAGGCTCGGCGCTTCAGATTGCGAAGACCTGGGAGTCGTCGGCGAACGCTTTGAATTCCAGGGCGTTGCCGGCGGGATCGTGCAGGAACATCGTCCACTGCTCGCCGGGCTGTCCTTCGAAGCGCAGGTAGGGCTCGATGACGAACCGTGTGCCCGCTGCGCGGAGGCGGCCGGCGAGTGCCTGGAATTCCGGGATCGTGAGGATCAAGCCGAAGTGCGGTACGGGCACGTCGTGGCCATCGACCGGGTTGTGGATCTGCTCCGTCCGACTCGGAGCGAGGTGGGTGACGAACTGGTGGCCGCTCAGGTTCCAGTCGATCCAGGTATCGGCGCTGCGCCCCTGCTCGCAGCCGATGATCTCGCCGTAGAAGTGCCGGGCCGCCGTCAGGTCGCTGACGGGCACTGCGAGGTGGAACCGCGGAATTGGCGAGTTAAGGATGGTCATGGTTGTTCCCGCCCTTCTGAAGGAAACGCCGGATACTGCACCGGCATCTTGTCTGGATGTTATCATCCAGACAAGATGAGAGGAGCTGCGGATGGACGAGCGAAGCTACATGGCGCCGGCACGCAGGCGTGGTCTGGCAGACGAGGTCGCAGATCGGCTCCGGGAGGCGATCTTTTCCGGAACGTACGCCCCAGGAGCCCAGTTGCGCGAGGTCGAGCTCGCCAGTGCGCTCGAGGTCAGCCGCGGTCCGGTGCGCGAGGCGCTGCTCAGGCTGGAACGCGAGGGTCTCGTCCAAGGCGAGTGGCACCGCGGGACCACCGTGACCACGCTGTCTGCACAGGACGCCTCGGAGTTGAACAGCCTGCGCGGGGCCTTGGAGCAACTGGCCGTCGAACAGCTCCTGGTGTACGCCTCTGACGAGGACCTGACGGCCATCGAGAAGACTGTGGACCGGATGGACCGTGCCGAGGACGTGCATGCCATGGTCCGGGCGGACCTCGAGTTCCACGACGCCGTCTATGCCGCCGCCCACCACAGTCGCCTTGAAGCGGCCTGGCAAGCGATCCGCTCTCAGGTCCATCTGTTCTTGCTCACTCGGATCGGCCTGAGCGACGACGATTACACTGATCACATCCCAGCAGAGCACCGTGATCTCGCGCGTGCGCTGCGGGCGCGTGACGCCGAGCGGGCCCTGCAGCTCTTCACAGAGCACCGCAGCCATGCTTTCGAGCTTCTCATGAACCAGTAGGCCTGGCGTGGGGCCGGAGTCGCGGCGGACGTACCCCACAGCCATCGCCGTGAAGGCACGACAGCGACTCGAACTGGCCCGATCAGGCGATGTTGACATTCTGAATGTTAGCGAGCTAGCGTCGGTTCGTCCAGGCTTCTGATCATCGATGTTGACCCAGTGTCAGAAGATGGTGACTCATTGTGCACTGGTCGGCGTCGGTGGTTCAAACGCCGATGTGCTCTGCAAACACCGTCCAGAATGCCCCGCGTTCGGTCCTGGAAGGCACAAATGGCACACCACTTCCTCGAGCCCACAGACGGTGTGGTTCACGACTTCTTCAGCCGCGCACTCGCACCGGTGCTGTACATCGATTCCGGCGACACGGTGACAGTCAGATCCCTCGATGCCCGTGGCTATCTGCAGGAGCCGGAGACTCCCGGCGCATTCGGTGATACCTTCCTCCCCGGTTCCCGGGGACATGCCTTGTGTGGGCCGATCTTCGTTCGCTCCGCTCGGCCCGGGACGGCCGTCGCGGTACGCCTCGTGAAACTGACACCTAATGATTGGGGCTGGACCGTCGCCGGTGACCATGAGAGCGCATTCATGGACTGCTTGGGCATACCGACCGATGTGATGGTCGCACTGCACTGGCGGTTGGACTCGGAGTCGCAAGTCGGCACAAACAATCTCGGTTTCAGCGTTGACCTCCATCCGTTCCTCGGCGTGATCGGGGTCGCGCCCGCCGAGGCCGGCGAGCATTCCACGACTCCGCCGCGCTATTGCGGCGGCAACATCGATTGCAAGGACTTGATCCAGGGCAGCGTGCTTTACCTTCCGGTGGCCGTCGAGGGGGCGTTGCTGTCGGTCGGCGATGGCCACGCGCGGCAGGGCGATGGTGAAGTTTCTGGCACGGCCATCGAATGCGGGATGACTACCGAACTCGAGGTGAGCGTCGTACCAGACCCGGTGCTGACGACGCCCTATGCGACGACACCCAGTGGCCGGATCACTTTTGGTTTCGACGAAGACCTCAATGAGGCTTCCGCGGCGGCACTGAACGCAATGCTCACGTGGATGGAACAGCTATTTACGGTGAGCAGGACAGAGGCGCTGGCGCTGGCGAGCAGTGTCGTTGATCTTCGCGTCACTCAGGTGGCCAACGGCGTGTGGGGCGTGCACGCGGTGCTCGCCGACGATGCGCTTCGAGTGACCACCGACGGGCAGA
>JAOPYM010000054.1 GCA_025964615.1 Actinomycetes bacterium
CAGCAGGTATTCGCGTTGCTCGGCTTCCCGGGCAGCGGCAGTCGCCTGATCGACGTGCAAGGGCGACCCGCCGATTTCGGCCGGTGACCACGCGCCCAAGAAGCCGCAGGACGGTGGTATCCCCGGGGCCAAGGCCGGTGACCCGGATCCGTGTCCGGCGCAGCGCATCACCCGGCCGAGGGCGGTCAAGACGGGCTCGGGCCGGTCGAGGTGCTCGACGCTGATGCCCACGAGGTGGGCGAACTCCTCACAGTCCGGTACGGTCACCGACGGCTGATGCCGGGGTGGGGCGTCGCGGAGGAGAGTATCGACGGTACGCCCCACCCGTCCGGCAGCTGAAACATCGGCGTTTCGTCCACGGCCGGGTGCCTGCACGCCGATCATTCGAGCGTCATAGGCCGTTACCAGTAGTGGCGCCGTCCACGGATTGCGTGGCCCATCGATCCCAGTGCCCACAGGACTGCTCCGATGATGAGCAGAATGATCCCGATGGTCCACAGAATGGCGATGTGAGCGATGTAACCGATGACCAGCAGGACGATTCCGAGGACGATCACGATGGCCTCCGATCTCAGAGAGGATCCCTGTTGTCCGATTGATCCCCGGTGGATCTTCGCGGCAAACGCCCAGGTGGCCGTACCCGGCAGCGCGATGAAGGGTGGTGCGCGGCCTTCGCCGGCCAGGCCTGGTGCGGGCGGCCGCCGTCCGGGAGATCGCTCGTGGCCGGAGGACGACCTTCTCGTGAGTTACGCAACGTTACGGCAAGTTCACTCCGGGTATGTGCTGGGTTGGCGGGATACACAACCCAGGTGAGGAGAAAATCCGTGAGCGCGACCGACAAGGCTCGTAACAAGGCCGGGAAGCTCAAGGGCAAGGGCAAGGGGAAGGGGACCGCCGGCAAGGCCAGTGACAGGGACCGGCTGGAGGCCGAGGGGATGACCGACATGGCCAGGGCACGTCAGAGGCCGACCGGCGAGAGGGCCGGGGACGGTGTCAAGGACCGGTCCAAGGAGAGCGCCGACAAGGGCGCGGGTGGCGGCGCGCACGCCGGCCACCGTCCGTCGCCGCCGAGGCCAATGTGACCCAGGCTCACCCGGCCTACCAGGTCGTCGGGCGTTGCCGAGCCGTGACGGCGTAACCGTGGCGGCCGGCCGGAGTCCCCGGTCGGCCGTCACGTCGTCGGTGCCTGTTTCGCCAGCATCTCAATCCTCCCGCAATGCAGAAAGTAGCAGTCTGCTACGTTCCGTAACGTAAATGTTCGGGGTGGCGGCCCACGGGGGGTCCGCGCCCATAGGCCCGTGACCGCTTATGAGGACGAGGATGGCTGTGCTGACAGAAGGGCTGGTTCACCTGGTCGGCGGCTGGAGGACCGGCCGGCACCAGTACGGGGACGCGACCAGGACCAGGAACGAGCACCGGGAACTGGCCGGCACGATGCGCCGGCTGCCCAGCCGTTACGCCGACCGGCTGCCCCCGCGCGCTCTGGAGCGGATCACCGCTGCCGCCGCGGCCGGGCAGTGGGAGAAGGCCGTCGAACAGTTGATCGCCGCCTTGTGCTCAGGCGCCGAGAGGGTCACCCCCCAAGAACGCGATCAGCTCCGCGCCGTACTGCAGGCCCTGAACCTGCCCGGCGAACGCGCCGACCCCCTGATCCTCCGCCGTTCCAGAGCATCGACGACCTGAGGGCATGTCCCGCTGCGTTGTGGTGCGGGAAACGCCACGACTCAACGGGTTCGGGGGCGGGACGGCGGCTGGTCAAGTCGCGCACGCGATTCCACCAAGGCCGCCTGGAGTGATGTCGAGCGTGTCGATAGGCGATCCGGGGCAGGGGGCTATCAGTAGCCACGCGAGGGAGGTGACCTGATGGCACAGCCGCCGATCCCGGACCCATCGCCGATCCCGCCGTTTCCCGACCCGGTACCGGTTCCCGACCCGGACCCGGACCCGGCCCCGCCGCGTCCTGTCCCCGTACCGGAACCCGAGCCCAACCCGGACCCCCTACCCAGGTAGCGCGGGCAGACCAGTGTCCGCGAGTGCCGGGACGCTCTCAGCTCAGCGGTCGGGCCACGTTTGACCGTCATGCCGATGGACGAACGGGATATATGCAGGTGGGCGTCTCTTGCTCCGCCCGGTGGACTCCACGGGCGGCCGCACACCGCAGCTGCGGAAAGGGAACAGCCGGGACGCAATGGCCATGCACGGGCACCCTCCCTTCAACGGCCGGTGGCGTGGTCGGCTTGAGGATGTGGCTGGACCGTCGCTGAGATCGGGCCGCACCCGGCTCGGCGGGCATGTGATCCGCGATGCGGGGTAACGGGTGTCCTTCGAGACACGAAGGAGAGGCACATGGGAATCGGAGCCGGTCTGGCGCTCATCGCCATCGGAGCAGTTCTGGCGTTCGCGACGCACTTCACCTTCTCGGGGTTCGACATTCAGACGGTCGGCTGGATCCTGATGATCGTGGGTGTTGCCGGGCTGCTGCTCACGTTCGCCTACTTCCGGCCGCGCCGCAGGCGCCTGGTCACCCGGGTCGTCGACCAGCGGCCCGGCTACGTCGAAGAGGTGGATACGACCACCCACTACCCGGTCGTTCCCGAGATCGAGGAGTACCAGCGCCGTCCGGGCTGATCGGCCCCCATGATGGTGGCCCGGACGGATCGTCCGGGGCCACCATCACCGGGACGTGGTCCGCGTCGAGCGGGCACGAACGGGCAGCCGAGTCCCTTATCCGGTCCGGACCCGGTGCGAACCGCTGACGTTCAGTAGGTGTTGGTGCGCCGCAGTGCCGCCGGGCGTCCGTCAGGGTCGTAGAACGAACGGTACAGGGGCGTCGCCCAGGTCCTGGTCCACCGGGACATCCGTGGGGTCTGGTACGTCCGAAGCCGTCCCGGTGGCCGTTGTCCTTGCCGGCCTGCGGCATGCCACTCGTCGAGTACGGCGGCGGAGCTTGCGAAGGCCATGAAGGCCGTCGTCGGTTCACACAGCCCGGTGTCATCGCCTGCGGCACGGTCCAGGTGCTCGCGGGCGAGCATCAGCCGCAGTTCCCGGGCGTATACGCGGGCGGGGTGGCCCTGATCGCCCGGAGTGAGCGGGGCACGCTGGTCGAACTCGTCGTCGAGTACGGCGCAGCTGAGTTCGGAGTCATGGGTCCACGAGCGCTGGTTGAAGTTGTCCGAGCCCACCGATGCCCACACGTCGTCGATGATGCAGGCCTTGGCGTGCACGTAGACGGGCGTGCCGTCATGGTTCTCGATCCCGTACACCGCGACACGGTCGCCGCCACTGCGATACAGGCTCTCCAGCGCGAGCTGATGTCCGAGCATGTTGGGCGGCTTCGACAGCCGGCCGTCCTGATCGGGGAAGCGGGGGATGACAGCGATCAGACGCAGTCCGGGATTGGCCGCCAGGGCTTCGGCGAAGGGCCTGGCCACTTGCGGCGACCACAGGTACTGGTCCTCGATGTAGATCAAGGACCTGGCCCGGCGCAGCACCTTGAGGTAGCTGCGCGCGATGCTCCGCTCACCTTCCGGGGCGAAGACGTAGCCGCGGCGCCGGTTGGGATAGGTACGGAGCAGTTGCACGGTGTGCCGGCCGCGCGGCGCTGGATCCGGCAGTTGTGGAGGCAGCCGGTCGGCGAGTACGTCCTCGTGTTGCAGGAGTGCGCGCAACCGGTGCATCGGACTGCGGCTCAGCGGGGCCGGATCCTCCCAGCGTTCCCGGAAGACGGTCTCCACGTCACCTACCGCCGGGCCGCGGATCGCCACCTGCAGGTCGTGCCACGGCGGGCGGTCCCCGTAGACGGCCGCCATCGGCTGAGCCTGCGGGTCTCCCGCGTGCCCGGCGTCGTCGTGACGGCTGTGCGACAGGTCGATCCCGCCCACATAGGCCACGTCCAGCTCGGGCCGGCCAGGATGGCGTAGCACGACGAACTTCTGATGATGCGAGCCGCCGGGTCGTACCCGCATGTCCAGCAGGCATTCCCCGCCGGCCGCCTCGATGTCCTCGCCCAGGTACCGGTTCTCCTTGCTGCTGAACTGCAGCAGGTCCAGATGGGACCGCCAGAGCAGGCCTTTGACCAGCACTCCGCGCCGCGCCGCCGCACAGAAGACCCGGGCGACCTCGCTGCCGGTGCCGGCGAGCAGTTCATCGGGGTCACCACGCCAGTCGGTGAACAGCAGCGAGTCTCCGGCCCGCAGGCCGTTCACACTGGTGAGCAGTTCGGCGAAGTAGGCCGCTCCGTGCACCAGTGGCCGTACCTCGTTGCCTTTCGACCAGGCCGCCTTGTCCGGATGCCGGTCGTCCAGGGACGTCGCGGGGTTTCCGCGCTCGCGTGTGGTGAGCAGCCAGGCTTCGGGACTGGCCGTACCCCTGCGGGGTCGCATCATCCGGGCTGGACGTTGCGCCAGCGTCATGGCATGCACCTTCGGTCAAGTGGGGTGCCTCATACCCGCGTGGATGAATACAAACGTTGCGGTACCGGTGGTACGGCCTTCCTGCGCGGCCGCGTGACGTGCCGGACCTCAATGATCTGCGCGAATACCGATTGAAGCCCGTACACGGGGTCATGAGGTGTCGTCGGGCCGGAGTCCCCGACCTGTGAATCCGGACCCGTGCGACACAAGGAGACGATCAGCTCATGGCACTCGACGAAGCGGCTCGGCAGTTGAAGCTGGCCGCACACGACGCTCAGGTGGCATTCGACTGCGTCGGGTTGGGAGACCTGGAACACGCCCACACTCACGCGATCACAGCGCGTATGGCCTGCGATGCCGCCGAGGCCGCGCTCCGCGAGGCATTGGGCCGTATCCCGGAGGGTGCCGCCGAGGTCGAAGGAGAGCAGGCCGTACTCGACGCCGAAGGCATCACGCCACACCCCATGGCCACCTGACGACACCCCGGGGTGGGTGATCGGTCCAGCTGATCAGGCTTGCTCGGTTTGCTCGTTTCCGCCGGTCGCAGGCTGGGGTTGGCTGAAGGTGACTCTCAGGGAGAGTGATCTCGTGACCGTTCCCAGCTACGACGGCGAACACGCGTTTCCCGCGCTGCCTCCTGCCGTTCCGACGCCCACCTGGACGCTGGAGGTCGTGCTGACGGCGCTGATCGTCGCCGCGCCGTTCGCCGGGTTGGCGGCGGCACTGTGGCTGTCGTGGGGGCATGCCATCGGTCTCACCGATGTGCTGCTCGCGATCGTCTTCTACCTGTTCACCGGGTTCGGGGTCACCGTTGGCTTCCATCGGCTCATCACCCACCGCAGCTTCACGGCGCACCGCCGGCTGCGGATCGTGCTGGCGGTCGCCGGTTCGATGAGCTTCCAGGGCAATGTGATCGACTGGGTGGCCGTCCATCGGCGGCACCATGCCTTCACCGACCGTCCGGGTGATCCGCACTCGCCGTACCGGTACGGCACCGGGCTGTTGGGGCAGGTGCGCGGGCTGGGGCACGCGCACCTCGGCTGGATGTTCAGGTACGACCCGACCCCCGCCGACCACTACGCCCCCGACCTGCTCGCGGACCCGGCGATGGTCCGGGTGGCGAATGCCTTTCCGCTGCTGTGCGGGGTCTCGCTGGCGCTGCCGGCACTGCTCGGCTGGGCCATCGGCGGCGATCTGCGCGCCGCGTTCACCGCGTTCGTGTGGGCCGGCCTGGTACGGGTCATGGTCCTCCAGCACGTCACGTGGAGCGTCAACTCGCTGTGCCACATGATCGGATCACGCCCGTACGCCGGCCGGCGCTTCGACCGGTCGACCGACCTGTGGCCGCTCGCCCTCGTCTCCTTCGGGGAGAGCTGGCACAACGGGCACCACTCCGCCCCGGCCTGCGCCCGGCACGGCATCGGCCCGCACCAGCTCGACGTGTCCGCGGACCTCGTCCGGATCTTCGAACGGCTCGGCTGGGCCACCGCCGTCCACTGGCCGAAGCCCGCCCACCCTGCCTTCGAGGACCAATCCGAACCCGCCATGCGCTGACCAATGGGCTGGAAGAGTTATCTCCCTGGCGGTGTCCTCCTGCGCCTGTCTCGTTCGACTAGAGATGGATGCCGGCGAGGGTCGCCGGTCGGACGCGGAGGTTGATCATGAAGTACTTGTTCCTGCTGCATTCTCCTGACGGCCCGCCCCTCGACCAGGCGAGCGTCGAGTACGCAGACATGTTCGCCGCGTATGCGGCGGCGAACGCGGCGATGGCCGAGGCTGGTGTGCTCATCGACTGTGCGCCGCTGCAGCCGGTCTCGTCGGCGACCACGGTGCGGGTACGGGAGGACCGGACGATCCTGACCGACGGGCCGGCCGCGGAGATCAGGGAGCAGGTCGGCGGCTACACGTTGGTGGAATGCGCTGACCTCGACGAGGCTCTGAAGTGGGCGGCGACCGTCCCCGCCGCGCGGACGGGGTGGGTGGAGGTTCGGCCGGTGATCGCTGTGCAGGTCCCGTCCTGAACGAGCAGGAGCTGCGCGCTCACTGGTGGGCGGCGGTGGCGAGCGTCACCCGTATGGTCGGGGACCTCGCCACCGCGGAGGACGCGGTTCAGGAGGCATGTGTCGCCGCTCTGGTCCAGTGGCCGGCCGATGGCCGGCCGGCCAACCCACGGGCGTGGCTGATCGGGGTGGCCCGCAACAAGGCTGTCGATCGGATCCGTCGCGATGCCCGCCGCCGGGAGAAGGAGGCGGCGGCCACCCTGCTTGAGCTGGGACAGCGAGGCATCGCGCAGGCAACGGACCCGGTCGCCGACGACGAACTCAACTTGATCTTCATGTGCTGTCATCCGGCGCTGGACCCAGCGGCACGGATCGCGTTGACTCTGCGATCGGTCTGCGGGTTGAGCACGGCCGAGGTCGCCGCCGTGTTCGTGGTCCCCGAACCAACGATGGCGAAGCGCCTTGGCCGGACCAGACGCAAGATCCGCGAGGCTGGAATCCCATTCCGGGCCCCTGGATCCGAGGCGTTCGCCGATCGTCTGGATGCGGTGCTACGGGTCGTCTACCTCGTCTTCACCGAGGGACACAAGGCCAGCACGGGGGCCGATCTGGTCCGTGGCGAGTTCTGCGACACCGCCGTCCGCCTCGCCCGTACCCTCGTCGCGCTGCTTCCCGGCGAGCCGGAAGTCGCCGGTCTGCTCTCCCTGTTGCTGCTGATCGACGCTCGTCGGGCCGCGCGCATCGACGCCGCCGGCGAACTCGTGCTCTTGGACGACCAGGACCGTCACCTGTGGGATCAGGCCATGATCAACGAGGGAGAGGCTCTCCTCGAACAAGCCCTGCGCGCCAGACGGCCCGGCCCTTATCAGCTTCACGCGGCGATCGCGGCCTGCCATTCGACGGCCCGGCATGCTGCCGACACCGACTGGCGGCAGATCGCCCTGCTGTACGGCGAGCTCGTCCGCTATGAGCCGAACCCGGTCATCGAGGCGAACCGGGCCATCGCGGTCGCGATGGCCGATGGCCCGGCCGCCGGGCTCGCCATCCTCGATGGTCTCAGCCACCACCACCAGCTCAGTCGCTGGCCCCAGCTCCACATCGCCCGCGCTGATCTTCTGCGCCGGCTTGGCCGCAACGCCGACGCCCGAGACGCCTACCGCACCGCACTCCAACTCAACCCGTCCCTGCCCGAGCGGGCCTTCATCGTCCGTCGCATCGACCAGCTCGGGTCATGAACCGGTACCCGTACCTTCGTCTTGGG
>JAOPYM010000131.1 GCA_025964615.1 Actinomycetes bacterium
GAAGCCCACTCACCAAGCTGCTGGCGCTCGCTCCGCTCGCGCGGTGCTTGGGCCTTGACGCGCGGCCTTCCCTCGTCACTCAGTCGCTACGCTCCCTCGCTCCTCAGTCCAGGCCACGCGGCCCAATCACCAAGAGGATGAAATGATCGAAGTGGATCTCGCCGCGCTGCTGCTTCGTGCGACGGTCGGCGGAACGATGATCGCGCACGGCTGGAATCACGTCTTCGGGGGCGGCAGGCTCCCCGGCACCGCCCGCTGGTTCGAGTCCATCGGCATCCGTCCCGGTCGGCTGCACGCGGTGTTCGCCACGGTCACCGAGCTGGGCTCGGGCGTCCTGCTCTTGACCGGCCTCGCCAACACGGCGGCGGCGGCGGCCGTCGTTGGCACGATGCTGGTCGCTCTTGTGGCCAACCACCTCAAGAACGGCTATTTCATCTTCCGTCCGGGGGAGGGCTACGAGTACGTCATGATGATCACGCTGGTCGCGTGCGCCCTGGCGGCTCTCGGTCCCGGCCGCATCTCCCTCGACCATCTGCTCGGCCTGGGCGACCTCGCCGGGCACACCACGGCGAGCTGGACCGGTCTCCTGGTGGCGTTGGTCGGTGGAGGCGGCGGAGCCGCCCTGCTCCTGGCCGCCTGCTGGCGTCCTGGCCCTCGGCTCGCGGCTTCCAGAAAGTCCGAACTCCCAGATAGCTGATCATCAAGTAGCCACTATGATGCGGTCGTGGCGACGCGGCCGGTGGTTGACGAACCCCGCATCCTGTCTGCGGGCACTATCGGCGAGGCATGGCTCGCCGTGGCCGGGCGGATCCTCGCCGAGGGCGTGGCAGGCCGTTACGACGGCCTGCCGATCCGCGAGATCTCGCTCGTGACGCTCGCGGTACAGCGCCCGGATCCGAGCGACGAGATCATCGCTCGCCATGCCGAGCCGGAACGGCTGGCCTGGATGCACGCCAACTTCGTCGACCATGCTCGCGTCGCCGCCCTCGGTGACGCCGACAGCTACGCAACCCGGCTGTTCGACTACGAACATTCCGGCCGCGATCAGATCGCTTGGGTCATCGAGCGCCTACGCGAAGACCCGGCGTCACGCTCGGCGACGATCACGACGTTCCAGCCGCATACCGACACGACCTATGTCCCCTGCGTCAGCATGCTCGACTTCTGGTTGCCGGGCGGCGCGGTCGAGCTGGTGGTCTACGCGCACAGTATCGACTTCGGCGCCAAAGGTTATGGCAACCTGGTCGAGCTCGCCGCGCTGCAGCGCCACGTCGCCGCCGGCCTCGGACTGCCTGTCGGCCGGCTGCTGATGATCGTCAAGTCCGCGCACGTGTACGAGACCGAGCGTGCCTATCTGCAGGGTGTGCTGGCCGCAGGCTGACGAGGTCCGGGCCGCCGGGAATCGTGTAGCTGTCCAGGAGGGCCGTGGTGATCCACCTGGCCACCTCGCCGGATGGCGGGCTATGGCGCATGGTGACACGGTTTTCGGCACCGACATGCCCGTTGACGTTAATGTCAGTCGTTGCTAACGTTAGCGCTCGTTCACAGACTTGGGTGGAGGAGTGACCATGGCACAGCCGATCGCGTTCTTCGAGGTGGTAAGCCCGGATCACGAGCGGGCGCAGACGTTCTACCGTGAGCTGTTCGACTGGCAGGTCGCCGCGGACCCGGCGATGGGCGGCTACGGCCTGGTGGACACCGGAGCCGGCGAGGATGCCATCGGCGGCGGTATCGGGCCGTCGATGCAGCCCGGCGATACCGGGGTGAAGGTCTATGTGAAGGTCGACGACCTGGACGCCTATCTGGACCGGGCCGAGGCACTCGGCGGCAAGCGCCTGGTGCCTCCGACGGACCTGCCTGGCGACTTCGGCCGATTCGCGATCTTCACCGACCCGGACGGGAACCAGGTCGGTCTGTGGGCCTGACCGAACGGGACGCGAGCGACGAGGCGCTGCGCGCACTCGCCGAGCCGCGCCGTCGCGCCATCCTGCGGCTCGTCGCCCATGACGAGCTGGCCGCCGGGGAGATCGCCGCGGCGTTCGAGGTGAGCCGTACCGCGATCAGTCAGCACGTGACCGTGTTGAAGAACGCGGGGTTGCTCACCGAGCGCCGCGACGGCACCCGGCGGCTGTACCGGGCCCGACCGGAAGGGCTGGCCGAGCTGCGGACGTTGCTCGATGAGATGTGGGCCGGTGCCCTCGACAACGCCCGCCGCCTGGTCGAAGCTGATCGCGGCCTAAGCGACACCGACGAGGAGGTCGGCCGTGCCGGCTGACCGGCGTTCGCCGCGGGGGCGGGTCCGGCCGTCGGCGACACGACGTACTGCCGATCCGCCGGCGGCGCAACGCCGCCGCGTCGAGCGGAACTGGGCGCTGGCGCTGCGGCGCTTCCGCGACTACCTGCAGGGCACCGATCGGGACAGCAGCATGGACAGCGTCGACGACAACGCTGCCCGGGACACCGCGAGGAACGACCATGACCGCCCATAGCCGACCGCCGATCACTCCACTGCGGCGGCCACCGGTCCGCCAGGCCACCCTCGTGCGCAGCGACGTCGACCACACCTTCCAGGTCTTCGTCCGTGAGATCGGCGCATGGTGGCCGGTGCAGCCGTTTTCCGCCGGGCAGGACCAGGTGCGCGACGTCACCGTCGAACAGCGGGTCGGCGGCCGGGTCTACGAGACCTGGCAGGACGGCACCGTGGTGGAGTGGGGCGTACTGCTCGTCTGGCAGCCGCCGCACCGGTTCACCATGACCTGGACCGGCACACCCGCACCGACCGAGGTCGCGCTGACCTTCACCGCGCTCGGCCCGGCACTGACCAGGGTCGCGGTAGAACACCGAGGCTGGGAGTCACTCACCGAAGCCCAGCTGTCGCAGGACTGCGCCCTACCCGGCGGCTACACCAGCGGCGGCTACAGCAAGGGCTGGGCCACCATACTCGCCTGCCTGGCCGCCGCCGCAGAGGCGCCACGTTCCCAGCCCAGGAGGCACCGATGAGCCATTTTCTCTACAAGTTCGTTCCCCGACCAGACTTCCCCACCACCATGACCGAAGCCGAGGCGGCGGTCATGCGCGAACACGTCGCCTACTGGCAAGCACTCGCCGACAAGGGCACCGCGGTTGCGTTCGGTCCGGTCGCCGACCCGGCCGGCTCCTGGGGCGTCGCCATCGTCGAGGTGGAAACCGCCGACGAGGTACACGCGATCCGCGCGGCCGACCCCGTCGTCACCTCCGGTCTCGGCCCGGTCGACATATATCCGATGCCGCAGGCGATCACCAGACGGTCGTAGCCAGGCGCGGTCAATCACTAGTCTGAAAACCCCAGCTAGACCGGGGCAGATACCGGCACCCGCGTCACCCTCGTGCTCGAGGGACTCGCGTCGGTCGGCGCGGACGGCTGGAACTACCGGGACGGCTACGCGGAAGGCTGGCGGGTCGGACGCGGCTGGTATGCCGAGCAGTCCGAACTCTCTACCGGAACCGAGCTAGGAGATCGCAATGGCGACCATCACCGATGACCAGATGCGGGCGCTGATGCCTACGACCAAGATCTACAGTGTGATGATCCTCAAGGCTGGCCCCAACCGGCACATGGCAGGTGTCGACAGCATCATCTGGGAGCACGGCCGACGCAACTTCTCCATGCGCGCGGACGGACTACTGTCCATCGTCTGCCCGGTCGGCGATGGGACCGACGTGTGTGGCATCGGCATCTTCAACCTCGGACCCGAAGAGACAAGCAAGCTCATGGAGGACGATCCCGGCGTCAAGGCCGGTGTGTTCGTCTACGAGGTGCATCCCTGCCGGAGCTTCCCGGGCGACGCGCTGCCTGCGTGACCCTTCGC
>JAOPYM010000137.1 GCA_025964615.1 Actinomycetes bacterium
CACACCGCAGACATCTACGAAACTTCGGTCCTGGTCACGGTGTACGGGATGTTCTTCATCGCCCTCCTCGCTCTATTGCGCATCGCCCATCGGCACACCACGCCAGCAGCGGCGCGAGCCAACGCCACCCAGCAGGTCGAACCCAACCGGGCACACCAATCCGCATAACCCGAGAGCCAGGGTGGCGGTCGGGGAAACCCCTGAGGCGACCCTGAGATCATCTGGACCATTGCCATGTCCAGACTCTAGGATCGCGGGGCACGGCTGCCGGTGCTTCACGACCTGTAGGAACGAATGTGGAGCTGCCGATGTCTGAGACACCAGGATCTCCGAACCGGCCCGGAGCCGCCTCCGCGCTCAGATTCGCGACGGAACTCATCGCCTGGGTGGCGACCCCATGGGCGCTGGCCGGCCACTCCATCGTGCTCGCCGTCGCCTCGGTGGTGGTCCTCATCGGCTTGCCCACCCTGTTCGGCACTCCCGGTGACAAGCCCAGCGTTCTCGTGGCGGTACCCGGCCTCCTCACCATCGCCCTGGTCGTCCTGCAACTCGCCGCAGCAGCCATATCGGCCTGGGCCGCGTGGCCCATGGCGATCGCCGTGGCCGTCTGGGTACTGGTCGCCGCAACGGTCATCACGGAACTCCCGCGATGGTGGTGGCTCGCCCGCGCCCCCGCGCGGCGGTCCTGAACGGTTCTTCTTGTACGGGTGGTCAGCGCGAACACGGCCCAGCCGGTGCCAGCGGCGGACAGACCGTGACCGATCGCGGCGGCCAGCGCGATCCATCCGAACACCACCTCCGGACGCCTGGTCGCCAACAGCCAGCCGACCGCGGCGAACATCGCGGCCAGGACCAGCTGCCCGCAGATGTGGAGGGTGTTCGGGCCGTCGACGGAGTCGAGCAGCGCCGAGTGCCGGTTGACGACGGCAAAGACCGCCCCGATGACGATCAGCCCCGCCGTGGCCTGTGCCGCGAGGTGGGCTTTGAGGTCGGACACCCCCACATTGTTCATGCCGGACGTTCCCGCCTTACTCGGGAAAACCTCCCGAATTCGGCGGGAATCCAGGCTCATGCCCACGGGATGCGGGAGCCCCCACGATCGGCCCCATGACCACCACCACCGCCGCCACCGGGATCCGCGACACCCGGACCTTCTGGCGGCTGCTCCTGGCATTCGTCGCACCCATCGCGGGGTTCGCACTCGCCGCCGCCAACGCCCTGTCGCCCGGCGACCTCGGCGGATCATCCGAAGACCTCGTGGCCAGTGTTGCCGCCCACCAGGGCGCGGCCGAGGCGGGCATCTGGCTCAGCGGCCTGTTCCTGCTGACCCTGGTCCCCGGCGCCATCGCGGTCGCCTGGGTGAGCCGCCGCCGCAACCCGACCTTCACCGCCATCGCCGGCTTCCTGGTCATCCTCGGGTTCATCTCCGGGACGGCCAACCCCGCCACGGACCTCGTCGCGCTCATCGGCGTGCAGAAGGGAGTGGACACGAAGGTCCTGGTGACGCTGGTCGACGCCCTGAACAACTCGGCGTTCACCGGCGTGGCCCTGCTGCCGTTCCTGCTCGCCATCACCCTCGGCCGGCTCCTGCTCGGCATCCTGTTGTGGCGCGCCCGGGTCGCCCCACGCTGGATGGCCGCCGCCCTCATCGCCGCCGCCCCGGTCGAGTTCCTCAACGTCACCGGCGGCAACCTCCAGCCAACCCTCTCCTGGGCCCTCACCGGGCTCGGGTTCGCCTCGGCCACCGTCGCCCTGCTCCGGATGAGCAACGACGAGTTCGACCTCCCGCCCGCCCCTCCCGCGTCCTCCGAGAAGGAGTGACCCCATGCTCAAGACCATCACCGTCGCCGTCATCGGCCTCAGCACACTGGCCCTCGGCGTCCAGCCCGCCGACGCCGCCACCAAACAGACCCTGCACTACTACGAGAAGGCCACCGGCTTCACCTACATCCCCGCCGGCGGGAAGCCGACCCACAAGCCGCCGTCCGGGCCGCCCAAGCCCGGCGACCGCATCGAAGTAACCGGCAACCTCTACAAGGGCGACCACAAGCACCACGCCACGAAGGCCTCAGGCACCGATCACACCATCTGCCTGTTCGACAGCCGGCTCCAGACCTACTGCGACGCCCAGGCCGCCTTCGGCGGCTCGATGCTCCTGGTCTTCAGCACCGGCGGCGTCGGCGACTTCACCTCCACCATCACCGGCGGCACCGGCCGCTTCACCAAGACCAAGGGCACCGTCCACACCCACCCGATCGGCGATACCGGAAACTCCGACCTCACCCTCCATCTGAGGTAGCCACACCAGACCGGGGCGAGTCAGGCCGGCGCCCACTGGCACCGGCCCGACTCGCTGAGTTCGGGCAGTATGTGCGGCCAGCCGTCGTCGCGGGATCCCGGTACAGATGCGATGCGACAAGGCCGCGCGGGCCTGTCCTGACTTCACACCTTGATCGTTCCGCGCGGCCATTCACGTACCCAGGACCGTCACGCCACCCTCACCTATCCGATCCTCGGGCAACGGCGCTTTTGAGGCCACCGCACTTCCCGCCAGCATCAGCACCCGGTAGACCATCTACCTTGCGGCTCCGGCCGGCTGCTCGGAGTTTGGGCCGTCGCGGTAGCTGAGCAGGTCTCCTGGCTGGCAGTTCAGGACCTCGCAGAGCCGGGTGAGGGTGGTGAATCTGATCGCTCGTGCGTGGCCGTTTTTGAGTTTGGACAGGTTCACGATGGTGACCCCGACCTGGTTGGCGAGTTCGGTGAGGGTCATGCCGCGCAGTTGCAGCAGCCGGTCGAGGTGGACGTAGATGGCGTGGTGGGCGGTCTGCATCAGACGGTCGCGTCGAGTTCTTCGCGCATGGCGACGCCGACGCCCATGACCCGGGCGAGGGTGAGCATCACCGCGCCGATCAGCAGTGCGGTGAAGGGCACGCTGGCGAAGTCGTCCAGGGCGATAAAGCTGGGTTCGTGGATCTGGCTGGTGGTGACGTACATCTGCCCGGCGGTCGTGACGATCCATCCGATGGCGGAGCCCAGGATGAGGAACCTGCCGAGCGTGCGTACCCGCGTGACCGTCTGTGGCGCGTAGAGGCCACCCGGCTGCGCGGCGGTGCTCAGCGCGCGGCGACCGAGCAGGATCCCGCCGACGAGCAGGACCGAGAAGGGGAGGTCGGTAACGACCCCGATCATTCGCAACAGCCAGCCAGGGTGGTCGGCAC
This sequence comes from Actinomycetes bacterium, assembly GCA_025964615.1. GTDB lineage: Bacteria > Actinomycetota > Actinomycetes > Streptosporangiales > Streptosporangiaceae > RYN-227. Next base: position 3,219 of record JAOPYM010000137.1, read on the forward strand.
AGACCTTGACCAGATCGCCGCGGGTGACGTAGCTGCCGTGGGCCAGGTTGGGGATGTCGACGGTGTCGCTGGTCGGCTTCGGCACGTATCCGGGCTTCCCGGGGAAACCGATGTAGCTCTGGGAGGCGCC
>JAOPYM010000149.1 GCA_025964615.1 Actinomycetes bacterium
CAGGCGGTGACGGCGGACTCGGCGCCGACGACGTCGGCGAAGGCGTCGCCGAGGTCGGGGCGTCCGGCCAGCCAGGCGACGTACGCGGTGGTCTGCCGCTTGTACGCCCGCACCGTGTGGGCCGACAGCTTGCACCGGTCAAGGTGCCGGTGCACCGCCATCAGGGCGTCCTGCGCGGCCGCCGCGGGGTCGACGCCGGGGCGGATCGCCTGACCTGGGCCTCCCCAAACCCGATAGAGCTGACGCTCTATCGGATGCTGCCGCGCGCCCAGCTGAGGTCAGGGTTTTCCCGTCAGGTCAACGGCGGCAAGGACGGGGGCGCGGACACCCCTAATGATCGACGATCACGCAACCAAGATCAACTCAGACGGCGAGGTCCAAACCGGACCACCGGCCAGCACCACGAACACCCAGGTCAGCCACACCCGTGAATGGACACGCCGGAAGTCCTCCGGCTCGCACTATCTACTTGGTGACTCTTCCGGTCGGCCCCCAGGAGGGCCCGCCGCGACGAAGCGGGCCAGCAAGGTCTTGAACGTGCTCTGCTCCTGCTCGTCGAAGCAGCTCAGCAGCTGTCCGGCCAGCTCGTTGGCGAGCTCGGACGCGGTGGCCAGCATGGCGCGGCCACTGTCGGTGAGCTCCACCGCGTACGCGCGCCGGTCACCCTCCGCCGGGCGCCGCAGGACCAGTTCGCGCCCTTCGAGCTCGTCGATGATCCGTACCATCGAGGACTTGTCGCTGCCGATCGCGTCGATGAGATGCCGCTGGCTCATGGGTCCCCCGCGGCCGATGCTGAGCAGCACCCCGAAGTGCTTGCCGTCGATGCCGAACGGCCGCAGCGCGGCGGCGAAGGACTTCGAGGCCCGCGTGTGCGCCAGCCGCAGCAGCAGCCCCAGGGACGGTTCCGGTTTCATCGAGACCCAGTATAGGCTCTGTCGAGATAGTTTCAGCAGGGATGGTTTCAGCAGAAACGAAGGTGGAACATGGTGACCCCTCGGCCGTGGACGCTCCTCCTCTTCCGGACGGTGGTGACCGTCGAGGCCGCACTCGGCCTCCTGCAGCCGTTCCTGGCAGGCGGGTTCCTGTCCGGGAACTACGGGATGCTCGATCTGCACGCGCTCAACGCGAGCGCGGTCGGCATCGTCTGTCTCTTGCAGATCGTGGCCGCCGTACTGCTCTGGCGTCCCGGCGGCGGCCCCGCCTGGCCCGCGCAGGCGAGCGCCGCGCTCTTCCTGGCCGAAGGCATGCAGATCGGCCTCGGCTACGCGCGCAACCTGGCCATCCACGTTCCGCTCGGCACCGCGATCATCGGGTGCCTCGTCGCGATGCTGGTCTGGTCCTGGCGTACGTCCCCGGCCGTCGAAGCCGCAGGGGAGTCACTGTGAGCGGGCGGATGAGCCGCCGGGCCTTCCTGGGCACCGGCGTCGGCGTCACCGCGGGCGCGGCCGGGCTCGCCTTCGCGGGCGCCACGGTGCTGAAGCCAGCCGAGGCCGGGCAGTTGCTGCGCAGCAGGATCCCGCTGCCCGAGCCGTACCAGATGCCGCTCCCGATCCCGCAGGTGCTGAAGCCGGTGAGCACCGACGCGACCACCGACTACTACGAGATCGTGCAGCAGACCGCGTCCCTGCAGATCCTGCCCGGGGTGCGGACCACCGCATGGACGTACGGCGGAACCTTCCCCGGACCGACCCTCGTGTCGAGGTCGGGGCGGCGCACCGTCGTACGCCATCAGAACCAGCTGCCCCGGCCCGTCGTCGTCCACCTGCACGGCGGGCACACCCCGCACGACAGCGACGGCTACCCGGGCGACGAGATCCTCCCCATCGGCTACACCGGTTCCATGGCCGGAATGGCCGGAATGGCGGGGATGCCCGTCATGCCCGGCACCCCGGTCACCGGCAGCCGTACCTACACCTATCCACTCGACCAGCGGGCCGCCACCCTCTGGTACCACGACCACCGCATGGGCTTCACCGGCCCGAACATCTGGCGCGGCATGGCCGGATTCCACCTTGTCCACGACGACGAGGAACTGGCCCTCCCGCTGCCCAAGGGCGATCGGGACCTGCCGCTGATGATCACCGACCGGTCCTTCGCGGCGGACGGCTCCCTGCAGTACCCGTCCCTCGACCAGCGGTTGCTGCACCTGCCGGGGGTCACATCCGGCTACATGAACGGGGTGCTCGGCGACGTCGTCCTCGTCAACGGCGCTCCCTGGCCGGCGCATCCGGTGGACGGCCTGCACTACCGGCTGCGGCTGCTCAACGCCTCCAACGCCCGCCGCTACCGGCTGGCACTCGACCCGCCGCCGCCCGGCGGCAACGGGCTGATCCAGATCGGCGCGGACGGCGGCCTGCTCGCCGCGCCGCTCACGCACGACTCGATCGACATCGCCCCCGCCGAACGGTTCGACGTGGTGGTCGACTTCGCGCGCTACCGGCCGGGCACCCAGGTGCGGCTGGTCAACCTGCTCGGTTCTGCTACGACCCGTGAGGTCATGCGGTTCGACGTCTCCGGTACGGCCCGTACCTCCGACGACGCGACCGTGCCCGCCCGGCTGTCGGTGATCAGCCCGCTCGACCCCACGCGCGCGGCCGTCACCCGTACTTTCCTGTTCCAGAACACCGAAGGCGGCTGGGCCATCAACGGCCAGGAGTACGACCCGGCCAAGCCACTGGCGCGGCCCAAGCTCGGTGACACCGAGATATGGCGGTTCGTCACCGACTTCCACCATCCGATCCACGTGCACCTTGCGCACTTCCAGGTGATCGCCCGAAACGGCAAGGCGCCCGGTCCCTATGACCACGGCTGGAAGGACACGCTCGACCTGCGCCCCGCCGAGTCCGCCGAGATCGTCACGCGATTCACCGGCTACCCCGGCCGGTTCGTCTTCCACTGCCACAACCTGGAACACGAGGACATGGCGATGATGGCCGATTTCATCACGGAGTGACTCAGCATCCGGAGGCCTCGGGCGTCCTATGTGGCAGTCGACCCCACCACCCACCACAGCTACTACCCCATACCCCACGGCCCCACAGGACCGCCCACACTCACCACCTACCAGGACGCACCGTGAAGCCACCACCACGCTCGACCTGCGGGTGCACTTCCGCGACCCGCACGTCTCGCCCGAGCTGCGCAGTCGTGGACGGCGTCGACCAGGTCCCGGCCGACGGTGGTGAGGGCATCGGTCAGGTCGGCGGCCGCACGACCACCCTGGGCACGGCGGAGCACCTCCCACGGCCACGCTGCGGCCGGTGCGACGAGATGACCATATGAGAGTCTTGGTCGTCGAGGACGAGCAGCGCCTGGCCGCGCACATCACCGAAGGCCTGCGCGACCAGGGGATGGCCGTCGACGTCAGCCACGACGGCGACGACGGCGACGACGCGCTCTACAAGATCCGGCTGCACGGCAGCTACGACGTGGTGGTGCTGGACCGGGACCTTCCCGGCCGTACCGGTGACGAGATCTGCGGGGAGCTGGCCGGGTCCGACCGGGCGCCCATGATCTTGATGCTGACGGCCCTGGCGGGCATCGAGGACCGTGTCACGGGTCTGGCCCTCGGCGCGGACGACTACCTGGGCAAGCCGTTCTCGTTCGCGGAGCTGGTGTCGCGGATCAAGTCGCTCGGGCGGCGGGGCCGCTCCCATGCCGCCACGGTGACGAGGGGGGAGCTGACCATGGACACGGTACGCCGCGCCGTCTCCAGAGCCGGGCGGCCGATCATCCTCACGGCCAAGGAGTTCGCCGTCCTGGAGGTGCTGCTGGCCGCGGACGGGGCGGTCGTCAGTCAGGAACAGCTCCTGCACCGGGTCTGGGACGAGCACGCCGATCCCTTCACCAACACCGTGCGGGTAACGGTGAACAGGCTGCGCCGCAAGCTCGGCGAGCCTGCGGTCATCGAGATCCTGATCGGCTCCGGCTATCGGATCACGGCCTGACCATGGCCGGCTGGTGCGCGACGGCGGCGAGTTCGGCGGGCAGGCCGGCCTGGTCGGCGAGTGCGGTCAGCAGGTCCTCGATCGCGTCGAACAGTTCATCACGGTCCACTACTACCCGATACCCCACGGCCCCACAGGCCCGCCCGCCCTCACCACCTACCAAGGCGCACCGTGAGCCACCGATTGCCGACGAGCCCTCCTCCAGCCCCGCAACGGCCACACCGGCCGGGGCTCGCCGCAGATCTACTCACCGATCGCGCTCGGCCCCGCCCAGGCCACCTGCGACGGCGTCATCGAACAGTTCCCCCGTGTCAAGCGGCAGCACGAGTGACCCCATCTCGCGGGTTCTGCCGCGGCACCTTTCATTCCCGTCTGTCCCGATCCGCCCGCATGATCGCGTGCGCCTTCTGCGCGGCGGGATTGCGGTGGGCGCCGAGCCGGGCGCCGAAACGCCGCCCGTCTTGGGAGAGTAGTTCCGATCGGCCAGATACGCCAGATACTCATCCACCAGCACGAACCGCGACGCCACCGGACCGGCCAGCACCCACCCGCCGTCCCGCTCCTCAAGCCGAAGACCCGACTCCGTAATCATGAGGAACAGATGTACCGGCACTGAACCCGGTCAGCCAGCAACGACCACGTGTCGGCGTGTCTCTGACCTGGGAAAACGCAGATGTTAGCCGGTTAAGAGGGAGATTCCGGTCCTGCCTACCGATTGACGGAGCCTGAGTTCCTTCAGCGCCTTGGCGAACTGGCTGGAGGTGTAGTTGCTGCCGCGGTCGGAGTGGAAGATTGCCTGATCGGTGAGGCTGTGGTTACGGGCGGCCATTTCGATGGCCTGCTCGATGAGCGGGGTTTTGTAGTTGTCGTCCATCGCCCAGCCCACCACGGCCTTGGTGTAGCAGTCGATGACGGTCGCCAAATAGACCCATCCTTCCCAGGTTGGGATGTAGGTGATGTCGCCGACCATCTTCTGCCCGGGGGCGCCGGCGGTGAAGTCGCGCTGGACGAGGTCGGGAATGTGGTGCTCCTGGCCGTCGTTCTCGGTGAGGCTGAACCGCCAGGGCTTGGGCTGGCAGGACTCCAGGCCCAGCTCGCGCAGCAGGGAGCGGACGAGCTCGGGCCCGCACGGCACACCCCAGTCGGCAAGGTCGGCGTGCACGCGCCGGTATCCGTAGGTGCCGTCGGAGTCGTCGAAGGACTTGGTGATATAGAGCTTGAGGTTTTCGCGCCGTTCCGCTGTCGCAGAAGCCGGCCGCTCCCTCCATTCGTAGAATCCGGAACGGGACACTTCCATGAGTGCGCACATCCTGACGATGGACAGCGCGGATTCAGTGTTCGTGGTGTTGGCTGCGTGCTCTACGTCGATGAACTCGAACTTGTCGCTCACCGATGATCCTTGGCAAAGTACGCTGCGGCTTTTTTCAAGAACTCGTTCTCCATCCGGAGCTCACGAGTCTCGCGCTCGAGTTCGCGGAGCCGGGCCCGCTCGCTCACGGTGAGAGCGGGCTCGTCGCCGACGTGTTCCCGCCGGTAGGTATTCAC
>JAOPYM010000163.1 GCA_025964615.1 Actinomycetes bacterium
CATGAGCGAGCTCGATCTGCGTTTCCGGGTCGCGGCGGCTCGCCGCATCCCGCACACACACAGCATCGTCGTTGACGTGAGGAAGGTGCCGCATGGACGAGCAGGAGCCCTGCCGGACCCCGCTGAGCGAACTCGTGTCCCTCGCGGGGCGGGTCGCTGTCGTGACTGGGGCCGCCCATGGCGTGGGTGCCGCCATCGCCACCCGGCTGGTCGAAGCCGGCGCGCGGGTCGTGCTCGCTGACCTGGACGTCACAGGTGCCGATGCTGTGGCTGCTGCCCTATGTTCCGCCCACGACGGTGAGATGGTCGCGGTCGGCGGCGGCGTCGATGTCAGCTCCAGCACGTCGATGGCGGCATTGGTCGCCCGCACCGTCGAGTGCTTCGGCCGGCTCGACATCTGGGTGAACAACGCTGGTGTGTATCCGCGGGCGGGACTGCTCTCGATGACCGATGACCAGTGGTTGAAGGTTCTGGACATCAACCTCAATGGGGTGTTCTACGGCAGTCGCGCGGCGGCTAACGAGATGGTCGGCCGAAGCGAAGGCGGCGTGATCGTGAACGTTTCATCCGCATCGGCGTTCCGGGCGCCGGCCAGTGATCTGGCGCACTACGTCGCGTCCAAGGCCGGCGTCGTCGGGCTGACCCGCGCGCTGGCCACCGAACTCGGCCCGCACGGGATCAGGGTGCTGTCGGTGGCTCCGATCCTGGTGCCGACGGCTAATGCCCTCGCCCTGCTCGAGGGGCAGGGCGGGGCTGACGCGGTGTCGGCTACGGCGGCACGGGTACCGCTACGCAGGGTCCCGCAGGCCGACGACATCGCACGCGTGGTGTTCTTCGCGGTGAGCGGCCTCGCCGGCATGGTGAGCGGCAGCACCTTGCTGGTCGACGGTGGTCAACTCTCCGGCTGATCGTCAGTAGGCGGCCCTTGGCCGGACAGAGGCCGAGCACACCGTGCAGCGGTTGGTGGTTGACATGAAGTCGGCTATCTTTTGAAACAAAGGAAAGATATTTCTATTAGTGTCATAACTGCCCTGTCGGAGGACTGTCGGAGGTGAGCGGGTGTCAGGAGATGCAAGCGCGGAGTTCGCGGCACTAGAGACGGTAGTGTCTGCTCCCGCTATTCGTGTTCGTGCCGGGGGAGAGGCGCCTGTGCAGATCCATCAGCCTCGGCTGGCGGAAATGGTCGCCGAGGTTCTGCGGGAGCGGATCGTGACGGGTGTGCTCCAGGATGGTGCCTTCCTGCCGAGGCAGGAGGATCTGCTGTTGGAGTTTCGGGTGAGTCGCCCGTCGCTTCGTGAGGCGTTGCGGATCTTGGAGGCCGAGGGTCTGATCACGGTTCATCGTGGTAATCGTGGTGGTGCGACGGTGCATGTGCCGCGGGTTGGTAATGCGGCGTACTCGGTCGGGCTGGTGTTGCAGTCCAAGGGTGTGCAGTTGGCGGATCTGCGTGATGCGCTCAAGAACATCGAGCCGGTGTGTGCGAGTATCTGCGCGTCCCGTGAGGACCGCTATGAGACGGTGTTGCCGCAGTTGCGGGAGTTGCACGCGCAGACGCTGGAGGTGATCGATGATCCGTATCAGTTCACGATGACCTCGCGTCGTTTCCATGAGGCGCTGGTCAGTAGTTGTGGCAACGAGACGTTGAAGCTGGTGGTGGGTGCGCTGGAGTCGTTGTGGTCGAGTCGGGAGGAGGCGTGGGTGCGTGATGCGGACCAGGCCGGTGCCTTCCCGGAACCCAAGCAGCGGATGATCGGTACCCGCGCGCACGAGCGGATCATCAAGTACATCGAGGACGGCGACGTCGATCGTGTCCAGCGTCAGGCTCGCCTGCATCTGGAGTCGAGCCTGTTGTACGCCACCGCGGGTGATGACACCCGGCCCGTCGGACCGTCATCGCCAAGGGCCAGCCAGGAGCTGTGACCCGGCCGGACGGTCCCGTGGTGCTGGAGCAGTTGCGCGCCCACTATGGCCGTACGCGCAGCAGTCCACCCGTACCGCGCTGGACAAGCTGGACGCCGAAGGCGTTGTCGAGCTCGATATGCACGCGGCTCGATCGATCCCATAGCTGAGCCGATCGCAGGCACCTGCCGAACATAACCGGTCTTTCTTCTTAAAGCACTATATGATAGTAAGGAAACCAGCTGCGAGGAGAGTAGATCCAGGTGGATGCCGAGGTCGTCGCACAGCGGCATTCTCGCTCCAGCGCGGCGCAGGACGCGTCGAGGCTTTCGGCGGTGCCAGCACGTTCTGGGAGGCGCAGATGTACGACTTGAAGATCGTCGGGGGTACCGTCGTCGACGGTACCGGCGCAGCCCCGTACCGGGCCGATGTCGGGATCAAGGACGGTGTCATCGCGATGGTCCGCCCGGGGGGCGGCCTGGATGCCGGGAGCCCCGACGCGGCCGAGGTGATCGACGCGGCGGGTCTGCTGGTTACTCCCGGGTTCGTTGACATCCACTCGCACTATGACGGGCAGGTGACCTGGGACACCGCGCTTGACCCGTCGGCCTCGCATGGTGTGACCACGGTGGTGGCCGGTAACTGTGGTGTCGGGTTCGCGCCGGTGCGGCCCGGCAAACAGGACTGGCTGATCGGCCTGATGGAAGGTGTGGAGGACATCCCCGGTTCCGCGCTCGCCGAGGGGATCGACTGGAAGTGGGAGTCCTTCCCGCAGTATCTGGACGCGGTGGACGGCCGCGGGCTGGCCATGGACTTCGGCGTGCAGATCGCGCACGGCCCGGTGCGGGCGTATGTCATGGGTGAGCGCGGCGCCCGCAACGAGCCCGCCACTTCCGAGGACATCGAAGTGATGGCGCGGATCGTCGAGGAGGGGGTACGGGCCGGGGCACTCGGATTCTCCACCTCGCGCACCACCGCGCACCGGGCGATCGACGGCGAACCGGTACCGGGCACCTACGCCACCGAACAGGAGCTCTTCGCCCTCGGTAGGGCCGCCGCCAAGGCCGGCCGGGTGGTGTTCGAACTCGCCCCCATGGGCACGGTGGGCGAGGACCTCATCGCTCCGCACAAGGAGGTCGCCTGGATGCGGCGGCTCGCCGCCGAGACCGGACTGCCGGTGACGTTCGCGCTGCTCCAGGTCGACTCCGCGCCCGCCCTGTGGAAGGAGATGCTCGCCGAGTCACTGGACGCGCACGAGGCCGGCGCCCCGATCTACCCGCAGGTCGCAGGCCGCCCGTTCGGGATGATCGTGGGATTCACCGGGCGGCATGCCTTCTCCATGCGGCCGACCTACGAGGCGCTGACCGCCCGGCTGAGCGGCGAGGAACTGCTCGCCGAGCTCGCCAAGTCGCAGGTGCGGGCCGCGATCCTCGCCGAGCAGGACCGGCCTGCCCGGCCCGGTGTCCTCGATGACACCATCGCCGCGGGCCAGCAGTCCCGGCTCGACCGGGTCTATCCCCTCGACGACCCGCCCGACTACGAGCCGACACCGGACCGGTCGGTGGCCGCGCTGGCCGCCGCCGACGGCGTCGATCCGCTGCACAAGCTCTACGACCTGATGCTGGAGAACGGCGGGCACCGGATGCTGATGGTGCCGTACTTCGGCTACAGCGACAACGACCACGACGCACTGCGCGAGATGCTGCTGCACCCCGCGGCGGTCGTCGGGCTGGCCGACGGCGGAGCGCACGTCGCGATGATCTGTGACGCGTCCATGCCCACCTACCTGCTGACGCACTGGGTGCGGGACCGCAGCCGGGGCGCCACACTGCCACTGGAGTACATGATCAAGAAACAGACCATGGACACCGCGCGACTGTACGGGCTGAGCGACCGGGGCTGCATCGCGGTGGGCAAGAAGGCCGACCTCAACATCATCGACTTCGACGCCCTGCAGCTGCACATACCGCGGATGGCGCACGACCTGCCCGCGGGCGGAGCCCGCCTGCTACAGGACGCCGACGGATACGTGGCCACGATCGTCAGCGGGACCGTCACCCGCCGCAACGGACAGGACACCGGAGCCCGGCCCGGACGACTACTGCGCGGCGCCCGCTAGCGGAGCGAGCGCCAGCAGCTAGGCGAACCCTCAGCGGGTCGGGACATTGACGGTCAAGCCGTTGGTTCCGGGACTGATGCGGGCGGTGCGGTTTGTAGTGCTCGGCATACTCGGTGACGATCTTGACAGGAGCTGTTGATATGGAGTACCAAACCGTTGGTTCGAGCGACGCTGCTAGCGGCGGAAGGTTCGACGTCGTCATCGTGGGCGCCGGTTTCTCGGGCATGCAGATGCTGTACCGCGTCCGCGAACTCGGCTTCTCGGCGCGCGTCTTCGAAGCCGGAGGCGATATGGGCGGCACCTGGTACTGGAATCGCTACCCTGGCGCCCGCTGTGATGTAGAGAGCCTCGAATACTCCTACCAGTTCTCCGACGATCTTCAGCAGGAGTGGGTGTGGACCGAGCGTTTCGCCGCCCAACCCGAGATCCTGCGCTACGCCGACCATGTGGCGGAACGGTTCGGCCTGCGGCCCGACATCCAGTTCAACACGCGTGTCTCCGCGGCGACCTATGACGAGGAATCCGATCGATGGCTGGTGCGCACGGCGGCCGGCGACGAGGTGACCGCCCAGTTCCTCATCATGGCCACGGGGTGCCTGTCCTCGACGAACCTACCGAAGTTCCCCGGCATGGAAAGCTTCCGGGGCGAGATCTACCACACCGGCCGCTGGCCTCACGAGGGCGTCGACCTCTCGTCCAAGCGGGTCGGGGTGATCGGTACCGGATCCTCCGGCGTCCAGGCGATTCCGGTCATCGCCGAGCAGGCCAAGGAGCTCTACGTCTTCCAGCGCACCGCCACCTACACGGTGCCGGCGTTCAACCATCCCCTGGACCCCGATGACCAGGCCACCGTCAAGGCCGACTACGCCGGGTTCCGGGCCCGCAACAATCTCATGCCGGGCGCGGGCTACTCCCGGTACCCCGCGGCCAACCCGGCCTCGATCTTCGACGCCACCCCTCGCGAGCGGGACGAGGCCTTCGAGGCCCGCTGGGCCCTGGGCGGGCCCACCCTTCTCGGCGCGTTCGGCGACATCATGGTCAACGAGGAAGCCAACGACATCGCCGCCGAATTCGTGCGCAACAAGATCCGCCAGATCGTCAAGGACCCCGATGTCGCCGCATTGTTGTCGCCGAAGCACACCATCGGCTGCAAGCGCATCTGTGTCGACACCGGCTACTACGAGACCTACAACCGGTCGAACGTGCATCTGGTCGACGTCGGATCGGCGCCGATCGACGAGTTGACACCGAACGGAATCCGTACCGGGGGGACCGAGTACGAGCTCGACGTCATCGTGCTCGCCACCGGGTTCGACGCCATGACGGGGACACTGCTCAAAATCGACATCCGTGGCCGGGAAGGCCTCACCCTGCGGGAGAAGTGGTCCGCGGGCCCGCACACGTACCTGGGCCTGGGCGTGTCCGGCTTCCCGAACCTGTTCACGATCTCGGGACCGGGCAGCCCTTCGGTACTCACGAACATGATGGCCTCGATCGACCACCACGTGAACTGGATCGGCGCATGTCTGACGTACCTGCGCGACAACGGAGTCACCTCGGTCGAGGCGACGCCCGACGCCGAGGAGTCCTGGGTGCACCATGTCAACGAGGTCGCCGACCGGACCCTCTATCCGTCATGCAACTCGTGGTACCTGGGGGCGAACGTCCCCGGCAAGACACGCGTGTTCATGCCGCTCCTGGGTTTCCCCCCGTACGCGCAGAAGTGCGCCGAGGTTTCGGCCAACGGCTACGAGGGCTTCGCCCTGGCTCGTAACGGTCATGCGGCCCCAGGCGTGACAGCGGATTCTGGCGAATGATGAGGGGTGACCTAAGCCCTGTCCCGTGGATCTGCGCGGGACAGTCCGGGTTACGGTCGTACCCGTCCGGTGTGGTCCCGGAACCGCCCGATGGGCGGTCCGGATCTCATCCGGCGTCGGCGGTGCTGGACGCGATGGCACAGGCCTGGATGGCGATCATCAGCGGAGCACGGGCAACCCGCAAGCCGCGCCGACGGGCGCACTGACACTCTCGGCCGCGCAGCCACTGCCCTTTAATTTAGGATCTTTATGTCTCTTTGGGTAGATTTGACGTGACGATCTCGAAGCTGCAGGTCACGGTCGTGCTGGGCTCTGAGCGTCGTTGCTTGGCGGTGCGGGGGCTGCTGCGGTTGCGGCCTGTCCGGTTGCGGGGATGGGCGCCGATGTCGCCGATCAGGCCGGCTACCGGGTCATCGCTGTCGCTGGGTCGTTTCCTGCAGTGTGCGCAGCAGACGTCGGCACTCACCCGGGTCCGGGTCATGCGTAGCGTGGCGATGAAGGAGATCTGGTCGGGGTCGATGCCGTCCAGGGCGGCGGCTGCTGTGGCCAGATCGCATAGGGCGTTGTAGACGGTGAGGAATCCCCAGATCTCCTGGCGGGCGAGCGCAGGGGTCTGCCCGCGCAGGACCGCCCCACTGCCGCGCAGGGTCACCTTGATCCGCAAGTAGGCCAGTTCGATCTGCCAGCGTTCGGCGTAGACCTGCGCGATCTGGAGTGCGGGATGGGTGGCGGGGTCGAGCAGGGTGGTCAGCACCCGCAACCGGCTGGTCCGCTGTTTGCCTCGTTCATCGGTGACGGCCAGGTCGAACTCGATCAGCCGGGCGATGCTCAGGACGAAGATGACGAGCACCTCAATGGCGAGGAACACGGCCACGAGGACCGCTCCGACGTGGATGCGCAGGGCTGCCAGCAAGGTCACGGCCGCCATCGCGATCGCGGACGCGAGCTGCGGCGGGGATCAGGTCGGCGTCGCTCAGGACCCTGCGCACGGTGTTGGTGGCCCGGCCCATGTCGTGGGCGATCGTGATGATCGGAGTCCATGGGTCGATCCCGTAGGGCGGTTCACCACGGATGTGTGGGCAAGGAGGTCGGCGTGGCCTTCGGGATGATCGCGATGCTGGAAGCAGCGACCCGGACGCCGTCCACCGTCACCGCAGAGGCCCTCATCGAGACGTACCGGATGACACCCGATGACGCTGAGGCACTCCGCTCGGTGGCTCTGCACGGTATCGGCCGGGACTGGCCTCCCGACGCGGCCGCCTCGACCACGACCTCATCACCCGCCTGGTCGCCGCCCACCACGGACGCAGCCGTCCACTGCTGCCGCCCATCACCGACCCCCAACCCCACACCATGACGGTGACCGGCAGCAACGGGGGAACCGATCAGACCGTCGACTGGGAACCCGGACCCACTGAAGACCGGCTCGGTCAGAGCGTCGGACGAGGTCGCGTGTGCTGCCTACGCCAGCGCGGCTACATCTACTCCGGTCCGGTGTTCGCCGACGAGGAATTGACAGGCCGTTGTGCCCCTGGTGCGTCGCGGATGGCACGGCGGCCGACCGCTTCGAGGCAGATTTCTCCGATGCCTACCTCGCGCCCGCCGGCATCGAACGCCAAGAAGATCCCGTCCGAGGACGATGTGCGCCGCTGGTGCCAGGTGTGCAGTGCGGAGCCGCTGGTGCCGGAGCTGATCGGGCAACTGCGCGCGGTCGACTCGATGTGGCTGGACTGGCGGCGCGCCGAACGCAGCGGCCTCAAGCAGCTGAAACGTCGCGGTCCGCGACATCTACGAGCGGACCCGGGTATACCGCTCTTACAGCCAGGACGTCATGCCGGGCCTGCTGCAGACCGCCGAGTACACGCGGTCGGTGCTGACCGCGATCCGGGACCGGCGCGGGGTCGCCGTCGATGACGTGGAGGCGGCGGTGGCCGAGCGGATGGCCCGCCAGCACATCCTGTACGAGGGCGATCACCGGTTCGGGTTCGTGCTGGAGGCGGCGGCGCTGCGGTACCGGATCGGCGACTGAACCGGCGCTGGACCTTCAGGGGCAGCGGCAGCGACGGCTCCCGCCGTGAGATGGCGATCTTCTTCGCGCTCAACGGCGTCGGCCTCGTCATTCAGACCCTGTGCATGGGGTTCCGGTCATACTCACTTCACCTCAGCGGTGCGCTCTCGTACAACGTCGCCATGGTGGTGGGAACTCTGCTCGGCGCCGCCTTCCGGTACTGGTCGTACCGGAAATGGATTTTCATCCCCGCGTTGTGACCGGCGGCGTGCCGGACAGGCCGTGAGATGATCGACACATATGAGTAGATCACTCGTGGCACGGGTGACACACTGGGGCTCGGCTCGAGTGACATGAGGTGCCTATGTTCGACAAGCGTCGGATCCGCAAGAACGGTCTCTCTGCCCAGGCGCTCGTCCTGTCCACGGTAGAGCGCTCCAGCTTCTCCTCGAACAGTTGGCGGAAATACGACTACGTGCTGGAGGTCCGGCCGGAGGGCCGGGCGCCCTTCCAAGCACAACTACAAGAGACGTTCTACATCATCGAGTCCAAGCCGAAAGAGGCCGACCTTCTTCAGGTGAAGTACGACCCGAAGACCCTCCAGGTGATCTTCGACCTGGAAGGGGATCCGAGGTACGACGTCGAGGCGATGAATCGCCGGTCGGCCCAGATGAACTGGGAGACCCACAACCGGCGGGCGCAGGGCATGTCGATGCCGCCGGGAGAGTCTCCTTTCGCGGCTGCTGTTGCGGCAGCGGCGGCGGCAGCAGCGGCAGCGGCGGCAGCGGCGGCGGCGGCGTCCGGCGCTTCCACGGGGCCGAGGGGTGATCGGATCGAGGCCTTGGAGCGGCTGGCCCGGCTGCGGGACAGCGGGGCGATCAGCCCCGAAGAGTTCCAGGCCCTCAAGGCCGACCTCATGCGGGGCTCTTCGTAGCCGTCCGCCGGCCGGGTCCTGCCTCGCGGGCCACCGACGCCACCCGTGCCCACCGGACCGACATCACAGGTCACCGGGCCACCGGGTCGACGCGGTGACCGTCCCGGTCGAAGATCAGGATCCGGTCGAGGTCGACCGCCAGATACACGATGTCGCCCCGGTTCAGGCCGCGTCCCGAGCCGGCCCGGAATACCAGGCCGAGCGGCGATGGTGGCCCTGACCGGCGGGTGGCGGCGTGTCCCCTGGCGGCCGCCGCCGACCCCACCAGGTGGTGCTTCGCTGGGGTGGGGGCTCGCTGGCCCGTGCCGATGACATCCCCGGATCGGGGTCGACCGAGGGAATACCGGCCTCGGCATGGGCGAGCCAGTCATGCCCGTGGAACTCCAGGGCGCGCAGCCGCCCGGACAGCAGCGGCCCCGGGTCCTGCGCGGTGCTCAGGGTGAGCGCGTCGGGGCGGATACCGATGATCACCCGGCTTGTTGTGACAGCCCATCAGTGAGGGCGCCCGCCGATCCGTCCAGGGCACGCACAATCGGTGGGGCCGAGATACAGCTCGAGTCCCTCGCCCTGAACGGCCCGGGCGCTCGCCTGCAGCAGGTTGATCTGGGGGGAGCTGAGGAACGCGGCAACGAACGCGGTGGCCGGGTCGCCGTACAGCTGCTGTGTCGCCGGCCGCCGGTCGAGCATCGAGTCGATGCCCAGGGCGCGGGCCATCTCCACGACCCGCTCCCGGGTGGCCGCGGGGTCGCCCTTGGCCATGTCCAGCGGGAACGCCAGATTGCCGTGAACGCTCATATGCGGGTACAGGCTGACCGCACGTGCTGGCCGGTCAGCTGCGGCATCTGCTGGCCGTGATGAGCCTGCCGTCGATCGGGCTGGGCATCATCCCGCACGCGGACCGGTCCGGGTGGTGGCCGGTGGAGTCCTTCTATGTCTTCGACGACGCCCAGGCCAACGTGGAGCTCGTCTCCGGGTTCTTGACGATCAACCAGCCGCGTGAGATCGCGATGTACGCCGCAAGCTTCGCCCGGCTGGCCGAGCTGGCGGTGGCCGGAGAACAGGCGCGTGCGCTGATCGAGGCGGCTTTGGCCGAACTGGAGGCTGACCCCCGGTAGCTACCGCAAGTACCCGCAAGTCCCTCGACCCCGCGTCCCGCGTGGCGGTTTCCTGCGAACACAGAAAACCGGACAAACAGCCACAGAAATCCCTAAATTAAAGGGCAGTGGCCGCGCAGTGAGTCGTCGGCGATCAGGATCGATCGATGATCGGCAGAACCAATCGGGACGGATGCTCGGCATCGTGGTGGATGCGATTCAGAGCCGGCCGATAGTCCGACTCGTGCTCCTCAGCGATCGTGCCGCCGGTATTGGAATTACGGTCGAATCGCGGGAAGTTACTGCTTGACACTTCCAGTCGGATCCGATGCCCGGACCGGAAAAGGTTCGAGGTAGCCCACAGGTCCAGGGTCAGCTCGTAGATCTCCTCGGGCACCATGAATTCCGCGATGCGCGTGGAATTGCGATAGCGAGCCCGCAGGATTCCTTCGGTCAGGATGACGGCCCGTCCGTCCGGGTGGACGTCCACCAACGCGCCCGTGAAGTCGGTGTCCACGGCGCTGGAGGACACGTGGAGCACGAGGGAGACGGGGCCGGTGACCTCGGTGTCGTTGTCCAGCGGCGGTGTGCTGAAGCACAGGACGTCCGCGCGGGCTTCCACCTCACGTCTTTCCCGGGGCCCGGAGTTGCTGCCGAGCATGAATCCAGGCAGGAATGTCTGACCACCCACCGTCGGTACTGGGTCACGCGGGTTGTAGAGGTAGACGTCGGACGGTTCGTCCTCGGGCGCGGCCGTGCTCAACGTCCCACCAGCGGCGGTGTTCGCACGGCCATCGCTGTGCAGGTAGTAGGAGGTGTACCGGGTGTCGGGGAGCGGCCAGTCCGCCTCATCACGCCAGACGTTCGAGCCCATCACGAAGATGCGCACCGGCGGCTCGTCGTCGAGGCCGTTGTCGATACCGCGCACGTGGCGGTCGAAGAAACGTGTCTGCCGTCCGGTGAGATCGGCGACCATCGAGTTGGCCAGCAGACCGAAAGAGCCGGACGGGAACTCGCCCAAGGACATGCCGTGCGACCAGGGGCCGACGATCAACCTCGGTCTGCGGGCGACGTCGGAACCACCCTGCTTGCTCATGCCGACGTAGTTGGCGAGTGTGCCGCCGAGAAAGCAGTCGTACCAGCCACCGATGTTCAGGCTCGGCACGTCAACCTGGTGGTACCGCTCCCGCGGCGCCGTGGCCTGCCAGAACTCGTCGTCTTGTGGGTGGGCGAGCCAGTCGGTGTAGTACGGCGCGACGTCATGCAGCAGCGGGACGTCGGTGAGCGGAGTGTGCCGGTACCAGTCCTGGATGCCGTCCACGGCATCCACGAGTTCGCTGAACAGTTGCGGGCCGCCGCGTCCGGTGGCGATCGCCTTGCCGACGTCGGCCAACGCGAGGTTGCCCAGGGTCCAGCAGAGGATGAAGCCGAGTTGAAACGCGCCACCCTGGTAGGTCCAGCCCTCGTAGTAGCTGCTGGCCGTGATGTTCGGTGCGATCGCCCTCAGGGCCGGCGTGTCGCCCGCCGCAGCCAGCCACTGGGTCGCGCCGTAGTACGAGGAGCCCGCCATCGCCACAGCGCCGTCGGAAAAATCCTGCTCGCTGATCCAGCGCAGCGTGTCCTCACCGTCGGTCCGCTCGTCGAAGAAGGGGTTGAACGTGCCGCCCGAGGCGAACCGACCCCGGGTGTCCTGCGCGACGACCACATAGCCGGCCTGCAGGTACTTCGACACCTCCGCTGCCGGGACCACCATCTCTTTGTTGTACGGGACGCGGAACAGGACAGCCGGTCGGGGCTCGTCGGTGCTCGGCCGGTACACGTCGGTGGCGAGCAGCTCACCGTCGCGCATCGGGACCTGGACATTCTTGGCGATTCTGATGTCCATGAACAGTCCTCCACGGTTAACGAGTCGTACTCGCCGGGCGCGTGGGCGCACCATCGGACGGGCCCCATGACGACGCTCCGAGAAAAGACGTGGTCACGGTTCCAGTCCTGGGCACTGGCCCGCCGACAAGATCAGCACTACTGTTGTTATAAAGATACAATACATTCAAAGCACCCCGGGAGGTCGCGTGGAACAGGACGACCCGCGCCTGCGGATCGTGGCCGCTAGATGGATGCCGGCTTGGGAGGCTGACCAGTGAGTGCATCGAACACCTCCGGCCGCCGCGCAGTGATCACTGGAGCGGGCTCGGGACTGGGCCGGGCGAGCGCGATTCGGCTGGCCGGAGACGGCTTCGCAGTGGCCTGCGTCGACGTACGGGCCGAGGCGGCGGCGCAGACGGCCGGTGAGATCACCGACGCGGGCGGACAAGCCTGCTGGGTCGGATGCGACATCAGCGACGAACAGTCCGTCGAAGCAGGTGTCGACGACATTCTGCGGCAGCTGGGCGGCATCGACGTCGTGGTCAACGCCGCCGGGATCGCATCCGCCGGCCACACCCTGGAAGTGACTCTCGAGGAGTGGCGACGGCTGCTCGACGTCAACCTCACAGGGACGTTCTTGATGGCGCGGGCGACGCTGCCGGCGCTGTTGGAGTCGCGCGGCGCGATGATCAACGTGGCCTCCATCGCAGCGCTACGCGGCTGGCGTTACATGGCCGCCTACGCCGCGACGAAAGGCGGCATCGTCGCGTTGAGCCGCTCGCTGGCAGTCGAGTACGGCGGTCGCGGCGTGCGCGTGAACGTGGTCTGCCCAGGCGGCATCGCCACCCCGCTGGTCGCCGCGCTCACTCCGGTCCGCGACGCCGCTCCCGAGTTGATGCGGCGTAGCCCGGCGCTGCTCGATCCGCCCGTCGCACAGCCGGAGGAGATCGCCGGCACCATCTCCTACCTGGCTGGACCGGAGGCTCGGTTCGTCACCGGCAGCGTCGTCGTCATCGACGGCGGCGCGATGGCCTGATCAGGCCGGTTCGTAGCGGAGCAG
>JAOPYM010000230.1 GCA_025964615.1 Actinomycetes bacterium
TCACCAGCTTCACGGCCTCTTCACGGAACTCTGGAGAATAGTTCTTCTTAGGTCGTGCCAACACATTCCCTTTCAGACGACCCCTGATCTTATAGGGGTCGCTGTCCGGAAGGTTCGGGGCGGGTCAAGGAGATCGCGTGGGTGCGGGGGGCGACCCGTTCGCATGAGGGCGAGCTGGTCTTGGCGGTGTTGTTGAAGTCGTTCCAGCGGCTGGCGTATTTCCCGAGGCTGGAGGAGGTGCCGCCGCTGGTGGTCACCCACGTGCGGGGGTGCCTGGACGTACCGGCGGGTGTGCGGGCAGTCCCGGATTCGCAGCGCAGCCTGGAGCGGCACAAGAGCCTGGTCCGCGAGCGGGTGAAGGTGAGGCTGGATAAGAAGGAGGCGGTGCGGATCGCGGAGGTCGCGATCCGGGCGGCGGCGTTGACGAAGGACAATCCGGCCGACCTGATCAACGTGGCGTTGGAGGAGTTGATCGCCGCCCGTTTGGAGTTGCCGGGGTTCACCACGTTGGAGGAGCTGGCCGGCGCTCTGCGGGAGGAGGTCAATCAGGGCTTTTTCGCCGGGATCGAGCGGCGGGCGAGCGTGCTGGGTAAGGCCCGGCTCCTTGACCTGTTGCACGTCGACCTCTACACGCGCCGGAGCCGCTTCGACGAGTTGAAGCAGCCGGCCCGGCGCCCGTCGCTGTCGCGGCTGAAGGCGCACTTGGAGTGGTTGAAGGAGCTGGACGAGGAGTTCGGCGCCACCACCGTGTGGCCCCGGTACGGCACGGAGTTCTGGTTGGAGGGTGTCCCGCCGGCGAAGATCGTGCATTTCGCCGGGGAGGCCCGGGTGATGGACGCCTCGGAGATGGGTGATTTCAACCTGCCGAAGCGGCTGGCGCTGCTGGCCTGCCTGGTGCATGTGGCGAGGGTGAGGGCACGTGATGAGCTGGCTGGGATGTTGTGCCGGCGGATGGCGGCACTGCACAAGAAGGGCCGCGAGCACCTGGAGGAGATCCGGGAGCGGGAGCGGGCCGAGACCGAGCGGTTGTGGGGGGTGTTCGGTGAGGTCCTGGCCGGTGCCCGGGTCGCCATCGGTATCGAGGAGGCCGCTGCGCCGGACGAGTCCGCCGCTGGTGGTGACGGCGAGGCCGGACCGGCCGGGGATCGGGCCGCTGGTGGGGAGAGCGCCGACCGCCAAAGCGACCCGGATACCGTGTCGGCTGGTGCCGGGCCGCGGGAACAAGCACCGGACCAGGATGCTGCCGCTGATCCCGGCACTGCCACCGCGGCGGGTACTGACACCGGTTCTGCGGGAGGCGGCGCCGGCGAGCAGGAGCTCGAGGAGGAGATCCGGGCGTTGCATCAGCTCGCCGGGGAGCTGATGCTCGACCCGCTGGTGAAGGCGGGCGGGGTCTCCGTGGTGTCGGAGCAGCACGCGGAGATCTCCGCGCATCACGGCAACAACTACATGCCGTTGCTGGCCAAGTACTTCAAGTCCCACCGTAAGGCCCTCTTCGATCTGCTGGACCAGGTCGAGCTGGAGTCGACCAGCTCCGATATATCCGTGCTGGACGCGGTGGAGTTCATCAAGGCGCACCGGCCGCTGACCCGCGAGTTCATCCCCGACCGGTTGAAGGGCGGGGCGGAGCCGTTGGACACCCGGTTCTGCTCACGGAATTGGGCCGCGGTGATTCGCGACAAGGCGCACCCCGGTATGTTCGCGCGCCGCCATCTGGAGGTGTGCGTGTTCTCCTACCTCGCTTCGGAGCTGAAGACCGGGGACATCGCGGTCAAGGGCGCCGACTCCTACGGCAACTTCCTGGCCCAGCTCATGACGGCGGCCGAGGTGGAGCCGCTGATCGGCAGGTACTGCGCTGAGGCGGGCCTGCCGGCCTCAGCGAGCGCGTTCCGGCAGATGATCGAGGACAAGCTGAAGAAGACCACCGCGGACGTCGACGCCGGGTACCCCGACAACACCGACCTGGACATCGATGAGAAGACCGGTCAGCCGGTCCTCAAACGACGCCGGGGTAAGGAGCGGACCGCGTCGGCGATCTGGCTGGAGCGGGCGGTTGCGCAGCGGCGGCAGGAGGTCGCGTTGCTCGACATCGTCACCCGCACCGCGCACTGGACCGGGTGGTGGCGGCGGTTCGGCCCGCTGTCCGGGTCGGACCCGAAGATCTCCGATCCGCTCGGCAGGTACTCGGTGATCACCTTCACCTACGGCACCAACATGGGCCCGTACCAGATGTCACGGCATCTGCGCGGTGCGGTGTCCCCGCACGAGATCTCCGCGCCCGGCAACAAGCACGTCAACGCGGCCCGGCTGGTCCAGGCCAGCGGTGATCTGACGGATGCGTTCATGCGACTGGACGTGGCGCGGCTGTGGGGCGACGGGTCTAAGGTCGGCGCGGACGGCACCCAGATGGACACCTGGGACGACAACCTGCTCGCTGAGACCAGCGTCCGGTATGGGGGCTACGGCGGAATCGCCTATAGACACATCGCCGACTCCTATATTGCTCTCTTTTCGAGATTTATACCCTGTGGGGTATGGGAGGCGGTATACCTGTTCGAGGGGCTGCTGGAGCACCAGTCCACCTCGATCACCCCAGGTGAGATCCACGCCGATACGCAAGGCCAGTCGCTGCCGGTGTTCGGGCTCGCGACGATGCTGGGGGTGGAGTTGCTGCCGCGGATCCGCAACTGGAAGGACCTGATCTTCTACCGTGCCGGCGAGAACACTGCGTTCACCCACATCGGGACGCTGTTCGGCGACGATGTCATCGACTGGCAGCTGATTGAGGATCACTGGATCGACCTGATGCGGGTCATGGTGTCGATTCGGGAGGGCCGCATCTCCTCCTCGGTGCTGCTGCGCCGCCTGGGCAACGAGTCCCGTAAGAACCGTATCTACAAGGCGTTCCGGGAGCTGGGCCGTGCGGTACGGACGATCACGCTGTTGCGGTACCTGTCGGAACCGCAGCTTCGCGAGTCGATCACCGCGATCACCAACCGGGTGGAGGCCTTCCACGGGTTCGCCAAGTGGCTGGGGTTCGGCCACGACGGGATCATCACCGACAACGACCCCGATCACATGGAGAAGCTCGTCAAGTTCAACGAGCTGCTGGCCAACTCGGTGATCTTTTTCAACGCGGTGGAGCTCACGGTGCTGCTCAACCAGCTGAAGGCCGAGGGGAGCACCGTACGGGCCGAGGACGTGGCGACCCTGTCCCCGTACACCACCCGCCATATCCGCCGGTTCGGCGACTACGTCCTGGACCTGTCCCCACCGGCCGAAACCGTCCACGAGCACCTCGATCTTGACACCGGCGACAGCAGTGAGGGCGACCAGCATGACCGGTGAATCGCCCGTTCACCCGTGCGGCCCTTGGCGTAGCTTCAGCGGAAGAACGGTCCCCGGCCAGACGCAGTGGCCGTACGCCGGCCGGGTGAGGTCGACCGGGAACCTGCTGCTGTCGGTGATGGGCGCCTTCGCCGAGTTCGAGCGGGCGCTGATCCTCGAACGCCAGCGGGAAGGCATCGCCAAGGCTAAGGAGAACGGCGTCTACAAGGGCCGCAAGCCCGCGCTCACCGACGAGCAGGCCCGTGAACTCAACGACCGCGCCGCCCGCGGCGAGTCGAAGACATCGCTGGCCAAAGCCTTCGGCATCAGCCGCGAAACCGTCTACAGCTACTTGCGTGCCGAGGTCATCCCTTCGTGACCCAATCGGCCAGCCATTCGGGCAGGCTGTTCAGTCGCTCGGTCATACTGCGCAGCGCGGCGTAGAGGTCGTTGTCGCAGACCGGGCACAGGCGTTGGGCGTATTCGGGAGCTGTCGAAGAACCGGGCGATCTCGGTATGGGTGCGGAGCTGCAGCGAGATGCCGGCCGTGTCATAGCACGCGGGAATCGGTGAATCACGAGCGAGCCAGACACACCTTCAAGATCGCTATGGCCGCTTTCTGGCGTATCTCGGAAGGGGCGCGGAGTAGACGCGGCGGTCCGTCTCACCATCGGCCGTGCGCACGGCGCGTCGCACGGAGACCGCGTGCGGGTCCCGATACAGAGCGCTGACGGCCGCGTGGTCCGCCGGGTCCGTGAACCGTCCCGCAGTTCGAACCGTCGGCGGACCGGCCTCGAACAGGTGGCCGACAGCGGGCACCTCGTCGGTGACCGTCAGTTCCGGCGGCAGGCCCGGGCTGTGCTCCACGGCGGTCGCAAAGCGACGCCAGCAGCCGTGCGTCGTCCGACGTCACACTCACGCCTTCGCGATCGCCGCGCCGACCACGACCTCGGCCAGACCGATCACGTCCTCCGCGCCGAGCCAGTCACGGATCTGCGTCACGAGGGCGTCCGGCAGGCGGCCGGCGAGGCGCGCCGCCAGGCCCTGCAAGTCCTCGAGCACCCGCTGCCCGTCCCGTACTTCGTCGGTCATGTGTCAGACCTCCTCCACCACGATGATCCCGCATCCGGGCGGGAGGTGGTCCGGCAGCGACGCGCGGATCGCGGCGATCCGCGCCGCGTCGGTGACCCGGCTCATCGTGGCGCCCAGCGGGAACCGGCGCTGATCTGCGACCGTTGTGCGGCGTCCCTCGGCCCCGGCGATGTGGAGATGGGGCCGGGGCCGGGGGTGCAGGGGGGCCCGAAGATCACGCGGGCGGTGCCAGCTCGAGATCGGCGAGGCCCGCGTAGTAGATGAACTTGAACGGGTTGAGCAGCTGGTGGCGTTCGACCAGCCGCTGCAGAACGTTCTGCCGGAGGTCGAGGAGCTCGGGCGTGCCGGGGTGGCTGAGCAGCCCCAGGTCGAGGATCCGCAGCGCGAGCGCGTGCTCGCCGCGCCGGGTGAGCTCGGCGCCCGCCGTGTGGAAGGCGGCCGCGGTTCCGCCGCCGAGCAGGTCCGCCGCGGCGGCCAGCTCGGCCGGCGTGAAGTGCTCGACGCCCTCCCCTCTGGGATGCCAGTATCCGGTCCGCTGCCGGTGGACGCGCTGGATGAAGTGATCGCGGGTGACCAGATAGCCGATGACCGCCGAAGGATGTTCCTTCAGTACCTTCGGCAGGTGGTTGAGCTGCAGGATCTCGACCAGCGTCAGCCCGTCGGTGATACCGGCCCGTACGGCGTCGTCCAGGTCGCGGAAGGCCGCGAGCAGCCCGGGGAAGGCCTCGATGGTGTACGCAGCGGTCAGCCCGGCGTGCCCGTGGATCAGCAGCCGGGGGTGCAGCTCCATGACCGTCTCCATCGCTTCGAAAAGGCCCTCGGCAGAGCCTTCGGCGAAGAACGGGGCGCCGAGGTAGGGCATGCTCATGTCCCCGGTGAACACGACCTCCCGGTCGGGGACGTGGATGATCAGGCCGTCGTGCGTCTCGCCCCCGGCGATCGGGATGAGCACGAACTCGACTCCGCCGACGGTCAGCTTCTCGGGCTCGCTCACGAGATGGTCCGGTACGACCTGGGCCCGATGGCTCCGGCCGCCCGGCAGGAAGTACCGGAAGGGCGCCGGCCCGGAGTTCTGGTGCCGTAGCTCGTCTGGGAAGTTCGCCTGCGCGATCACCGTGGCGTCGCCGGTCGTGAGGGCGTTGAGCCCTCCGACGTGGTCCCAGTGCGCGTGGGTCAGGATGACGTGCGTGATCGGCAGCGCGGTGATCTGGCGAAGGTCGCGCAGGGCCGAGGCCGCGTGCTCGGGAGTGCTGGCGGCGTCGATGGCGACGATCCCTTCGGCGGTGACGACGAAGGCGAAGTCGGAGAAGTCATAACCCTGGGCGACGTGCACGCCCGGCGCGAGTTCGGCGAGCTTTTGGGGTACGAACCGGAACCCGTCGTCGGCGGTCACCGAGTAGTCGGTGATCAGCCGCCCGGATCGGCTCCGGGCCGCCTGCGCCTCCTGCGTCCGGCCGAGGAGTTCGTAGGCATGGGACAGCCCCTCGTATGCGGCCCTCATCAAGCCGGGCGGGAACTGGTCCTTGACCGCGAGCACGAACTCGAGGTCGGCGACGACCGTCTGCGCCCGGCCCGCGCACTCGGGGAGCCGGGCTAGCGAGGTCCCCCTGAAGTAGTGCGGCAGCCCGAGATCGAGGCCGGTCGCCGCGTCCAGCCTGGCGATCGCCTCCTCGGCCCGGCCGTCGAGACGGGACTGGAACGCTCCGGCGAGCGCCAGCGAGAGCGCGTCGGTGGGTGCGCTGTCCGAGCGGGCAGCGAAATAGTCGTAGCCCTCCTGGTAACGCTCGGCGGCCATGAGCTGGCTCGCGAGCACGACAGGGGTGCGCTGGCCGGCATCCGGCCAGGCCGCCGCCTCCTTGAGCGCATCGATCTTGAGCTGCATTGTCGTCTCCTCTACGTTGAGTTCTTCATCGAGCACGGGATGCCGCGCTTTCCGCCACGGCGGTACGCGGCGCCACCTCGACGTGGCGAGCCCGGACCCGGCCGAGTGCGATCGAAATGAGGGCGGCGACCAGGCCGGAGACCGCCACCAGGGACCAGGCTCGGTGGAAGGCCGCGGCGGGGTCGCCGAGGGTGGGCGTACCGATGATCGCCACGAGTGCGGCGATGCCCAGGACGGCGCCCAGCTGGCGGAAACAGGTGACGATCCCGGCTCCGGTCGCGAAGCGTGTCCTTGGCAGTTCCGCCACCGCGGCGCTGCCGAAGGCGGGCAGCGACAGACCCACCCCCAGGCCGCCCAGCGTGGTGGCCGGGAAGAAGGCGGTCCAGTAGTGCGGGTGCGCGGTCGTGTTGAGCAGCAGCAACAACGACCCCGCGCCGAAGAGCAGGTTGCCGGGAACGGCGACCAGCCGCTGCCCGAACCGGTCGGACAGCCTGCCCGAGACCGGCGCCATGATCGCCGCCGCGACCGGCCCCGGCGTCAGTGCCGTCCCCGCGTGCACGATCGAGTAGTGCCAGGCCGTGGTGAGGAACAGCACGTTGCACAGCAGCAGCCCGAAGAAGCCGATGCCGAAGACGAACGTGCCGGCGCTGGCGACGGCGAACGACCGGACCCGGAACATGCTCAGATCGACGACCGGTGTCGGATGGCCGGCCGAGCGCCAGACGAAGACGGCCAGGGCGATCACGGCGACGACGAAGGCGCCCAGCACCCGCAGGGAGGTCCACCCCCAGCCTTGACCCTCGACGATCGCCAGCGCGAGCGCGCCTACGCCGACCAGGAGCAGCACGGCCCCAGCGAGGTCCGGCCACCCCGCCGCCTGCTCGTCCCGGTTCTCCCGCAGCAGACGGCTCGCCGGGATGAGGGCGGGCAACCCGATGAGCAGGTTGACGAAGAACACCGACCGCCAGCCGTACCAGTCCACCAGCAGGCCGCCCAGCGAGGGCCCGGTCGCCGCCGCGACCGCACCGGTCGCGGTCCACAGCGCGGTCGCCATCGCCCGCTTCTCGAGCGGAAACTCGGGAAGGATCAAAGCGAGTGAGGTCGGCATCAGGACCGCCCCGCCCAACGCCTGCATCACCCGGGCCGCGACGAGCACCCCGACCGAGGGGGCCAGGCCGCAGACCGCCGAAGCGACCAGGAACACCAACACCCCGGCAAGGAACATCCGCTTGCGACCGAAGCGGTCCGCCAACCGACCCGCCGGGACCAGCGCAGCCGCGAACACCACGCTGTAACCGTTCAGGATCCAGGACAGGCCGACCAGCGAGTCGCCACGGAACGAGACCCGGATGTCCGGGAACGCGATATTGACGATCGTCACGTCCAGCAGCGCCATGAACGCCGCCGTCGAGGTGACGATCAAGACCTTCCACCTTCGTTCCACCACACACCCTCTCCGTCGATAGCTTGATGCAATCGACTCCTTTAACAGGTAACGTTCAGCCGACCAGGAGCGGGTCGGTGGCTGGCAGCGGTGTTCGCGGGGCTCTGACCAGCGCGAACACGGACGTGATGTGCAGGGCGAGCAGCAGCGGTACTCCGACTGTCGGGATCAGCGCGAGCGGGAGTTCGCTGTTCGGTGCACCGGACGGCGTGAGGTTGAGCAGCCCGAATCCGGTGAGTGCGCCGAGGGCCAGGGCCACGACCAGATCGGTGATGCCGAACGCGTTGAACCACAGGGCGGCGCGGCGGCCCGTGCCTTGCGCGAGCCTGCGCGCGACCAGCGGCGCAGCGATACCGGCGGCGATGTCGCCCAGACCTGCGGGTAGGGCGAACAGCGCGGGCAGATGACCCAGGGCCATGGTGAGCAGGAAGACCACCCCGGCCACCCGGAACGAGTGCGGAAGCATGAGACGGCTCACCATGCCCGGACCCGCCAGGGCGCGCGCCACCACCGGTATCCGGCTGAGCGCCAGCAGCGTGCCCAGGAAGCCGACCACCGCGATCGGCAGCCACGGCAGCGCGTGGTACCCGCCGTTACCCGCGATCACCGCGCTGGCGGTGAACCAGCCGCCGAACACGACGGCCGCGCCCCCGGCGAGCAGCGCCGCACGCCTTCGGCCCAGACCGGCGCGTTCCGCACCGCCGTACAGCACGACGCAGGTCAGAGCCGGGAACGCGGTGATCTCGGCGATGGTGATCGCCCATAGATAGCCAGGTGGGTCGTACATGGCAATCCCTCCATCTAGTAGATAGCTATAAGCTAGTATTTAAGAGCTATTAGTATCTGTCAACTAGTATCATGGAGGGCGTGACTCGGAACGTTCGTACTTACAACCACTTCTGCTTGATGGCACGCGCTCTGGAACGCGTCGGCGACCGATGGAGCCTGCTGGTGATTCGCGACCTTGTCACCGGCGCCAAAAGGTTCACCGACCTGATGGACCGCCTCGGCGGGATCACCCCCAAGACGCTCAGCCAGCGCCTGCGTGAGCTTGAAGTCGCCGGAATCGTCACCGCCGACCGCGAGCCGGGCCGGCGGGAGGTCTGGTACAGCCTGACACCGGCCGGAGCCGATCTCGGACCCGTCATCGACGCGCTCAACTGGTGGGGGCTACGGCACGCCTGGCGCCGGCCCCAGCCTGGCGAGCCGCTGCACGCCGAGCATCTGCTCCGCTCCGCCATCCAGGCGATCGACCTCGCCACCGACGACCACGAACCAGCCCGCTGGCACTTCCGGCTCGACGGTAGGGACTACCTGGTCGAAAGCGACGGCCACCAGTGGTCACTCACCGCGAAAGCCCCACCCACACCCACATGGGCTGACGTCACGATCACCGCGACCACCGCATCCCTGGCCACCTTCGTCTTCGCCCCGTCGGACCTCGACATCGACATCACCGGCGAAACCGAGCCAGTCCAACGATTCCGACAACTGATCAGCACCCTGGCCACCGTCGTACATCCCGTCTGAGTGCTGTCCCGTGGATCTTTCTGCGGGGCCGCGCTCGCCCAGCCATGGGGCGGTCGCTACCCGCCGGCTGAGCAGGCGCAACTGCCGTCCATTGATCAGGGCAGGCGCAGCTCGTACCCGGCTGGCGCAACTTGGCAACCATCGGTCTTGGACGAGACCGTGAAGTCAAGCGAGGCCGATGTGAATGGGACCCTCCGTTGGTGAGACGCCGTACAGCAGATGTGACGGCACCCGGAACATGCGTCCCGGCGCCGCTGGCCAGGCCAGGGTCTTGGATGCCAGCAACCTGCCGTCCTGGCGTACCG
>JAOPYM010000197.1 GCA_025964615.1 Actinomycetes bacterium
ACGGTGTTGATCCGGATGCTCTTGTCCGCCAGCTCGTTGGCGAGCGACCGGCAGATGCCGACGACGCCGTGCTTGGCCGCGGTGTACGGGCCGAGGAACGGCAGGCCCTTGATGCCCGCGGTGGAGCTGGTGGCGATGATCGACCCGCCGCCGTTGGCGAGCAGGTGCGGGATCGAGACGAACAGCGTGTTCCACACGCCGGTCAGGTTGGTGTCGATCGTGTCCTGCCAGACCGCCGGGGTCACCTCGTCCCAGGGCTGCACGGTGCAGATGCCGGCGTTGGCGCACACGATGTCGAGCTTGCCGAGCTCGGCCACGCCCGCGTCGACCGCCTGCTTGAGCGCGCCGAGGTCGCGGACGTCGGCCTTGCTGGCGATGATCCGCCGGTCAAGCGCCTCGACCGCCTTGACGGTCTCGTCGAGGTCGGCCTGGGTGCTCATGCCGTAGCCCACGGTTGAGTAATCGGAGAGGATGTCGACCGCGATGATGTCGGCACCCTCCTCGGCCAGCCTGATCGCGTGACTGCGGCCCTGACCTCGGCCCGCACCGGTGACGAAGGCGACCTTGCCTGCTACACGTCCTGGCATCTGACAGCTCCCTTGCTGGATGGCTTCCCGCTGTGTACGGCACCGGGCGACGCTGTTTACGGCACTGGGTGACGTAATGATCCCGATATTAATGTCAGCGGGTGACAGAAGCAACTGGAGTGACGCAGGTCACGTTCGGTCCGGTCGCACTGACCGGCGCGGGCGTCTTCAATCGCGGGTCCATGGCCGGAGACGGTCCACCGTGTCATAATCCGGGCCTGATCCCTGTTCGGGGCCTGGTGTTATTGTCATTAGGTGACATAAGCGGGAGCCTGGTGGAGGCGGTACAAGTGAGCCAGCAAGCCGTGGTGAGCCCGGATGGCGGGCGCCGGGGACGGCCGCGCGCCACAAGCCGCCATGAGCTGCAGGCGATCGCGGTCAGGCTCTTCGCCGAGCAAGGGTTCGAGGCCACCACGATCGAGCAGGTCACGGCCGAGGCCGGGGTCAGCGAGCGCACGTTCTTCCGCTATTTCACGACCAAGGCGAGCGTCCTGTGGGCCGACTTCGACACTGAAGTGTCCGCCATTCGCGCCGCGCTGGCCGTCGTGCCCGATGACGTCCCGATGATGGACGCGATCCGCGGGGCGGTCGTGACCG
This sequence comes from Actinomycetes bacterium, assembly GCA_025964615.1. Taxonomy (GTDB): domain Bacteria; phylum Actinomycetota; class Actinomycetes; order Streptosporangiales; family Streptosporangiaceae; genus RYN-227. The sequence continues at coordinate 1,185 of JAOPYM010000197.1, forward strand.
CCAATCACTATCGCGCCGAGGACGTCCCCGAGATGCGACAGCGGATGAGCCTTATCGCCACCGAGCCCGCGCTGTCCTTCGGTGCCGCGGAGCATTATGCGGACTGGGAGCGAGCCATCAGCGAGTTCGCCGGTCGGCGGCTTGGCCAGTCCGCGGAATCGCTATACCCACTGGCCATCGGCCGGGCTGTGCTTGCCGCCTGCCGCGCCGCCTACGACCGCTGGTCCGCGCGGGCGGACAACGATCTTCCGTGGTATCTGGACGCCGTGCTCACCGCGCTCGCAGCCGGCTTCGAACCAGCCGTGCTCAGGGATGCCGCTCCGCCGTCGCCGGTATGATCTGCCCGCTCGGATCACGGGGAGAACAAAGGTAGCCTAACCGGCATGAATCACCCCAAAGAGATCTCCCCCGAGTACGCCGAGAAGCTGGTGGGGCTGCTCAGCATGATGGGTGATCTTGATCGCGACCGGCTGGGCTTCCTGGTTGGCCACATGGCGTCGAAGAACCTGGATCTCGCCATCGAGGCGTACGGCGCGCTCATGGCGACCGAACTCCCGTCGGCCGACGCCTGAGAGGCGTTCGCTGGCAGGCAGGCGGAAGCAGGCCTAGCCGATGTAGGTCGTCAGCCTTCCCACACCCTCTATCTCAGCCACCACCTGGTCGCCGGGGACTAGGTAGCGGTTTCCGTGCCCCGCGGCGGTACCGGCTGGGGTCCCGGTCAGGATGAGGTCGCCCGGCTCGAGGGGAACCACCGCACTCAGCGCCGCGATCTGCTGCGGCAGGGAGAAGATCATCTGTCCGGTGCTTGAGTCCTGCCTCGTCTCGCCGTTCACCGAGAGCCTGAGCTTCAGTGCGTCGGGAGACGGCACGAACCGGGCGGGGACCAGGGCGGGCCCCAGTGGCTTCAGCCCCCGCCAGCCCTTCTGCAGCAGCCAGTTGATGCCGAAGATGGGCACCGACATGGCTCGCGCGTCACGGCAGGACAGGTCGTTGGCGACGGTGTAGCCCGCGACATAATCGAGCGCCTCCTGCCCGGTCACCGCGTCGGCACGACGCCCGATCACCGCGGCCAGTTCCACCTCCCAGTCAAGCCGCTCCATCTGCGCCGGCCGGACCGCCACGCTCCGGTGCCCGGAGAGCGCGGCAGGCGGAATCAGGAAGTGGAACGGCTCGGTCGCGGCGGCCTGGCCGCCCATCTCCGCTAGGTGGTCGGTGTAGTTGGCCCCCGCGCAGTAGACAGTCGGCCGGTGGGTCACCGATGGCAGGAAGACCACCTCCTCTTCCGTCAACAGGGGACCGTCGTACCCCGATAGGGCGGCCGCGACGGCGTCGATCCAGTCGTCCCAGGCGGGCAGCAGCGCAAGCACATCCGCAGGCGCCGGCTCGCCGAGCAGACGGCTGAGCGGCACCAGCCCGCGGTCGGTTGAGGCGGCCAGGCCGGCGGAGAGCGCGGCGAACCCGAACCTCACGACTCGACCTCGTACATCGCCTTCTGGTAGATGGCCTGGATCTCCGCCTTGGTGAGGTCGGTCCGCCCGGTCAGATCGAACCGCTCGTCGCGAAACCGGAACGAGTAGCCGCCCTGGGGCAGGTAGCAGATCTCCCACCAGTTGCCGTCGAGGTCCTGGAGGTAGAAGGCGTAGGTGCCGTGCTGGTTGACCGGCGTGGTGATCTTGCGGATGCCGTACTCCTCGCTGACTTCGAG
>JAOPYM010000201.1 GCA_025964615.1 Actinomycetes bacterium
CCGGGCCAACTACGGCAAGGTCGTCGACGCCCTCGTCAGCATGGTCGAAGGTCTCAAGGTCGGCGATCCCAGTGACCCGGCGACCGACATCGGCCCGCTCGTCGCGCGGCGCCAGCAGGAGCGCACGCAGGAGTACATCTCACTGGGCCGTCAGGAGGGGGCTACGGTCGCGATCGGCGGTTCGGGTTCGCCGGAGGGGCTGGAGCGCGGCTGGTACGTCCGCCCGACCCTGTTCACCAACGCGCACAACAAGATGCGGGTCGCCCGGGAGGAGATCTTCGGACCTGTCGTCACGGTGATCCCCTACGAGGACATCGCAGACGCCGTGGAGATCGCCAACGACAGTGACTACGGCCTGGCCGGCTCGGTGTGGACCGCGGACCAGGAGGGCGGCATCGAGGTGGCGCGCCGCATCCGAACGGGGACGCTCGGCATCAACAAGTACGGCATGGACATGGCCGCCCCGTTCGGCGGTTACAAGCAGTCAGGACTAGGCCGCGAACTCGGTGCCGAGGGTCTCACATCGTTCATCGAGTACAAGTCCATCGCGCTCTGATTTCGACCCGGAAAACCCATCGAGCCGGGTGGTCGTCAATGGCGACCACCCAGCTCGATCCATTCGGGAGCGCAACGGCGTGAATGGCGTGCCGGTGGCTACTGCGTACCGGTGGTGGAGATGTCCGACAGGCCGCGTGGCTGCGGCGGCGGGGAGAACACGACCTCGATACTGCGCGCGACGCTGCTCCGGGCCTGGCCCATGGTCCACGCACCGAGCGCGACGCGGCGCATGACATCGCTCAGTACGGCGAAGACGATGTTGACGACCGCCTCGGCGTCCCCCGGTTCGAGTGGTTCCAGCGCTTCGAGGAACGACTGGCGGGTGCGGAGGCCGAAGTCCTGTAGCAGGGCACGAGTGTGCGGATCCGAGGTGTCCTCAAGGGCCATCACGACGCGATATACATGAGGGCGGCGCTCGAACGCGTCCAACGCGCGATTTACCAGGTCACTCAGCTTCTCCTGGACGCTTTCCCCCGCAAGCGGATCGACCTCCATGCGCTCGTGCATCGCCTCGCTCCACTCGACCAGAACTGCGGCGAAGAGCCGTTCCTTGGAGGCGAAGTAGCGGTACACGGTGCCGAGCGCGACGTCGGCGCGCTCACCCACGTCACGGATCTGGATCTCTGCGTACTCGTCCTTCTCCAGCATGCGCAGCGCGGTGCGCACGATGCGTGCGCGCCGCTTCTGCTGGGCAGGCGGGAGATCCTGGGGGTTCAGAGTAGAGGCGATGTCCTCGGCACGACGCCCCGCCGATGACGTGCCGGCGCCCTGTTGCCTGTCCCTGGCCATGCGCCCTCACCCTCTCTAGCCGCCGCGGTCCGGAGAACGCTGGTCAACGCGCCCGTATGAATCAGATTCTAATCGCAGTTTATCTGACTCGCCGGTCTTTCGCTCGGTGTACATGCGTGAGCTACGCGACAGCTCGCGAATCGCTCCTAAATTGTCAAGAAACTCATGCCATGGAGACATCAGACCCCCGCGGCGGCGGAGACGTGCACAGATGTGCGCACCCGTCAGCGGGCGTCGGACATCGTCGCGGGGTCAGCGTCCGGCCGTCCCACCTCAGGCCTGCCCAGGCTTTCGATGGCGTGGACGATGCGGTCGGTCTCGGTACGGTGCTCGTGCACCAGGCGCACGAGCCAGTATCTCAGGAACCGGGCGATGGAGTAGCGGACGAACAATGCCGCGCCCGCGCCGACCAACGCGAAACCGATGAAGCTACCCGTCGCCAGTAGAGCGATCTGATTGCCGAGACCATTGGCGGAGCTGGCCCGCAGACCGCCGACCACGGCGAGAGCGACCCCAGCGACGAGCAGGGTCACGCCGGCTCCGAGTAGTACGCGCTCACGATCACCGCGAGCTCCGTTCACCCGTAGCTCGCTGACCTCGCTGGCGAAAGTCTTGATCCGTTCCTCGTTCATGAGCTCCCCAAATAGGCGTTGGCCAGTACTTCGTCGTCGAAATCGGCTGTGGGGCCGGCGTTGCGCACCGTGCCCTGCGCAAGCAGCACCGTCCAGTCCGCGACCGACATCACCGTGCGCACGAACTGCTCGACCACCAGGACCGAGACCCCTTCTGCCGCGATCGCCGCGACCTGCTCGTACAACTGCCCGACGACAATGGGCGCCAAGCCCATTGACAGCTCATCCAGCAGCAGCACGACCGGATCGGTCGCCAACCCGCGGGCCAAGGCGAGCATCTGCTGCTCGCCACCCGACATCGTGCCCGCGAGCTGTCCACGGCGCTCGGCCAGGCGCGGAAAGCGCGTGTAGGCGCGCTCCTCGATGTCACTGAGCCCGCAGCCTGTGAATGTCGCTATCCTCAGGTTCTCGCGCACGGTGAGATTGGGGAAGACTCCTCTCCCCTCCGGGACGGTGCGCACGCCGAGACGGGCCAGCGAGCTCGCCGACACACCGGTCACGTCGTGACCCGCCACCTTCAGGAACCCTCCCGTCGGCCGCATCAACCCGCTGGCGACGCGGATGGTCGTGGTCTTGCCGGCGCCGTTGGGGCCGAGCAGCGCCACCACCTGACCGCGATGTACCTGCAGGTCGATGCCGTGCAGGACTTCGATGCCGCCGTCGTAGGCGGCACGTACCGACCGCAGCTCGAGGATCGGGGTGTGGTCGTCATACGCGCTGACACCGGTCATGACGCCCCCAAGTAGGCCGCCAGCACCTGCGGATCCCGCCGCACCTGGTGCGGTTCACCGTGGGCGATGATCTTTCCGAGATCGAGGACGTACACCCGGTCGCACACCTCCATCACCAGACTCATGTCGTGCTCCACGAGCAGCACCGCGACGCCCTGGGCGCGCAGCAGGCCCAGCAGCGTCCCAAAGGCCCGCGTCTCCTGATCGTCAAGTCCCGAAACCGGCTCGTCCAGCAACAGCACACGCGGCCGGGTCGCCAGCGCTCGGGCGACCTCGACCAGACGTGCCGCCCCGGTCGGCAGGTCACCGGCGGGCTGCCCCGCGAGGTCCCCGACGCCGACGAACTGCAGCAGTTCGGTCGCGACCTCGACGGGATGCCTCCGTCGCGAGATCTCGGCGGCCACCCGGACGTTCTCGAGCACCGTCAGCGAGCCGAACAGCTCGATGCGCTGAAAGGTCCGCGCGATGCCCCGGCGGCAGCGCCGGTAGGGTGGAAGGCGCGTGATGGCCGTGCCGTCGATGCTGACTATGCCTGCCGTGGGCGGCTGGACTCCGCTGATGATGTCGAACAGCGTGGTCTTCCCGGCACCGTTCGGGCCGATGAGCCCCGTGATGGCGCCCGACTCTATGTCGAGGTCGACGCCGTCCAGCGCACGCACGCCGCTGAATCGCATCGTGATGTCGCGGACTTCCAGCAAGGCCATCAGAGCACCACCCCCAGGAATCGATCGATACGTTCGACTTCGTCGGCCAGGAATGCGTGACGAAGCCCGATGTCGTCGGGCGACTCCACGCCGCTGGGCCTGGTGTACTCGAGCAGTCGCTGGGTGCCGGTCCCGAACGCCGCAATGAAGATCACCAGCACCAGCACCAGCCAACTGTCGTTGGCGAACACCTGGTCCCAGTTCACGGTGGCGCACAGGGCGACACCGAGCACGAGCCATGCCACCGCGATCAGGCGGCGGCGAGAGGACGGGTGCGACAGCAGCGCCGGCAGGTTCGGGGCGACGGCGAGGGTCCAGATAATCAGCGTGAAGCCGAACTGCCAGTGGTTGAGCACACCCCAGCTCGTGAGCCCCCATGCCAGCAGGCCGCCGGCGACGCAGAGCACGACCAGGCCCCAGCGGTCCCGCAGTGGGCGATACCGATCAGCCAGCTGCGTGGTGACGCCGTCCGGGTCGCGCCCGAGCCCGATTCCCACCAGGCCGGGCAGGACCTGGGTGACCTTCGTCAGCGACGGGACGAGCCCGGCCATGATCGCATTGCCTCCGAGCGAGATCCCACCGAAGAGCGCGCCGGACACCGCGCCGACGCCGCCGACCACGGCGAGCAACACCACCGGCAAGCCGGCGGAGAAGGTATAGCGGTCGGTCGTGACGGACGCGCCGAACAGGGCTCCCCCGCACGCCGCGATGCCGGCGGAGATCGCGAACGCGCTCAGTTTGGTGAGCGTGAGGTTCATGCCGAGCGTGGCCGCGGCGATCGACGAGTCTTTGAGCGCCACCAGGCGCCGGCCGAGTCGGCTGCGGCGTAGCGCGACGACGCTCAGCCCCAACAGGGCGAAGGCCGTCGCCAGCTCGATCAGCCGGGCTTGGGGGGTGGACAGGTCCAGGCCCGGGATGTCCAGCGCCGGGACGGTCACCGCGCCGTTGGGAAACGTCCGTCTCTGCTGGAACACCAGGTTCGAAGTGAAGATCGCGAAGGCGCCGGTGGCGAGTGCCAGGTAGATGCCCTGCACACGCAACGCGGGGAGGGCGATCACCGCGCCGATCAGGGACACGATGAGTACCGTGGCCAGCAGCGTGAGAACGCTGCCGTGGCCGGGAAGGTGCACCATGAACATCGCGCCGAGACCGGCGAACGTGATCGGCGCGAGCGACACCTGGCCGGCGTAACCCGTCACCGGGACGAGCGACAGCGCGATGATCGCCAAAGCCATGGCGTCGACGAGGTAGAGGGTATCGGCGCCGGTGAGCATGCCCGACACCGCCACCGTAACCGTGATGAGCAGCACCGCGCCGAGGATCGAGGTGGGCCACCGAGGTGCGCGCGAGCGCTCACGGATCTTCGCGGCGCCCGCGCGAAGGCGGGTCTGCGGGAGGACGAGCAGCACGATGAACAGCAGGATCGTCGGCACTGACGCGCGCAGCCCCGTGAGCTCGTAGCCAAAGAACGTGTTGGGGAACCAGGAAGAACCCGAGTACGCGACGTAGTAGGAGTCGATCAGGCCGAGCACCACGGCACCGAGGAACGTGAACGGCAGGCTTGACAGCCGACCGAAGATCGCCGCGGCGTAGGCGTTCACCACCAGCAGGGTCAGCGGCACGATGTTCAGCTGCTGCTCCCCCGCCATCAGAATGCCGGCCAGGCCCCCGAGGCTCGCACCCCCCGCCCAGGCGAGCATCGAGACCCGCTCGGGCCGGCCACCGTTGAGCGTGAGCAGGTCGCGGTCATCGACCA
>JAOPYM010000240.1 GCA_025964615.1 Actinomycetes bacterium
ACGCCTTCCTGGTGCTGCCGGGCGGCATCGGCACGCTGGAGGAGCTCTTCGAGATCTGGACCGCCCGCACCCTCGGCATGCACGACCGGCCCATCGTGATCCTCGATCCGGACGGGGTGTTCGAGCCGCTGCGCGCGTTCATGGAGGGCCTCGTCGAGACGGGCTTCGCCCGCGCCGGGGTCTTCGACGCGGTCGCCTGGGCGACCTCCGTGCCGGGTGCCTTCGAGCTCCTGGAGGCTACGGCCTAGGTGCTTGCGCGTCGAGGCCCGAGCACCGCGCGAGCGGAGCGAGCGCCAGCAGCTAGCCTCCTCAGGCGAGAGCCCGCCGGGACAGTGCCGGCGGCCGGGTTCCCTTGATCGACTCGACCATGTCGAGCACCTGGCGCAGGTCGTCCCAGGTCTCCGGCGGGGCCCGGAACACCCGTACTCCCAGCCAGGCATAGACCGACGCGGCGGCCAGCAGGCCCGAGCCCTGGCCGCCGAGCGTCACCAGGACCACCCTGCCGGAGGCCACCAGCTCGGTGATCCGGGCGGCGGGTGGATCGGTCCCGGCATCAGCCATGTGCCCGGGAATGGGCTGATCTGGTGGCCAGAGCGTATGGTCGTGCGACTCCATGTCTCAGATCGTGGCACGATCGGGGTAGGCGCATCTACGTGAGGAGCATGCTCGTGGAGCTGGCCCTGGTGCTGGCAGGGGTGGCCGTGCTGGCCGCGGTCGTCTTTCTGGCCCTGGGCCGGGGCGGCGAACTGGGCAAGGCCCATCCGGACCACCCCCCGATGCTCAGTCCCGGACACCGGCCCGTGATGGGGACCGACGCGGCCCTCATCCGGCTGCCCAAGGTGTTCTGGGGCTACCACGTCGATCTCACCGACGAGGCCCTGCGCAGGCTGGCCTATGCGCTGACCGAGCGCGACACCAGGGTCGCCCGCCTCGAGCAGCAGCTCGCCGACGCCCGCCGGGCACTCGAAGAACGCGAGCACCGGGCCGAGCCGGACGGGGCCTGGTTCGCCGCGCCCACGCCCGGACCCGCGCCGCAGGACACGGCTCCCGCGCCCGACTGGACCTGGGCGTCGCCGGCCGACCCGCCGGTGTTCGGGCCTCAGGAGATCTTCGGTCCGCACCGGGACGACCCGCACCCGTACGACCCGTACCAGGGTGAAGGCGAGTCCCGGTGAGCGCCGTCGTCGGTGTGGACGGGCTTGCCCGCTGCCCATGGGGCCTGTCGGCGCCCGACTACATCGCGTACCACGATGAGGAGTGGGGCCGCCCGGTCCGCGACGATCAGGGACTCTACGAGCGGCTCTGCCTGGAGGCCTTCCAGTCCGGGCTGTCCTGGCTGACGATCCTGCGCAAGCGGGAGGGCTTCCGGGCCGCCTTCGCCGGTTTCGACCCGGGCAAGGTCGCCGCGTACGGCGCGCCGGAGGTCGAGCGGCTGATGGCCGACGCGGCGATCGTGCGGAACCGGGCCAAGATCGAGGCCGCCATCGCCAACGCCAGGGCCGCGCTCGGCCTGCCGGGCGGCCTCGCCGAGACCGTCTGGCGCTACGCCGACCCGGCGGCACCGGTCCCGGTGCGCGTCGAGGACGTCCCCGCCACCACCCCCGGCTCGAAGGCCCTCGCCAAGGAGCTCAAGCGCAACGGGTTCCGCTTCGTGGGACCCACCACCGCGTACGCCCTGATGCAGGCCTGCGGGCTCGTCAACGACCATCTCGCGGACTGCTTCGCGAGGTGAGTGCACACACTCACCGGCCCTCGAACTTGGGCTGCTCCTTGGCCAGGAACGCCGTGGTGGCGTTGAGGTGGTCGGTGGTCGCGGCGCAGGCGTCCTGGAGCTCGGCCTCCAGATCGAGGGCGCCCTCCAGGGTGGACGTGGCGGCGTGGTCGAGTGCACGCTTGACGGCGGCGTACGCCACGGTGGGACCCGAGGCGAGGCGGGCCACCACGGCACGGGCGGCCTCGGCCAGGTCATCGGGCGGTACGACCTGGGAGACCAGGCCCAGCTCAAGCGCGCGGGCAGCGCTCACCGGCTCCGCGAGGAGCAGCAGCTCGGCGGCTCGGGCCCGGCCCACCAGGCGCTGCAGCGTCCACGAGGCGCCCGAATCGGGGGCCAGCCCGATCTTGGTGAAGGCCATCATGAACGAGGCCTTCTCGGACGCGATCCTCAGGTCGCAGGCGAAGGCCAGCGAGGCCCCGGCCCCGGCCGCCACGCCGTTCACCGCGGCCACCACCGGCTTGGGCATCGTGGTGATCGCCAGCACGATCGGGTTGTAGTGCTTGCGCACCGTCCCGTTCAGTCCCTGCCCGCTCGCCAGGCCGGCGGCGTGCTCGCGCAGGTCCTGACCGGCGCAGAAGGCCCGCCCCGACCCGGTGAGGACCACCGCGCGGACCGCGGGGTCGGCCGCCGCCCGCTCCAGTGCCTCGCGGAGCTCCACTTTCGCCTCAACGGTCAGCGAGTTCATCGCGCTGGGACGGTCCAGTGTGATCGTCGCCACACCGTCGGCCAGCTCGTACTGCACGTTCTCCGGCACGGTTCCTCCTGATTCCTCGGTACGACCTTACGCGCCCGCGGGGGGCGCGCCGCAGCCGCCACGGCGGCCGAAACGCGTGCCCGTAAGGCTTCTGAGGGACTGGTCAAGCTGATCGTTACCACTTCGCGCCCAGAAGGCGAGATAATGGACCCACTGATGACGCGAATGCGGCAGGCGGCCACGCGGCCAAAGACGCCCGAAGGCCCCCACGTGGCCCTAGGCAGGAAGGGGATGCACGCATGGCGGCGATGAAGCCGCGGACAGGCGACGGTCCGCTCGAAGTGACCAAGGAGGGACGCGGCATCGTCATGCGCGTTCCGCTGGAAGGTGGCGGGCGGCTGGTCGTCGAACTGACGCCTGCCGAGGCCGGTGAACTCGGCGACGCGCTCAAGAACGTCGTGGGCTGACAGGTTCCTGAATATCGGTGACGGTCCCGGTGGTGCCGCTTGCGGCCACGCCGGGACCATCGCTGTCAATCGAGGCTTTTCCCAACCGCTGAACAAGGGGACACTTGCCAGTCCAGACCCAGCTCCGCAGTGCCGATGGCATGCTCTCCCAGGTGGCACTGGCGGTCGACGCCGAACTCCTGGCCGTTCCGTTCTTTCCCGGTCCGGTGGCCCCGCAGGCGGAGGTGGCCTCGTACCTCTCCTTCACGCTGGACGAGATCCTTGCGCTGCACGAGGCCAAGGGCGAGCCCGGCGAGATCGTCGCCACGCCGATCCGGCTGGGCGAAGGCGTCCGGGAGCTGCTCCTGTACGGGGTGGGCGACATGTCGCCCTCGGCACTGCGCCGGGCCGGGGCTGCGCTGGCCCGCCGGGGCAAGGGCCGTACCACGATGGTCGCGGGCGTGCCCGGTGACGTCGCGGCCTTCGCGGAGGGCGTCCTGCTCGCCTCGTACGAGTTCAAGATCGGTGAACCGGCCAAGAAGCGGCCGCTCGCAAGCCTGGTGGTCATGACCGAGGCCGGTCCCGAGGCCTGCGCGGCACCGCTGGCCAGAGCACGGGTGGTGGCCGGGGCGACTGTGCTCGCCCGTGATCTCGCGAATGCCACCTCCCAGGACAAGTGCCCGGAGTGGCTTGCCGAGCAGGCACGGAAACTGGCCGCCGACAACGGCCTGACCATCCGGGTCCGGGACGAGGCGGAACTGGCCGCCGGGGGGTTCGGCGGCCTGATCGCGGTCGGTTCCGGCTCGCCCCGTCCGCCGCGGCTCATCGAGCTGACCTACGACCCGGAAGACGCCTCGAAGCGTGCTGCCGGAGGAGCACCCGCCAAGCACGTTGTGCTGGTCGGCAAGGGGATCACCTTCGACACCGGCGGGATCTCGCTCAAACCGACCGACAACATGAAGACCATGAAGACCGACATGTCCGGCGGTGCCGTGGTCATGGCGGTGCTCGGCGCGCTCGGCGCGCTGGGTGCGGACGTCAAGGTCACCGGGCTGATCCCGGCCGCCGAGAACGCCTTCTCCGGTTCGGCCATGCGGCCCAGCGACGTGATCACCCACTTCGGCGGGAAGACCTCCGAGGTGCTCAACACCGACGCGGAGGGCCGCCTGGTGCTGGCCGACGCGCTCGCCTACGCCGCGGCCGAGTTGGCCCCGGACCTCATCGTGGACATCGCGACCCTCACCGGTGCCGCCAAGGTGGCCCTCGGCCTCAAGCACGGGGCGCTGTTCGCCACCGACGACGCCCTGGCCGGTGAGCTCACCGAGGCGGGAACGGCGAGCGGGGAGGCCCTCTGGCGGCTGCCGCTGACCGAGGACTACCGGGTGGCCATCGAGTCCGACGTGGCGGACCTGGCCAACATCGAACGGCGCGGGTTCGGCGGCGGCGCCATCATGGCGGCCCTGTTCCTGCGCGAGTTCACCGGAGGCATCCCGTGGGCGCACCTCGACGTGGCGGGCCCGGGCCGGGCCATGTCCGACGAGGGTGAGCTCTCCAAGGGCGCCACTGGCTTCGGCACCCGCCTCCTGCTGAACTGGCTCACCGCCTGACCCAGCCGGCCGGCACGCTCCCGTTCACGCGGCGTTTCCCGGCCGGCCGCAGTACGCCCATAACGTCGGACCGCCGTTACACGTATCGGGGGTCGACACCACATATGGATCTTCAGAGCGGGCCGCTCCTCGCCCTCTGCGTGCTCCTCGCCATCGCGGCTCCGGCCGTATGCCTGGTGCTGTGGAACCGCCTCACCGGGCCGCGCCTGGTCCGGGTGGCGGAGCGGCTCGGTCTGATCATCCTCTGCCAGGTGACCGTGCTGGCACTGGCCGGGCTCCTGGTCAACCACACGTTCCAGCTGTTCCCCTCGTGGAGCGACCTGACCGGCACCGACAAGGTGAACGGCCAGGTCAAGCAGGCTTCCGGAACACCGCCGAAGGAGGTCAGGCCGGGCCCGGCGTTCACCTTCGACAAGTCCAATGGGCTCTTCGGGGCGACGGTGGACGGTCAGAGGTCGGGGATCCGGTCCACGATCCGGGTCTGGCTGCCGCCGCAGTACGACCTTCCGCAGTACGCGAACATGCGGTTTCCAGTGATCGAGCTGTTCCCCGGCTTTCCCGGGACTCCGACCACCTGGTTCGGCCCGATGCAGGGCGCCGCCAAGCTCCTGGAGACGATGAAGGCCGGGCAGGCCAAGCCGTACATCCTGGTGGCCCCGGTGATCACGGTGGAGCCGGGCCGGGACACCGAGTGCACCGACATCCCGCACGGCCCGCAGGTGGCGACCTGGCTCACCGCCGACGTCCGCGAGGCGGTCATCGGGCGGTTCCGCGCCCTCCCGGGCTCCGAGTCGTGGGGGGCCATGGGCTACTCGACGGGCGGGTTCTGCGCGGCGAAGCTCACCGAGCAGTTCCCGAACCTGTTCAGCGCCGGGATCAGCCTGGCCGGCTACTTCGACCCGAGCTCCCCCGACATCACCAGGGACCCGGTGCTGACCGCTGCGAACAGCCCGCTGGCCCTGCTGGCGAGCGGCCCGCAGGTCTCGCTGCTGCTTGCGGGCAGCTCGGCGGACTCGAACACGGTGGACGCGATCAACGCGATGGTCAAGGCCGCCCGGCCGCCGACGAAGGTCTTCACCTACATCGTGCAGAACGGCGGCCATAACGTCCGGGTCTGGCAGGAGATGCTTCCGCAGGCCTACGACTGGATGAGCCGCCAGCTCATCGGCCCCGTTTAAACGCGCCGCCAGCCTCCGGCGGCATGGATGCCGCCGTCCACGTGCATGCGGACCATCGTGGGAGCCCACCGAGCGCTTGGTCAATTTCGGGACGTATTCGCAGGTCAGAGCCTTTGGTTCGGTTTCGTGACATTGACCGCCACGCGAACGTGAGATAGAACACGTTGCAGTTCGGGGCCGTGACACACGCGAGGAGGCGGTCATGCCCGTACCTGATCAGCGCGATCCCGAGGTGACCCGCAGTGTTCTCGAACGGTGGCTGTCCCGGCATCTGCCCGGGGTGCGGGTCACCCACCTGGCGACGCCGCAGGCCAGCGGATTCTCCAACGAGACGCTGCTGTTCGACGCCGAGCACGAGGGTGTCACCGAGGCGCTGGTGGTGCGGGTCGCCCCGCACCACTACCAGGTCTTCCCCGACCCCCGGTTCGAGGAGCAGTACCGGCTGATGCGGATCCTGGACGAGCGGACCGGCATCCCGGTGCCGCCCATCCGCTGGTACGAGCCCACGTCCGACGATCTCGGGGCGCCGTTCTTCGTGATGGGCAGGATCGAGGGTCAGGTGCCCTCGGACATGCCCCCGTACCACCAGTCCGGCTGGGTCGCGGAGATCTCGCGGGACGAGCGCGCGGCCATGTGGTGGTCGACCCTGGAACTCATGGCCGAACTGCACCGCCTGGACGTCGGGGAGTACGACCTGGGGTTCCTGGACCAGCCCTCCTGGGGCGCGACCGGGATCGAGCAGCGGCTCGGCTACTACGAGAGCTACCTGCACTGGGCCTATCCCGGGCCGCAGCCCACCGCGCTCGCGGCCCTGGAGTGGCTGCGGGCCAACACGCCGCCGGAGCCTCCCGACCCGGTGGCGCTCTGGGGGGATTCCCGGATCGGGAACGTGATCTTCTCCGGCGGGGTGCCGATGGCGGTGCTCGACTGGGAGATCGCGACGCTCGGGCAGCCCGAGGAGGACCTCGCCTGGTTCCTGTTCCTGGACCGGCACCACTCCGAGGGGATCGGGGTGCCCCGGCTCGCCGGGTTCCCCTCGCCCGAAGAGACGATCGCCCGGTACGAGGAACTGCTCGGGCGGCCGATGCGGGACATGGCCTTCTACGAGGTGCTCTCCGGCTTCAAGTTCTCGGTCGTCATGGCCAGGATCGGCCAGGCGATGATCGACTTCGACTGGATCGAGCAGGCCAACGACTTCCCGTACAACAACAACTGCACCCAGCTCCTTGCCAAGATCCTCGGCCTGCCCGCCCCTTCGGAGGCACTCTGACGCTCTCACCCCTCGACGCCCGATCTCCGGTGAGCTGATGCTCATCGTCGGGGTCGGGCAGTACCCCCACCCCACCCTCCCGAACCGTTGACTCGTGGCGTTTCCCGCACCGGTCGAAGAAAAGGTGCGGGAAACGCCACGAGTCAACGGTTCGGGAGGGTGGGGTGGGGGTACTGCCCGACCCCGACGATGAGCATCAGCTCACCGGAGATCGGGCGTCGAGGG
>JAOPYM010000259.1 GCA_025964615.1 Actinomycetes bacterium
CTGGACCTCGGCACGCTGCTCGGCGGCGCGGTGCTCACCGAGACCGCCTGGACGCTGCCCGGCCTCGGCCAGTACGCGATCCTGTCGATCGGTGACAACGACCTGCCTGCGGTGCTCGGCGTCGTCATGGTGGGCGCCATCTTCATCGTGGTCGCCAACCTGGTCGTCGACGTCCTCTACGCCGTCGCCGACCCCCGAGTCCGCCTCGGCAACTAGCCGGACCGCGTTTGCCCGCGCTAACCGGTTCATGGAGCTTTCGTCTCGGATCGGACTCGGAACGGCAACATATCGCACACCCAGGGTGCTGGCCTTGCAAACCCCTGGGTGTCATCGGGTATGTTCTGCACGTTTCGTCCGGTGTGGCGTATGTGTCACTTAATGCCCTGTGTGGCCGGAAGCGAGATCCCGGCCCGGGCCCCAACCGGCACCAGAGATCGTTGCCGTCCGCCAGTACGCGGCAGTGTGGCCGATTGGGGAGGTAAGTGGCGTGACCGCGCCCATCGACGTGTCCGAGGCCATCTCTGACACGGCCGAGCCGAAGGTGATCGAGGGTCGCTCCCTCTGGAGCATCGCCTGGCTGCGGCTCAAGCGCGACAAGGCCGCGATGGCCGGCGGCATCATCGTCGCGCTGCTCGTCATCATCGCGCTGCCCGGCGTCAACGACCTGGTGATCAAGACGTTCGGCCACCCGGTCAACGACTTTCACGAGGACATCCTCGACCCGGTGTTCGGCACTCCGCACGGTGCGTTCGGCGGGATCAGCTCGAACTTCCTGTTCGGCATCGAGCCCAAGTTCGGGCGGGACCTGTTCAGCCGGATCGTCGGCGGCCTGCAGGTGTCCCTGCTGATCGGCTTCGTCGCCACTTTGGTGTCCGTGGCAATTGGAACGTTCCTCGGCATTCTGGCGGGTTACTTCGGCGGCTGGGTCGACTCGGTCATCGCCCGGCTGATGGACGTCTTCCTGGCCTTCCCGCTGCTGCTGTTCGCGATCGCCCTGGCGGGTGTGCTCCCCGACAGCATGCTCGGGCTGAGCGGCAACGGCCTGCGGATGGCCGTGCTGATCTTCATCATCGGGTTCTTCAACTGGCCCTACATCGGCCGGATCATCCGCGGCCAGACGATCGCGATCCGCGAGCGGGAGTTCGTCGACGCGGCCCGCAGCCTCGGCGCGAGCAACTCCTATGTGCTGTTCCGGGAGATCCTGCCGAACCTGATCGCCCCGATCATCGTGTACTCCTCGCTGCTGATCCCGACCAACATCCTGTTCGAGTCGGCGCTGTCGTTCCTGGGCGTCGGCATCAACCCGCCGAAGCCGTCCTGGGGCGCGATGCTCAGCGACGCGACCGACTACTACGCGACGGCCCCGTACTTCGTGGTCGTTCCCGGTCTGGCGATCTTCATCACGGTGATGGCCTTCAACCTCTTCGGCGACGGGCTGCGCGACGCCCTCGACCCTCGGTCCAAATAACCCCCTGTAACCATCTCGAAGGGATCTCATGAAGTCCAAGATTATGGCGCTGGCAGGCCTCGGCCTCGTCACCAGCCTGGGGGTCGCCGCCTGTGGCAGTGGTTCCTCCTCCAGCAGCGGCGCATCGGGCGTGTCGTATGACGCCGCCACCACAGGCGTGGTGAACCCCTCGACGCACAAGGGCGGCACGCTCAACTTCGGGATGGCCGGTGACGTCGACTCCACGGACCCGGGCAACACCTACCTGGCGCTGTCGGTCGACTTCGACCGGCTCTACGTCCGGCCGCTGACCACCTACGCCAGCAAGCCCGGCCAGGCCGGCGGCACGATCGTCCCGGACCTCGCCGACGGGCTCGGTGTGCCGTCCGCGGACATGAAGACCTGGACATTCAAGATCAAGAAGGGCATCAAGTACGAGGACGGCACCGAGGTCAAGGCCGCGGACGTCAAGTACGCGGTGTCCCGGACGCTGGACCGCGGGGTGCTCGGCAACGGCCCGAGCTACTTCACGCAGCTGCTGATCGACGGCTCCACCTACAAGGGCCCGTACAAGGACAAGAACCAGGCGGACTTCAAGGGCGTCACCACGCCGGATGACTACACCGTCGTCTTCCACCTGAACACCGCCTTCCCCGAGTTCAACTACGTGGTCGCCTTCGGCCAGACCGCCCCGGTCCCGCAGGCCAAGGACACCGGCGCGCAGTACGCCCTGCACCCGATGTCCACCGGCCCGTACATGTGGCAGGGCAACTACACCCCGGGCAAGGGCGGCACGCTGGTCCGCAACCCGAACTGGGACGCCAGCACCGACCCGAACCGCAAGCAGCTGCCCGACACGATCAACTTCACCGCCGGGATGAAGCAGGAGGAGCTGGACCAGCGCCTCATCTCCGGGACCATGGACGTGGACGCCAACGGCACCGGTGTCGCCGACGCGGCCCGTCAGCAGATCCTCACCGACCCGAAGCTCAAGGCCAACGCCGACGACCCGTACTCCGGCTTCAGCTGGTACCTGCCGATCGACACCGAGGTCATCCCGAACGTGAACTGCCGCAAGGCGATCATCGACGGGGCCGACCGGGACGCCATGTGGCGGGCCTACGGCGCCCAGTACGGCGGTGAGATGTCGACGTCGCTGATGCCGCCGAACATCTCCGGCCGCCAGCCGAGCACCCTCTACCCGGTCAAGCCCGGCGACCACGGCGACGTGGCCAAGGCCAAGGCCGACCTGGTGGCCTGTGGCAAGCCCAACGGCTTCGCCGTCAACATCAGCTTCCGCAGCGAGCGGCCGAAGGAGCAGGCGACCGCTCTGGCCCTGCAGCAGTCGCTGGCCAAGGTCGGCATCCAGCTGACCCTCAAGGGCATGCCGGCCACCACCTACACGACCTCGCAGTTCGGGTCGCACACGTTCAACAAGAGCAACAACATCGGTCTGGGCACCTACGGCTGGGCGGCCGACTGGCCGTCCGGCTACGGCTTCCTGAACGCGCTCACCTCGAGCGCGGCGATCGTCGACAGCGGTAACTCCAACGTCACGATGCTCAAGGACCCGACGGTCGACGCCGCCTGGAAGCAGGTCGTGACCCTGAACGACCAGGCCGCTCGCGAGAAGCTCTACAACCAGGTCGACAACACCCTGCTCGAGCAGGCCGGCGTGCTGCCCAACGTGTACGCCAAGTCGCTGGACTACCGCTCGCCGCACCTGACCAACGTCCTGGTGCAGGGCTACTACGGCATGTACGACTACGCCAACCTCGGCGTCACCAAGTAGCACCGCCTGAGCTACCTGTAGAAGGGGTGAAGGCACAGGGTGGCCGGTGGGCGCACAGCCCGCCGGCCACCCGACGCCGCACACTGTGATCGCATACATCATCCGGCGGCTCCTCGGCGCGATCGGGCTGCTCTTCGTCATCAGCGCAGTCACCTTCGCGATCTTCTTCCTGCTGCCGCGCGCGGCAGGGATGACGACCGACCAGCTGGCCGCCCGGTTCGCCGGGAAGGCACCCGACCATGCCACCCTGGTCGCCATCGAGCATCGGTTCGGGTTCGACAAGCCCGTCGCCGAGCAGTACTGGCAGTTCGTCAAGCAGCTGGTCGCCGGCGGTACCTACGACACCGGGACCCGGACGCTGGACTGCCCGGCCCCGTGTATGGGGTACTCCTTCCGGACGAACCAGCCGGTCCTTCAGACAGTGATCGACCGCGCCGGGGTCACGTTCTCGATCGCGGTGGGCGGCGCCATTTTGTGGCTGCTGTCCGGAGTGGCGATCGGTGTGCTGTCCGCCCTGCGCAAGGGCACCATGTTCGACCGGGTCTCGATGGGAGTCGCCCTGGCGGGCGTGTCCCTGCCGGTCTTCTTCACAGCCGAGCTGTCCCAGGCGTTCCTGGTCCACAAGTGGCAGCTCATGCCCGACGTGAATTATGTGAATTTCGTATCGAATCCATTGCAATGGGCGCAGGAGCTGATCCTGCCGTGGATCACGCTGGCCTTCCTATATGCCGCGTTGTACGCTCGCCTCACCCGTGCGGGCATGCTCGATACGCTCAACGAGGACTACATCCGCACCGCCAGGGCCAAGGGGCTGCGTGAGAAGACTGTGATCATCAAGCATGGGCTGCGCGCCACGCTGACTCCCCTTCTCACCGTGTTCGGGCTCGACGTCGGCCTGCTGCTCGGCGGCGCCGTCCTCACCGAGAAGGCCTTCGGACTGAAGGGACTCGGGATGCTGGCACTCGACGGGATCGGCTCGAGTGACCTGCCCGTCGTGGTCGGCGTGACGCTGATCGGTGCCCTGTTCATTGTTCTCGCCAACCTGGCAGTGGACATCCTGTACGCCGTGGTCGATCCGAGGGTGAGGCTGAGCTGATGGGGCGCATCTGGAGCCGCGGCGAGGAGATCGGGGGCGAGCCCGCGCCGGCGGTCACCTCCGCGGCACCTCCGACGGGCTTCCTGGAAGTACGGGACCTGAAGATCCACTTCCCGACCGACGATGGTCTGGTGAAGTCGGTCGACGGCCTGACCTTCCAGGTGGAGCGGGGCCGTACGCTCGGCATCGTGGGCGAGTCGGGCTCCGGCAAGAGCGTGACGAGCCTGGGAATCCTCGGCCTGCACAACCGGCGTAACGCCAAGGTGTCGGGTGAGATCTGGCTCGACGGCACCGAGATCGTCAACGCCTCGCCCGAGCAGGTCCGGCGGCTGCGCGGCAAGCACATGGCGATGATCT
>JAOPYM010000268.1 GCA_025964615.1 Actinomycetes bacterium
CCCGCACCTGCTGTTCGAGACCGGGCTGCCGGTCCGCTACTACCTGCCCAAGACCCATGTGCGCATGGACCTGCTCGAACCTGCCGAGACCGTCTCGTACTGCCCGTACAAGGGGCAGGCGGAGTACTGGTCCATCCGGGCAGGTGACCGGGTCCACGCCGACCTGGCCTGGTCCTACCGGAATCCCCTGCCGGAGAGCCAGAAGATCATCGGGCTGGTCGCCTTCTACAACGAGAAGGTGGACATCTACGTGGACGGCATGCTGCAGGAGCGCCCGAAGAGCAAGTTCGCCTGATCAGGGCGTGCCGATGGGCTGCGAGCGGGCCCGTACTGCCACAGTTCCGCTATGGCGGGTGATGTCGTACCGGAGGTCCTGGATCTGACGGGCATCTTCGTGTTCGCGGTGTCGGGTGCGCTGGCGGCGGTCCGCAAGCGGCTCGACGTGGTCGGGATGCTGGTGCTCGCCGAGATCACCGCCCTCGGCGGCGGGATCCTCCGCGACCTGATCATCGGGGCGGTGCCACCCGCCGCGTTCACCGACCTCGGGTACGTGCTGGTCCCGCTCCTCGCATCGTTGCTGGTGTTCTTCTGGCATCCGCAGGTCACCCGCATCCTGCCGGCCATCACCGTCTTCGACGCGGCCGGTCTCGCCCTGTTCTGCGTCACCGGCACCCTCAAGGCGCTGGCGCACGGGCTGACCCCGGTGCACGCGGCGCTCCTGGGGGTCACCACGGCGATCGGCGGTGGCATCCTGCGCGACATGCTGAGCGGCCAGATCCCCGCGGTGCTGTACGACCGGCAGCTGTACGCGCTGCCCGCCATGATCGGTTCGGCGGTCGTGGCGGGCTCCCATGCGCTAGGTTCGCGGTCGGCGGCGGTCGCCTTCGCGGCCGCCGTCCTCACGTTCGCGCTGCGGGTACTTGCCGTGCGGTACGGCTGGCGGACACCGAGGCCCCGGGGAATCAAGGAATAACGCGCACTCAGTGACGGGACATTGCACCCATATCGTTGCGCGAACCACTATTTTCTGTGACTCGGGATCGCGATAGTGCCCCCTGTGGCGCGTGACCTTACTGCTGAGTCTGCTGAGGAGACCTATGGGCGACGTGCGCGTTGAGGACGGTCGGCTGGTCGGCCTGGACGAGAGGCATCCGCCGATCAAGACCCGCCGGGTCGCCTTCGACTGGGAGAAGACCCCGCTGCACTGGATCCCCAACGACCCGGTCGGCACGCACCTGATCAACGCCTTCCACATCGTCCTTCCCGCCGGTGAGCGCTGGTTCATCCAGTGTGTCAAGGACGCGCTTCCCGATCTCACCGACGAGAGGCTGAAGGAGGAGATCAAGGGCTTCATCGGCCAGGAGATGGTGCATGCCCGATCCCACCAGGGCGTTCTCGACCAGCTCCTGGAGAAGAACGGGATCGACACCCGGAAGATCACCGACCAGATGAACAAGGGCAACGACGACCGGCCCGGTGAGCGCGCCAAGATGTCGGCCCGCAAGGCCCGGTGGATGCTCAAGTTCGAGCTGGGCGCGGTCGCCTCCATCGAGCACTACACGGCCGTCTTCGGTCAGTGGATCATGGACGCGAAGGCGCTGGACGAGGACGGCGCGGACCCGACCATGCTGGACCTGCTCCGCTGGCACGGTGCCGAGGAGGTCGAGCACCGCTCGGTCGTCTTCGACGTCTACCAGGCGATGGGCGGCAGGTACCCGATGCGGGTGGCCACCTGGGCGGTCTCGCTGTTCTTCCTCTACTGGGCGCTGTTCGGCGGCGGCTACTACCTGGCCGGCCAGGACCCGACGGCCGGCAAGATGACCAAGCTCCGGTTCCTGCGGGCCTACCGGCGCTCGGTCCGGCAGGGCCACATCCCGGGGGTCTTCAAGATGCTCCTCGGCGAGGCCCCCGTCTATCTCAGGCCCCGGCACCACCCTTCACGGGTCTGCTCCACCCAGCAGGCCGTCGACTACCTCCTCACCTCCCCCGCCGCCCAGGCCGCCGGCTACGACCCCTACTAACCCGTTGACTCGTGGCGTTTCCCGCACTCTTCCGTGTATCGGTGCGGGAAACGCCACGACTAAACGGAATAGGCTCGGGGTATGGGCAGGGTGACGGCGCGGCGGCCGGTGGTGCGGATCAGCGCGGATAGGCGCACGGAACGGCCGGATACGCTCGCCGTCGAGGAACCGCTGGAGATCAGGGTCTCCGGTGAACCGCTGACCGTCACGATGCGGACGCCGGGCGACGACTTCGATCTGGTGGCGGGGTTCCTGGCGGCCGAGGGCGTCATCCAGACGGCGGCCGACCTGCCGGCCATGCGGATCTGCACGGACGCCGACGAGACCGGCGCCCCGACCTTCAACGTCGTGGACGTGACCCTCGCGACCGGGCTCGAGCCGCCCGCCGCCCGCGCGTTCGCCACGACCAGCGCGTGCGGGGTCTGCGGGACGGCCAGCATCGACCTGCTGCGCAGACGCGCCCCCTACGACCTTTCGACGGACCAGGTACGGCTCGATCCGGCGCTCCTCTCCGCCCTGCCGGACCGGTTGCGCGACGCCCAGCGGGTCTTCGAAAAGACCGGGGGGCTCCATGCCGCAGGCCTCTTCGACGCACACGGGTCCCTGCTGGCCATCCGCGAGGACGTCGGGCGGCACAACGCCGTCGACAAGATCATCGGATGGGCGCTGCGCGCGGGACGGCTGCCGCTGACCGGGCACGTGCTGATGGTCAGCGGGCGGGCCTCCTTCGAACTGGTACAGAAGGCGGTCATCGCCGGGATCCCGGTGCTCGCGGCGGTCTCCGCACCTTCGTCCCTTGCGGTGGACCTGGCCGCCGAGGCCCGGCTGACCCTGGTCGGCTTCCTGCGCGGTACCTCGATGAACGTCTACTCGGAGACCCGGCGGGTCGGGCCGTAACGGGCGCCGGCCATCGATCAGTCCTTGCGGCCCATGACGGCGACTATCTGGGAGTGCAGAGGATGTTCCAGCAGGCCCACGGGGCCGTTGGGCCGCCACGCGGTCGAGTGGGCGACGCCGGGCTCTAGGATCGTCAGCCCGTCCAGGAACGACCCGATCTCGGCGCTGGACCGGAAGTAGGAACCGCCCAGACCCTGCTGGAGGATCTTCTTGGCCTCCTCCACACGCGGGTCGTCACCCGCGTCGTGCAGGTGGGTGAGGACGAAGTACGAGCCGGGCGCGACGAAGTCGTACAGCCGCCGGACCACCGCCTGCGGATCACGCTCGTCGGGCACGTGGTGGATGATCGCGGCGAGGATGATGCCGACCGGCCGTTCCAGGTCGACGAACGCGGCCACCTCGGGGCTGGAGAAGATCTCCTCCGGCTCGTAGAGGTCGGCCTGGATCACCGTGGCCACCCCGTCCTCGGCGAGCAGCGCCCGGCCGTGCGCGAGCACGATCGGATCGTTGTCGACGTACACGACCCGCGCTGCCGGGTTGATCTCGCGGGCGACCTCGTGGACGTTGCCGGCCGTCGGCAGCCCGGAACCGAGGTCGATGAACTGGGTAATGCCGACCTCACCGGCGAGGTACCGCACCGCCCGCCTGATCGCGGCCCGGTTGCCCTGGGCCACCACGGGCGCCTCGGGGACGAGTTGCATCACCATGTCTGCGACCTCGCGGTCGACGGCGAAGTTGTCCTTGCCACCGAGGAAGTAGTCGTAGACACGGGCGAAGCTGGGGGCAGAGATGTCGATGCCGGCAGCCGGTGCCTCTTCCGCTCGGCCACGCATCCACTCGTTGTCCGACATGACGGGAGCGTAACCTACCTCGTTGAGTCGTGGCGTTTCCCGCACCTGAAGCGGAAACGGTGCGGGAAACGCCACGAC
>JAOPYM010000272.1 GCA_025964615.1 Actinomycetes bacterium
GCAACTTCGGCACGCCGATGCAGGAGGAGATCACGCACACCACTCCCTACGAGCTGCGGGCCGAGGACTTCCCGGCAGGTTCGATGGGGCCGAAGATCGAGGCGGTGTGCGGGTTCGTGGAGCGGACCGGCGACATGGCCGCGATCGGCAGGCTGGACGAGTGCGAGCAGATCCTCGAGGGCACGGCGGGGACAATCATCACACCGAACGCCACCTGGCCGCTGGCCAGCACGCTGTAGTACCCGACGCCGGCGGGGGTGCTGCGCATCGCCGCGTGCCCTCGCCGGCCCTCCACAAGCCGGGGGCTTGCCGTGGCCGTTGAAGCACCGCCATCGCTGGTGCGAAGGCTGCTTCCGGGGGACATGTCGCTGAAGATTCTGCGCACCGTCCCATGCCCGGTGATCGTTTTGCCCACCATGATTAGGTAAGGCTTGCCTGGGTGAGGTAATGCATCGGTCGTGGGTTTGTGTTCTGGGAAGGAATTAGGCCACACTGATGTTGTGAAATACGTGGGCGAGACGACGACGCAGGATACGGGCACCATGCCCGCCATCGGCATGCCGTCCTCGACCGCGAATCCGGGTGAGCGGGACACCCGGGCCCGGGTGGCCCGGCTGATCCTCGAACACGGACCGATCACCGCCTCCAACCTGGGAGAGCGCCTCAGTCTGACCCCCGCGGCGATCCGCCGTCATCTCGAGGTCCTTCTCGCCGAGGGCATGATCGAGATCAGGCGGGCGCGACCCCAGGCCCACCGGGGCAGGGGGCGTCCGGCGAAACTGTTCGCCATCACCGATGCGGGGCGCAACACCTTCGTCCACGCGTACGATGACCTGGCGACCAGCGCGCTCAGGTTCCTCGCCGAGACGGCGGGGGAGGCGGCCGTGGCGGAGTTCGCCCGGCGGCAGATCGCCGAGCTCGAACGGCGGCACGGCCCGAAGGTGCGGGCGGCCCCGCCGGACCAGCGGGTCCGGGTCCTGGCGGAGGCGCTCTCGTCCGACGGCTACGCGGCCTCCGCGAGCCAGGCCCCCGGCAGGGGACCACTCGCCGGCGGAGAACAACTCTGCCAGCAGCACTGCCCGGTCGCGCACGTCGCTGTGGAGTTCCCGCAGCTCTGCGAGGCGGAGACCGAGGCATTCGGCCGGTTGCTGGGCACCCCTGTGCAGCGGCTGGCCACCATCGCGCACGGCGACGGGGTCTGCACGACCCACGTCAGTCCGAGCGCGCTGGGACATGAAGACACGGATATCGAGGAGTCCGGGAGGACCTCCCTATGACGACTACAGCCCACCCCGAACTGGAAGGGCTTGGCAACTACAAGTTCGGCTGGTCGGACTCCGACAAGGCCGGATCGATAGCCAAGCGCGGCCTGAACGAGGACGTGGTCCGTAACATCTCGGCACTGAAGAACGAGCCGGAATGGATGCTGGAGCTGCGCCTCAAGGGGCTGCGGCTGTTCGGCAAGAAGCCGATGCCCAGCTGGGGCTCGGACCTTTCCGGCATCGACTTCGACAACATCAAGTACTTCGTGCGGTCGACCGAGAAGCAGGCGGAGTCCTGGGAGGACCTGCCCGAGGAGATCAAGAACACCTACGACAGGCTGGGCATCCCCGAGGCCGAGAAGCAGCGCCTGGTCGCCGGTGTGGCGGCCCAGTACGAGTCTGAGGTCGTCTATCACAAGATCCGCGAGGACCTTGAGGAGAAGGGCGTCCTGTTCCTGGACACCGACACCGCGCTGCGCGAGCACGAGGACATCTTCAAGGAGTACTTCAGCTCGGTCATCCCGGTCGGCGACAACAAGTTCGCCGCGCTCAACACGGCGGTCTGGTCCGGTGGGTCCTTCATCTACGTCCCCCCGGGCGTCAGTGTGGAGATCCCGCTGCAGGCCTACTTCCGGATCAACACCGAGAACATGGGCCAGTTCGAGCGGACCCTCATGATCATCGACGAGGGCGCGTACGTGCACTACGTCGAAGGCTGTACCGCGCCGATCTACTCGTCGGACTCGCTGCACTCCGCGGTGGTCGAGATCATCGTGAAGAAGAACGCCCGCTGCCGCTACACGACCATTCAGAACTGGTCGAACAACGTCTACAACCTGGTGACCAAGCGCGCCGTCTGCTACGAGGGCGCCACCATGGAATGGGTCGACGGCAACATCGGTTCCAAGGTCACCATGAAGTACCCGTCCGTGTACCTGCTCGGCGAGCACGCCAAGGGCGAGACGCTGTCCATCGCCTTCTCCGGCGAGGGCCAGCACCAGGACGCCGGCGCCAAGATGGTGCACGCCGCCCCGCACACCTCCTCGTCGATCGTCTCCAAGTCGGTGGCGCGCGGCGGCGGCCGTACCTCCTACCGGGGTCTGATCCAGATCCAGGAGGGGGCCTACGGTTCCAAGTCCACGGTCAAGTGCGACGCGCTGCTCGTCGACCAGATCAGCCGGTCCGACACCTATCCCTATGTCGACGTCCGTGAGGACGACGCCGAGATGGGCCACGAGGCCACCGTCTCCAAGGTGTCGGAGAACCAGCTGTTCTACCTGATGAGCCGTGGCATGACCGAGGACGAGGCCATGGCCATGATCGTGCGCGGCTTCGTGGAGCCGATCGCGCGTGAACTGCCGATGGAGTACGCACTTGAGCTCAACCGGCTCATCGAGCTTCAGATGGAAGGGGCCGTCGGCTGATGGGGCTCGACACCAAGCCTCTCTCGACGCTGCACGACCACGCGTCCTACGAGGTGACCGACTTCACCGTGCCCACCGGGCGCGAGGAGAACTGGCGGTTCACGCCGCTCCGCCGCCTGCGCGGCCTGCACGACGGCAGCGCCCTGCCCGACGGCAAGGTCCTGGTCGACTTCGAGGCACCCGCTGAGGTCGTCGTCGAGACCGTCGGCCGGGGCGACGCCAGGGTCGGGCGGGCGTACGTGCCGTCCGACCGGGTCAGCGCCCAGGCGTACGCCTCGTACACCCAGGCCACCGTCATCACCGTGCCCAAGGAGGTCGTCGCCTCGGCGCCGGTCATCGTGCGGCTGCGCGGCGAGGACGTCACGCACGCGGCGTACGGCCACACCACGATCATCGCGGAGCCGTTCGCCCAGGCCACGGTCGTGCTCGACCACGGCGGCAGCGCGACGTACGCCGACAACGTCGAGTTCATCGTGGGCGACAGCGCCTCGCTGCACGTGATCAGCCTGCAGAACTGGGCGCCCGACGCCGTACACCTGGCGCACCACCACGCGCGCCTGGCCAAGGACGCCACATTCACCAGCTTCACCGTCAGCCTCGGCGGGAACCTGGTGCGGATCGTGCCGTCGGTCACCTACACCGCCCAGGGTGGGGACGCCGCGCTCTACGGGCTCTACTTCGCCGACGCCGGCCAGCACCTGGAGCACCGGCTGCTCGTGGACCACTCGGTCCCCAACTGCCGCAGCCGGGTCGACTACCGGGGCGCGCTGCAGGGTGAGAACGCGCACGCCATCTGGATCGGCGACGTGATCATCCGCGCCGCCGCCGAGGGCACCGACACCTACGAGCTGAACCGCAACCTGGTGCTCACCGACGGCACCCGGGTCGACTCGGTGCCGAACCTGGAGATCCTCACCGGGGAGATCCAGGGCGCGGGCCACGCAAGTGCCAGCGGCCGGATCGACGACCAGTACCTGTTCTACCTCCAGGCCCGCGGCATCCCGGCCGATGAGGCCAAGCGGATGGTCGTCCGCGGCTTTCTCGGTCAGCTCCTGGACCACATCACGGTGCCGGAGATCCGGGAGGGCGTCCAGGCCGCGATCGATGTGGAGCTGGCGGTATGACCTTCGTGAGAGTGTGCCCACTGCGCGACATCCCGGCCGACGGGGCGCTGGCCGTCGAGATCGACGACACCCCGGTGGCGCTGGTGCGCACCGGGACCGAGGTCTTCGCGCTCAACGACATCTGCTCGCACGCCGAGGTGTCGCTGGCGGAGGGTGAGGTCTACGACTACACCATCGAGTGCTGGCTGCACGGATCCTGCTTCGACCTGCGGACCGGCAAGCCCACCAACCCGCCCGCCACCCAGCCCGTTCCCACCTACCGAGTCAAGATCGAGGGCGACGACGTCTACGTCTCCCTCGCACAGGAGTCATGATGGCCACCCTTGAGATCCGCGACCTGCACGTCACCGTCGACGCGGGGGGAGACGGCACCAAGGAGATCCTGCGCGGTGTCAACCTCACCGTGAAGGAGGGGGAGATCCACGCCCTGATGGGGCCGAACGGCTCCGGTAAGTCCACTCTGGCCTATGCGGTCGCCGG
This sequence comes from Actinomycetes bacterium, assembly GCA_025964615.1. Classification (GTDB taxonomy): domain Bacteria; phylum Actinomycetota; class Actinomycetes; order Streptosporangiales; family Streptosporangiaceae; genus RYN-227. The sequence goes on from JAOPYM010000272.1 coordinate 4,291, forward strand.
TCACCCCAAGTACACGGTGACCGCCGGTACCGTCACGCTCGACGGCGAGGACGTCCTGTCGATGACCGTCGACGAGCGTGCCCGCGCCGGCCTGTTCCTCGCCATGCAGTACCCCGTCGAGGTCCCCGGCGTCTCGGTCTCCAACTTCCTGCGTACGGCCATCACGGCGGTCCGCGGTGAGGCCCCCAAGCTGCGCGACTTCGGCAAGGAGCTGAAGGGGGCGATGACCGAGCTGCAGATGGACCCGGCGTTCGCCACCCGCAACGTGAACGAGGGCTTCTCCGGCGGCGAGAAGAAGCGCCACGAGATCCTCCAGCTCGAGCTCCTCAAGCCCAAGATCGCCATCCTGGACGAGACCGACTCCGGCCTGGACGTGGACGCGCTCAAGGTCGTCTCCGAGGGCGTCAACCGGTTCAGCGCGGCCGGCGAGACCGGGGTGCTGCTGATCACCCACTACACGCGGATCCTGCGGTACGTGAAGCCGGACTTCGTGCACGTCTTCTCCGGCGGCCGGATCGTCGAAGAGGGCGGCCCGGAGCTGGCCGACCTCCTGGAGTCCGAGGGCTACGAGAAGTTCGCGAAGGCAGGCGCATAGTCGATGGTTGCACTCCCCGCGCTCTTGCCAGAGGAGCTCAAGAAGGACTTCCCCATCCTGTCCCGCACCGTCCGGGGCGGGCGGCCGCTGATCTATCTCGACTCCGGTGCGACGTCGCAGAAGCCCCGCCAGGTGCTGGATGCCGAACGCGAGTTCTACGAGCAGCGCAACGCCGCCGTGCACCGGGGCGCGCACCTGCTCGCAGAGGAGGCCACCGAGGCCTTCGAGGGCGCCCGCGCCACCATCGCGCACTTCATCGGCGCCACCGACGTACGGGAGGTTGTGTTCACCAAGAACGCCACCGAGTCGATCAACCTGGTCGCGTACTCGCTCAGCAACGCCGCGACCTCCGGTTCTTCGGCATCGCGTTTCCTGGTGGGTCCTGGCGACGAGATCCTCGTCACCGAGATGGAGCACCACGCCAACCTGGTGCCCTGGCAGCAGCTCTGCCAGCGGACCGGCGCGACACTGCGCTGGTTCGGTGTCACCGACGAGGGCCGCCTCGACCTGTCGCAGATCGACGAGCTGATCAACGAGCGGACCAAGCTGGTGGCGATGACCCACCAGTCGAACGTGCTGGGAACGGTCCTGCCGGTCCAGGAGATCGCGGCGAAGGCCCGCGCGGCGGGGGCGCTCATCGTGCTGGACGCCGCCCAGTCGGTGCCCCACATCCCGGTCGACGTGGCAGACCTCGGCGTGGACTTCCTCGCCTTCTCCGGTCACAAGATGCTCGGCCCGTCCGGCATCGGCGTGCTCTGGGGCAGGTACGACCTGCTGGCCGCGATGCCGCCGTTCATCACTGGCGGGTCGATGATCGAAGTGGTCCGGATGGAGGCCACCACCTTCATGCCGCCACCGCAGCGGTTCGAGGCGGGGGTGCCGATGACGGCGCAGGCGGTCGGCCTCGCCGCGGCCTGCGACTACCTGACCGAGCTCGGCATGGACCGGGTGGCCGCGCACGAGCACGCGCTGACCGAGTACGGCCTGGCCAAGCTCGCCGAGATCCCCGGGCTGCGCCTGATCGGCCCGAGTACGGCCGAGAGCCGGGGCGGCACGCTGGCCTTCGTGGTCGACGGTGTGCACTCCCACGACCTGGGACAGGTCCTCGACGAGCTGGGCATCGCGGTGCGGGTCGGGCACCACTGCGCCTGGCCGCTGCACCGCCGCTTCCAGGCGCAGGCCACTACCCGCGCCTCGCTCTACCTGTACAACACTCTCCCCGACCTGGACGCGCTCGCGGACGGGGTACGTGAGGCCCAGAAGTTCTTCGGGACGGTGTGATGCAGCTCGAGTCCATGTACCAGGAGATCATCCTGGACCACTACCGCCGCCCCCATCACAAGGGGCTGCGGGAGCCTTACGAGGCCGAGGTGCACCACGTAAACCCCACCTGCGGCGACGAGGTCACGCTCCGCGTGCACCTGGTCGGCGACGTGATCGAGGACGTGTCGTACGAGTCGCTGGGCTGCTCCATCAGCCAGGCCAGCGCCTCGGTGATGAGCGACCTGGTGATCGGCAAGTCGGTCAAGGACGCCATGACCATCGGAGACGAGTTCCTCGCGCTCATGCAGTCGCGCGGGTCGGTCGAACCCGATGAGGACGTTCTGGAGGACGCGGTCGCGTTCGTCGGCGTCTCGAAGTACCCCGCCCGCATCAAATGCGCCCTGCTCGGCTGGATGGCCTGGAAGGACGCGACCTCCCGAGCCCTGGAGACCGCATCATGAGTGAGACCAAGCCCGCCGACGAGGACGTCCTCGAGGCGCTGAAGGACGTCGTCGACCCCGAACTCGGCATCAACGTCGTCGACCTCGGGCTGATCTACGGGATCACGATCTCCGACGACAACGTCGCCACCCTGGACATGACGCTGACCAGCGCCGCCTGCCCGCTCACCGACGTGATCGAGGATCAGGCGCACAGCGCCCTGGACGGCATCGTCTCCGACGTCAAGATCAACTGGGTCTGGCTGCCGCCGTGGGGCCCCGACAAGATCTCCGACGAGGGCCGCGACCAACTAAGAGCCCTGGGCTTTAACGTGTGAATTGGCCGCGCCTCCGGCACGGCGGCAGCTGGGCGCTTTAACCCGCGGTCTTCCTTCAGATCTTCGGGCGCTGGCGCGCCCGAGAGATCCTCAGTCCAGACCGCGGGCGCCCAGCTGCGTGACGGTTGCGCTTAAAACCGCCGGTCACGGCGATAGTGACCGAATGAGGTCTGCCACGCGGACTATGCCTAGGCAGCGGCCGATCTCGTCGGTGACGACCAGGTCGTCGTAGACCCGTTCGCTCTCCTTTCCGGCGGCCCGCAGCGCGGCGATCGCCGGCACCGTCTTCGGCACGAGCCGGGGCGGGTCGGCGAGCCGGGAGGCGGGCTTGTGCGCGTGCAGCGCATGCCCGTACGGCCCCGAGATCGCCAGCAGGAAGCGGGTCCGGTCCACCATGTGCCGGGGCCGCTGCCGTTCGTCCACCAGGACCACGCTGGTCGTCCCCCGCTCGCCGTTGAGGACGGTGAGGACCTGGTCGGCGGTGGCCGTCAGCGGCATCGTGACGGCGGGCAGGGTGAACTCCGACACCCGGGCCCCGACGTCGTACCCGTGCCGGGGCCGTTCCTTGGTGTGCACCGGGACGGGCACGGTGACCGGCTGGCCGGGCCGCCAGTCCGAACCGGCGAGCAGCCCACCCTGGGCCAGCCGGACGCCGAGCCCCCGCAGATGCGTCAGCTGGTCCTCGGTCGTGATCCCGGGGGCGAGGACGTGGGTGCCGATCCGGTGCGCCATCGCGACCAGTGCCTCCACCAGCGCGGACCTGCGGGCGTCGGTCACCGAGGTACGCGTCAGGTCCGAGTCCAGTTTCACCAGGTACGGGACGCCGTCGACCAGCAGGTCGAGGGGGGCGTGCGCGGTGCCGAGACCCGCGAAGCCGACGAGGTAGCCCGCCCCGCGCAGCCCGTGCAGGGCTGCGGAGACAGCCGGGCGCTGCGCCGGCGGGAAACCGCCGGTCACGCAGACGATGATCTCCTGCGGCCTGCGACCGGCCTCAAGGAGCCCGTTGTGCAGGACCGTCAGCACGGCCTGGCCCTGCGCCACGGTCTCGGCGCGGACCATGATCTGGAGGGGCAGTGGGGTGCCGAGCTCGGCGGTCGCGCGGGCGGCGAGTATCGCCCGCCGCACGTCCTCCTCGGCGGGGTCGGCCCGGACCGGGAGCGGCGAGGGCGAGGGGTACAGCGGAGGCACCTCCTCCGCGTACGGGTGCGTCTCCACGGCGACGACGCTGCCCGTATCGAGATCGACGACGGGTTGGAAGGCCGCGCGCGCCGGGAGCAGCACATCAAGGGAGGACACGCCCAAAATCATCCCTCCTCGCCGTAGCCGAATCGGCGGGTGTTGGCGGAAGTTCACCAACAATTCGGCGTACCTGTGACCCAGCTCTCAGAGGACGCGGCTTGCGATGGCAGCCGACAGCGCGTACGTGACCCCCGCGAGCCCGGCCAGCCAGGCATACGGCCCCATCGGCCCACCGCGCAGCGCCTGCACGATGAGCGCCGTGACCACCACAGCCACCACTACGTCACCGGTCATCGCGGCGGCCCGCAGATGGGTTCGGGCCCGATGCCCGATGCCGTAGGAGTCGCTGAGCGTGGACGCGACCTCGCTCCGGCGGTAGGCCAGATGCACGGCATAGCCGAGCAGGACGACGAGGACCGCGAGGCCGGAGCCGTACCGCCGGGCCATGAACTCGGCGATCGCGATGCCCACGCCGAGCGTGGCGGCCAGCGCAGGCACCAGCCAGTGCCGCAGGTGCTGTTGCTCCGAAGTGATCCACATGCTCGGCATTCTCCCTGCTACGGCGGCCGGATCAACTCTGCCACGATGGGTTCATGTCGAACGGGGCGGACCGCAGGCTCGAGGTGGCGCCGGAACGGATCGCCCGGTGGCTGACCGGCTTCGGCGAACGGCACGGCGGCGTCACCGAGGTGACGGCCGGGCCGGACATCGTGCGGTACGTCGCGGCCGACGGGTCCAGGGCCGAGTGCCGGGTGCCGTTCCCGCCCCTCGAAGGGGAGCTCGCCGAGCATGCCCTGCGCGACCGGCGGGTCGGTGTCCTGCTGGCCAGGCTGGGTGGTTACGCAGCCGGGGTGTTCGAGGGCGACCGGCTGGTCGCCTCCAAGGTCGGCTCCCGCCTCGTGCACGGGCGCAGCTCGGCCGGCGGCTGGTCGCAGCACCGCTTCGCCCGGCGCCGCGAGAAGCAGGCGCGCGAGGCGCTGCAGGATGCGGCCGACGTGGCCGTCCGGATCCTGACCCCACAGCTCGCCGAGCTCGACGCGGTCGTGCTGGGCGGTGACCGCAGAGCGATCGAGGTACTGCGGGAGGACCCACGGCTCGCGAAGGTGTTCGGGCTCGCCGTGGAGCCGTTCCTGACCGTCCCCGATCCGAGACTGGCCGTGCTGCGCGAGACGCCGCCCAAGTTCAGGGCCGTCCGGATCCTGCTGCACGAGCCCTCGTAGCCAGGACGCGGTCGCGGTCCTCGTCCGGGACCAGGACCGCGCTCCGCCGCTGAGAGGCCGGTACGGGGATCGGTGATCGTGGCGTGCAGGATGATCGCCGATTGACCCGTCCGGCCCCCCACGGGCCCGTACAGGCTCAGCCAGGCGGGTTCTCGGCGAGCTTGATGGCCCGGAACTCCGCGCCGAACGGGTCCCTGATGGACACGATCCGCCCATAGGGCGAATCGTCAGGCTCCCCTTCGACCGTCCCGCCCGCGGCGACGGCCTTCCTGGCGGCCTCGTCGGCGTCCGCGACCGCGAAGTACGTCACCCAGCGCGCGGTGGGCACCTCGGAGGTGCCGTAGAGCCCCCCGACCTCGTGCCCGTCCACCCGCAGCAGGGTGTAGTCGAGGTCCGGCACGCCGGTCATCGGCTCGAGCCCATACCCGAACACCGTCCCGTAGAAGGCACGGGCCGCCGCCGAGTCCGGGGTGTGCAGTTCGTTCCAGGACAGTGTCCCCGGCTCGTTCACCAGCTCCGAGCCGACGTGCGCCCGGCCCTGCCAGAGGCCGAACTGGGCGCCCGAGGGGTCCTTGACGATCGCCATCCGCCCGGACTCCATGACGTCCATCGGCGGCATGACCACCGTGCCACCCGCGTCGGCGACCCGCTTCACGGTGCCGTCGCAGTCGTCGGTGGCCAGGTAGACGTTCCACCAGTACTCGGTGGCCGACGGATCCGGGTTCTGCATCATGCCGGCGACCGCGTAGTCGCGGAGCAGGCACATCGTGTAGTTGCCGCTCTCCGGCCCCTGGTCGGCGTACCGCCAGCCGAAGACGGCGGTGTAGAACTGCATGGCCCGCTCGATGTCGGGCACCCCGAGCTCCACCCAGTTGGGCGTCCCGGTCGGCTGATTGCTGCTGACCTCGCTCATCGATCACTCCCTTCGGTTTCGGACGCGTGTGAGGTATCTCACCGTGCCCGGGTGCGAATTCACGGCGCGGGACCTTCCCCATACTGCTCCGTCGCATGGGACCAGGCCCAAGGTTCGCCTACTTCTGCGTTCGCTCCGCTCGCGCGGCGCTTGGGCCTTGACGCGCGGCCTTCCCTCGTCACTCAGTCGCTACGCTCCCTCGCTCCTCAGTCCAGGCCACGCGGCCCAAGCGCCTAGACTGGGCGCATGCTCCCGAGCTGACAGGCCCTCCGAGCGCGTCGCGGTGAGTTGATCCCCGGCGCGCTCCGTCGTGCCCGCCCGAGACTGTTCTTCCCCAGAGGGAGCCCCACCAAGTGATCACCGCCACTGACATTGAGCTGCGGGCCGGATCCCGCCTGCTCATCGAATCCGCCTCTTTCCGGGTCAATCCCGGCGACAAGGTCGGTTTCGTCGGCCGTAACGGGGCCGGCAAGACCACTCTGACCAAGACCCTCGCGGGCGAGGGCCAGCCGGCCGCCGGTTCGGTGACCCACTCGGGAATGATCGGCTATCTGCCGCAGGACCCACAGAACGGTGACCTTGAGGTGCTGGCGGGAGACCGGATCCTGTCCGCGAGGGGTCTTGACGAGGTCATCCGCAAGATGCGCAAGGCCGAAGAGCAGATGGTGACCGCAACCGGCCAGGAGCGGGACAAGGCCGTCCGCCGGTACGGGAACCTGGAGGACCGGCTGCACGTGCTCGGCGGCTACTCGGCCGAGTCCGAGGCCGCCTCCATCGCCTCCAGCCTGGGCCTGGCCGACCGGGTCCTGCACCAGCCGCTGAAGACCCTCTCGGGCGGTCAGCGCCGCCGTGTGGAGCTGGCCAGGATCCTGTTCTCCGGGGCCGAGACGCTGCTGCTCGACGAGCCCACCACCCACCTGGACGCCGACTCGATCGTCTGGCTGCGCGACTTCCTGAAGTCCCATCAGGGCGGCCTGGTGGTCATCAGCCACGACGTGGAGCTGCTGGCGGCGGTGGTCAACCGGGTGTTCCATCTGGACGCCAACCGGGCCGTGATCGACATCTACAACGTCGGCTGGAAGGCGTACCTGGACCAGCGGGAGACCGACGAGCGGCGGCGCAAGCGGGAGACCGCCAACGCGCAGCGGACCGCCGCGACCCTGCAGACCCAGGCCGAGAAGATGCGGGCCAAGGCCACCAAGGCCAAGGCCGCCCAGCAGATGCTCAAGCGGGCCGACAAGCTGCTCAACAGCGTGGAGGGGGAGCGGCAGGCCGACCGGGTGGCCAAGATCCGCTTCCCGGAACCAGCCCCGTGCGGCAAGACTCCGCTCACCGCCGAGGGTTTGTCCAAATCGTACGGTTCCTTGGAGATCTTCACAGACGTCGACCTGGCCATCGACCGGGGCAGCCGGGTCGTGGTGCTCGGGCTGAACGGAGCCGGCAAGACCACGCTGCTCCGCCTGCTGGGCGGGGTCGAAGAGGCCGACACCGGCAAGGTGATCGCCGGCCACGGGCTGCGTCTGGGGTACTACGCCCAGGAGCACGAGACTCTGGACACCAAGCGCTCGGTTCTGGAGAACATGCGGTCCGCGGCGCCCGACATGGCCGAGGTCGACGTCCGTAAGATCCTCGGCTCGTTCCTGTTCTCCGGGGACGACGTGGACAAGCCCGCGGGAGTGCTGTCCGGCGGGGAGAAGACCCGGCTGGCACTGGCCGCCCTGGTGGTCTCCAGTGCCAACGTGCTGCTGCTCGACGAGCCCACCAACAACCTCGACCCGGCCAGCCGCGCGGAGATCCTCGGAGCCCTCCGTAGCTTCGCCGGAGCCATCGTCCTGGTGACCCACGATGAGGGTGCGGTGGACGCACTCCAGCCGGAAAGAGTGATTTTGCTGCCGGATGGTGTTGAGGACATGTGGAGTGAAGAATTTGGCGATCTGGTGGCACTCGCCTGACCAGCGGAGCAAGGAAGCAGATCTTTTCTGGCCGAGTGGGTAGCCGATCCGGCGGGAATGACTGATCATGGGCGGGGATAACGCAGCGGTCACCACATCACTACGGGAGGTACTTGTGGCCGAGACCCTGAAGAAGGGCACCCGCGTGACCGGTGCTGAGCGCGACAAGCTGGCGACGGATCTCAAGAAGAGGTACGACTCCGGCGAGAGCATCCGCGCTCTGGCAGCCGCCACCGGGCGCTCGTACGGATTCATCCATCGCATCCTGTCCGAGTCCGGCGTGAACCTGCGCGGACGCGGCGGGGCGACCCGAGGCAAGAAGTCCTGAATACCCGCCCCCGCTACGGAGCACCACCTGAGCTGCCGTCGCGGCCGACCCAGTAGGGTCGGGCGCGGCGGCGGAACGGGCCCCCCCAAAGCGGGTCATCGTGACGCCGTTTGTCAGTCTCCTTGTCAATGGGGACACAGCGGGAGGGGCGTCATGGTGGACCAGGAACTTGCGCGGGCCGGGCTTCGGCTCGACATCGACGGCAGTGTGGCCACGGTCACGCTGAACCGTCCCGAGCGTCGGAACGCACAGACGCCCGGAATGTGGCGGGCCCTCGCCCGCATCGGCGACACGCTGCCGGAAGGCGTGCGGATCGTCGTACTGCGCGGCGAGGGCCCGTCGTTCTCGGCTGGGCTCGACCTGGCCGCGTTCACGCCCGAGGGCATCCCGGGAGAGGGCCCCGCGTTCGCGCCGGGGATGGGGCCCGGCGAGCTGGACGTGCTCATCGATGAGTACCAGCAGGGCTTCACCTGGCTACGCAGGCCCGAGATCACCTCGATCGCGGTTGTGCGCGGTCACGCCATCGGCGCCGGGTTCCAGCTCGCGCTCTCGTGTGATCTGCGAATCGCCGCCGACGATGCCAAGTTCTGCATGAAGGAACCGGCCCTCGGCCTGGTGCCCGACCTGACCGGTACGAAGCCGCTGGTCGACGCCGTCGGTCTCGCCCGGGCCCTGGAGATCTGCCTGACGGTCCGCACGGTCCTGGCCGACGAGGCTCTGGCGCTCGGCATCGTGCAGACCACAGTGCCCGAGGACGACCTGGACGCCGCTCTTGCGGATCTCGTGGCGTCGCTGCTCAAGGTCGACGCCGGGGCCGCCATCGCCACCAAGCGGTTGCTTCAGCAGGCGCCGGGCAACACCCTGGACGAGCAGCGGGCAGTCGAGCGCCGTGAACAGAGCGGCCGGATCCTCGGGCGTTGACCACGGAATAACCATCCCGCTTACATGATTACGTTAAGAGAATGACATCGCGGGAGGCGGCTGGTGCAGGGTATGGACGGACCCAACGGTTTTCAGATGATGGCGTCGTTCCGGCGTGACAGTTCTGTCACCCAAGAGCGACTAAAGCCTGGCACCGTCAGGCGCATCGCCGGCTATGCCCGGCCTTACCGCCGGGATCTGGTTCTGTTCCTGTTGCTGAACGCCGTCGGCGCCGCGATCGTGGTGGCCGGTCCGCTGATGCTCCAGGTGATCATCGATCAGGGAATCCTGAAGAAGAACACCTCTCTGGTCGTCTGGCTCGCGGTGGCGGTGGGTTCGCTGGCGATCCTGGACGCGATCCAGTCGCTGTTCCAGCGGTGGTACTCGGCCCGGATCGGCGAGGGTCTCATCTACGACCTGCGGACCCAGGTCTTCGACCATGTCCAGCGGATGCCGATCGCGTTCTTCATGCGGGCCCAGACCGGCTCACTGATCAGCCGGCTCAACAGCGACGTCATCGGCGCCCAGCGGGCGCTCACCACCACCCTGTCCTCGGTGGTGTCGAACGTGATCAGCCTGGTCCTGGTGCTCGCCGCCATGTTCTGGCTGTCCTGGCAGGTCACCTTGATCGCGCTGGTGCTGCTGCCGGTCTTCGTCATCCCGGCCAAGCTGGTCGGACGCAGGCTGCAGAAGATCACCCGCGAGCAGATGCAGCTCGACGCCCAGATGAGCTCGCTGATGACCGAGCGGTTCAACGTGGCCGGGGCGATGCTGGCCAAGCTCTACGGGCGGCCCGCCGAGGAGTCCTCGAACTTCGCCGCCAGGTCCGGCCGGGTCCGCGACATCGGGGTGATCTCGGCGATGTACGGGCGGGTGTTCTTCACCGCGCTGACGCTGGTCGCCGCGCTCGCCACCGCCATGGTGTACGGCGTCGGGGGTTCCCTCGTCGTCAGCGGTGCCTTCCAGCTGGGCACGCTCGTCGCGCTGGCCACCCTGCTGACCAGGATGTACGGTCCGCTGACCTCGCTGTCCAACGTGCACGTCGACGTGATGACCGCACTGGTCAGCTTCGACCGGGTCTTCGAGGTCCTCGACCTCAAGCCGATGATCGACGAGAAGCCCTCGGCAGTGCCGCTGGCGGAGTCCGCGAAGGCGCCCCGGATCGAGTTCGACCACGTGACCTTCAGGTACCCGGGGGCCGGCGAGGTGTCGCTGGCCTCACTGGAGTCCATCGCCCGCGCCGGCACCGACAACGGACCGAGCCGTGAGGTGCTCCAGGACGTGTCGTTCGTGGCCGAACCCGGTCAGCTGGTCGCCCTCGTGGGGCCCTCCGGAGCCGGGAAGACCACGATCACCCAGTTGGTGTCCCGGCTCTACGACGTCACCGGCGGTTCCGTGCGGTTCGGGGACCAGGACGTCAGGGACCTCACGCTGGCGGCGCTGTCGGACACCATCGGCGTGGTCCCGCAGGACGCCCACATGTACCACGAGTCGATCCGCGACAACCTGCTCTACGCACGGCCCACCGCCTCCGAGGAGGATCTCCTGGTGGCACTGAGGGCCGCGCAGATCTTCGACATGGTCGACTCGATGCCCGACGGCCTCGACACGATCGTGGGGGACCGGGGCTACCGGCTCTCCGGTGGCGAGAAGCAGCGCCTGGCCATCGCCCGGCTGCTGCTCAAGGCCCCCTCGGTGGTCGTCCTCGACGAGGCCACCGCGCACCTGGACTCCGAGTCCGAGGCCGCCGTCCAGCGAGCTCTGCAGACCGCTCTCGCGGGCCGTACCTCCCTGGTGATCGCGCACCGCCTGTCGACGATCAGGGAGGCCGACCAGATCCTGGTGATCGACGATGGCCGGGTGGTCGAGCGTGGCATGCACGAGGAGCTGCTCCTGGCCGGCGGGCTGTACGCAGAGCTCTACCGGACCCAGTTCGCCCGCCAGGCGACCGCGGAGCCGCAGGCCGTCTAAGTGCTTGGGCCGCGCGTCAAGGCCCAAGCGCTGCGCGAGCGGAGCGAGCGCCAGGAAGTTAAGTCTTGGCATTTTTTCGGGAATGTCGCGGTAAGAAATCGTTCGTGTTCGCATTGTTACCGAACATGAGTGATGTTCTCCCCTCGGCAGGGGTACGCAGGCCCGTATGACAGCGAGCCGGAGCGCACGACGAATCGCCGCCTGGGGCGCGGCCGGCCTTCTCCTCGCCGGATGCGGCGGGCACGTTCCGCCGGCCGTCTCCTACCGTGCCGCGCAGGTGTCCACGGCCTGGCGGCTCCCGCCGTACGCCGACCAGGTGAAGGTCTTCGGGCTCCTCATGCCGGGCACCGGGCCCGCAGAAGTGCTGTTCGCTCCGGCGATCCGCACCCAGCCTGCCGGTCCCGAGACGGTCGAGCCCACCTCGATCCGGCCGTACGAGGCGCTCCAGCTCTCCCCCGGCGCGGAGATCCGGGTCACGGCGCCGATCGACAACGAGCCACTGACCGACTACCTGGCCGGCGCCCGGGTCACCGCCGCGCAGTTCGCCGCGATGTACCAGGTCTCCAGCCTGCGGTACGGCCCGCTCCTGGACCGGGGTCACATGTTCGAGCTGAACTTCGACTCGCAGGGCAGGATCACCCTCGCGCACCAGATCTTCTCGCCGTAGCAGCCCGCCGGCAGCTGCACCAAGACCGGTAGCGACAAGCAGGCCCGCTGGCGCAAGAAGTAGCAGGTCCCAGGCGGCCCGGGCGAACCCTGGGACGCTTTTCCTGATCGCCGGACACCGGCCCGCCCGATGCGCTTTGCTGTAGGGCGCTCCGGAGGCCATCCTTCGGTCATCCTGCGGTCATCCTGCGAGTGCATGGTCGTGTCACGGGGCACGACGATGTCACAGGAGGTGAGGACGGTGCAGCTGTCCATCAAGAGCGGACCCGGCGGCTACGCCGCACTCTTCGTTGCTCTCGGCGTGGCCGGCCTCGCCATCGGCTGGCTCGCCCCGGACCTGACGCCCGCCCTCGCGCGCCCGCGCTCGTAGCCATACCGCTCACGATCCTTCAGGATCACGGGCTCGGGCCAGGAGCTGGGCCAGGTGGAGGGCTCGCCGGTCCGCCAGATGGTCGAGCTGGGTGCGGCAGGAGAAGCCGTCGGCCAGTAGGACGGCGTCGTCGCCCTCTGCACGGACGGCGGGGAGCAGCGCGGTCTCGGCGACTGCAACGGACACGTCGTAGTGGCCCCGCTCGACGCCGAAGTTCCCGGCCAGCCCGCAGCAGCCGCCGACCGCCCGTACCGAGGCGCCGGCACCTTCGAGCAGTGCCCGGTCTGCGTCCCAGCCCAGGACGGCGTGCTGGTGGCAGTGCGGCTGGGCCACCGCCCGTACACCGGCCAGATCGGGCGGCTCCCAGCCCGGCCGGTCGGCGAGCAGCTCGGCCAGGGTTCTGGTCGCGGCGGCGACCGCTGAGGCGGCGGGCCCGCCTGCCAGTTCCAGCGCGTCGGAGCGGAGTACGGCGGTACAGGACGGTTCCAGGCCGACCAGCGGCACACCGTCCGCCAGGGCCGGGGCCAGGGAACCGACCGTGCGGCGCAGGATGCGGCGGGCCGTGTCGAGACGGCCGGTGGAGATCCAGGTCAGCCCGCAGCACAGGGGTTTCGAGGGGATCCGTACCGAGAAACCCGCGTCCTCGAGCACCTGGACGGCGGCGATGCCGACCTCGGGGGAGAAGTGGTCGGTGAAGGTGTCCACCCAGAGCATCACCGGATCCCCGGGCTTCGAACCGGTCCGGGAGGAGAACCATGAGCGGAAGGTGCGCTGGGCGAACGCGGGCAGCGGACGCCGGTGGTCGATCCCGCCGAGCCGCTTGGCGAGCGCCGCGACGGGCCGTACGCCGAGAAGGGCGTTGACCGGCCGGGGCGCCAGCGAGACCAGCCGCGCCATCCGGGGCAGCCCGCCCAGGCTGTAGTGCGCGGCCGGCCGCAGCCGGTGCCGGTACGCCTGGTACAGGACCTCGGACTTGTAGGTGGCCATGTCGACACCCGTGGGACAGTCCGAGGAACAGCCCTTGCAGGCCAGGCAGAGATCGAGCACCTCGCGGAGCTCGGGGGCACGCCAGCCGGGCAGCGAACCGCCCGCCGCCTCCTGCAGGACCCGGGCACGCCCCCGGGTGGAGTCCTTCTCGTCCCTGGTGGCCAGGTAGGACGGGCACATGACGCCGCCGTCGGCCGTGTTGTCGGCCCGGCACTTGCCCACGCCTGTACACCGATGGACGGCGGTCGCGAGCTCTCCGCCGTCGTCGTGATAAGCGAAGGCGAGCCGCGTCCGCGGCGCGGCGGGAATCCGGAGTGCGGCGTCCAGCGGCAGGGGAGCGGTGATGATTCCCGGGTTGAGGAGGTCGCCGGGGTCGAAGGCGGCCTTCACCGCCGCGAAGGTCGACATGATCGCGGGGGAGTACATCAGCGGCAGCAGTTCGCTGCGGGCCCGGCCGTCGCCGTGCTCGCCCGACATCGAGCCGCCGTGCGAGGCAACGAGCCTGGCGGCGTCCAGCAGGAACGACCGGAAGATCTGCGGCCCGTCGGCCCGGGTCAGCGGGAAGTCGATGCGGACGTGCAGGCAGCCGTCGCCGAAGTGCCCGTACGGAACACCGCCGAGCTCATACGAAGCGAGCAGCGCCTCGAACTCGCGCAGGTAGGCGCCGAGCCGTTCGGGCGGTACGGCCGAGTCCTCCCAGCCCGCGTGGGCGGGGGCGCCGGACGGGGTCCGCGCGGCCAGGCCCGCGCCGTCCTCCCGGATCCGCCACAGCGCGGCGGCCTGGGCGGGATCGGTGATGACAAGGCTGTCGATCGCCTGCGCGCCGGCCACCAGGGCCGCGGTGGCGGGGACCAGTGCGGCGGTGGACTCGCCACCGAGCTCGGCGAGCAGCCAGCCCTCCCCACGGGGCAGTGGCGGCACCGCGCCGAGTCCCCGGCGACGCCGCACGGCGGCCACGATGCGGGCGTCGATGCCCTCCAGCGCGACCGGGCGGTGCGGCAACAGCGCCGGTACGGCATCGGCGGCGGTCGCCATGTCGGGGTAGCCGAGCGCCACCAGGACCGTCGCCGCCGGCGGTGCCACCAGGCCGACCGTGGCCTCGAGCACCACCGCGCAGGTGCCTTCCGTGCCGGCCAGTGCCCTGGGTACGTCGAAGCCGTTCTCGGGCAGCAGATGTTCGAGGGAGTATCCGGAGACCTGACGCCCGAACCGGCCAAGCTCGGTCCTGATGGGCCCCAGACCCTCTCGTACCACCCGGTGAAGTGCGGTCAGCGCCGGTGACGACGACGGGTCCATCCCGGGTGTCAGGGTCAGCCGCTCGCCGCCACCGGTCAGCACGTCCAGGCCGAGGACGTGGTCGGACGTACGGCCATAGCCCAGCGCCCGGGACCCGCAGGCGTTGTTGCCGATCATGCCGCCGATCGTGCAGCGGCTGTGCGTGGAGGGGTCGGGACCGAACCGCAGGCCGTGCGGAGCGGCCGCCCGCTGCAGATCGTCGAGCACGGTGCCCGGCTGCACCACGGCGGTCCGGGATCCGGGATCCACAGACAGCACCCGGCCCAGATGCCGGGAGAAGTCGAGTACCACCCCGGGCCCCACCGCGTTGCCTGCGATCGAGGTGCCGGCCCCGCGCGAGGTCAGCGGCACCCCGTGCGCGCGGCACACCTCCAGGGCCGCGGCGACCTCGTCCGCGTCGCGCGGGAACACCACGACCATGGGCGGGACCCGGTAGAGGGAGGCGTCGGAGGAGTACTCCGCGCGACGCCGCGACGATGAGTCGGCCTCGGTCACCCCGGCCTGCCGGAGCGCCCGCGCCAGGTCCTCCGGGCTCACCACAGGTCCAGCGAGCGAAGGAGGATCCCGGCCGCGTCGTCCTCGGTCACCGTCCGCGGTGACGTGGCCAGCAGCCGCTGCTGTTTCATCGTGCCCGCCACCAGATCGGGCACGTCCGCCTCGGTGTAACCGACCCCGCCGGCGCCGTTCGGGATGCCGATGTCGCGCATCAGGCTCAGCAGCGCCCGGGGCAGGTACTCGGCCGGGTCGCCGGGCCGGTCCATGCCGGGATCGAGCAGTTCGGCCGCCCGGACGTGCCGGTCCGGCTGGGCCTCGAAGGTGAACCGGAAGGCCTCCGGTGCGGTGAGCGAGACCGCCATGCCGTGCGGCACCAGCGCCTCGCCCGCTGGATAGCCGACCGGGTGGAAGTCCTTGACCCGCCCGGCGATCGGATAGGCGTTGGCGTGTGGGATGTGCACGCCGGCGTTGCCGAAGCCCAGCCCGGCGAAGGTCGCAGCGAGCGCCATGTCAGCGCGCGCCTGCACATTGTCGCCCTGCATCACCGCGGCGCGGAACGATCTCGCGATCAGCGTCAGGGCCTTCTCCGACCACATGTCCGCCACCGGGTTGGACCCGCAGTACGGGACCCGCTGCTCGGCGGTCTTGCGCTCGAAGGAGGTGTACGGCTTGGCCGTGTAGCTCTCCAGGGCATGGCACACGATGTCCATCCCGGCCGCCGCCGTGACGTTCGCCGGCTGGGTCATCGTCAGGCCGGGATCGACGACGGCGAGGGTGGGGCGCAGCCTCGGATGGCTGATTCCGGTCTTGACCTTCAGGGACAGTACGTCGAGTACGCAGACCGTGGTGCTCTCCGCGCCGGTCCCGGTGGTGGTCGGTACGGCGACCAGCGGCAGCAGGGGGTTGGCCGGGGCCCGGCCCGCGCCGACCGGCAGGTTGAGGTACTCCATCAGGTCGCCGTCGTTGGTCGTCAGCAGGTTGATCGCCTTGGCGGTGTCGATGCTGGACCCGCCGCCGACCGCCACATAGGCGTCCCAGGGCCCGCTCGCCCGGGCGTACTCCACGGCGAGGCGCATGCTGTCGTCGGTCGGTTCGATGTGCACACCGTCGAAGACCCCCGCCTCGATCCCGTACGCCCGCATCCGGTCCGCCACCCGTTGCGGCCCGCCCGTCGCGGCCACCCCAAGGTCGGTGACGATCAGGGCTCGGCGCACGCCGTACTGGGCGAGGTCGAACCCGATCTCGTCCGACGCCCCCGGACCGAACTTCAGCAGCGGCGCCCCGTAGGTGAAGACCGACTCGGGATTGCTCAGCATGCCGACCTCCTCATCTCGCCCCCAGCTGACATGTAGCATGTTACATGTCAGTGGCTCTGGAGGTGGTCGGCGGTGCGGCAGGTGTTGGGCGCGTCCAGCCTCGCCGAGCAGGTGACCGAGGCGGTCCGCGAGGCCATTCGCAGCGGTGAGCTGCGGGCCGGTGAGCTCTACTCGGTCTACCAGCTGGCCGAGCGCCTCAACGTGTCGCGCACTCCGGTCCGCGAGGCGCTGCTCGGCCTGGCCGAGACCGGCCTGGTCCGGTTCGAGCGCAACCGCGGCTTCCGGGTCGTACGCCGCGATCCCAAGGACATCGCCGAGGTCTTCCACCTGCGGCTCCTGCTCGAGGTTCCCGCCGCCAGGCTGGCCGCCATGAACGCCGCGCCCCTTGACGGCCTGCGGGCCGAGCTGGCGGCGATGCGGACCGCCGCCGAAGACCACGACGAGCCGCGCTTCATGAGCCACGACCGTGCCTTCCACGACCTCCTGCTGCTCGCGGGCGGCAACGCCAAGCTCGCCGGGATCGTCCGGGGCCTGCGCGACGCCACGATCGCGCTCGGCGCCTCCACGGCCGACCGGTCCCGGTCCTTGAGCGACATCGCGGACGAGCACGAGCCGATCCTCGCCGCGCTCGCGGCCGGCGACGCGGACGGGGCGGCGGCGGCCGTACGCGCCCACGCCGCGCACACCGGCGAACTCCTCCTCGCCCAGGTCGCCGCCGAGAACGGCACCCCAGTCGACCCCGCCGACGCCGACCTGATCCGCTCCGCGCTGTTCCTCAGCTGACGGTGGCCACGCCCAGGCCATGGGTGGTGCCGCGTCCGATACCCGCGATCCCGGCGAACGTGCGCGCGATGATCTTCATCTCCGCAGCCCAGACCCCCCGAGATCACCGAAGGGTTCCAAAGACCAGCCCGACCCAGCACGGCCGTTCCAAAATCGGCTTGAGGGGTTGGGTTGCGGTCCACGCGCCGAGCGCACTTGATGATCACGGAAACTAATGGTCGCTGTAGCGACCATTAGTTTCCGCGAAGCGCTGTTTGATCTCCGCACCGGTTCGCCGAGCAGCGTCTCGGTCTGGTGTGGCTCTATGACGACGGCGGGTACGCGGCCCGGCTGAGCCCGCTGACCGGTGGCGACGCCACCCGCCGTCTCTGGCAGTCGTACATGACAGAAGCCCCGCCGATCTAGGCGACTTGACCGGGGGGCGGGTGAGGGGAAGAATTTGACAATCGATTGCGGCCGGGGGGCGGGTCATGGAGCGGGTCTTCGAGCTGACCGTGAACGGCGAGCGGTGTGCCGTGACCTGCGAGCCGGACACGACCCTGCTGCACGTGCTGCGCCACGAGCTGGATCTCAAGGGCACCCGCTTCGGCTGTGGGTCGGGCCAGTGCGGCGCCTGCTTCGTGCTGATCGACGGTCATCCCGTCTCGTCCTGTGACACGCCGATGTGGGCGGCCGAGGGCAAGCCGGTCGTCACCGTCGAGGGGCTCGCCGAGGGTGCGGCGCTGCATCCCCTGCAGCAGGCGATTCTCCGGGAGCAGGCCGCGCAGTGCGGCTACTGCATCTCCGGGATCCTGATCAGCGCCGCCGCCCTGCTCGCGCGGGACCCGCATCCCGACGAGCGGGCCGTTGTCGCCGCGCTCGACCGCAACCTGTGCCGCTGCGGGGTGCACCAGCGCGTCGTGCGGGCCGTGGTCCGCGCCGCGGAAGCGGGCCGATGACCGGCCGGCGGCGGGACCTGCCGGCGGGAGTGGTGGCCAACCCGCGGCTGTCGCGCTGGGTGAGCATCGCGCCGGACGGTACGGTCCGTGTCCGGGTCGGCAAGGTCGAGCTCGGCCAGGGCATCCTCACCGCGCTCGCCCAGCTGGCGGCCGATGAACTGGACATCGATCTCGCGCAGATCAGGATGGAGCCCGCGTCCACGGACGAGGGACCCGACGAGGGGCTGACCGCGGGCAGCCGGTCGATCGAGGACTCGGGAGCCGCGCTGCGCCAGATCTGCGCCGAGGTACGGGCGCTGCTGCTGGCCGAGGCGGTCACGTCCTGGGGCCTGGATCCGGCCACGGTCACGGTACGCGGCGGCGTCGTCGGCGACGCGAGCGGCCGGCGTATCGGATATGCGGAGCTGGCCGTCGATCTCGACCGGGACGCGGACGGGTCGGCGCGGCCCAAGGCCGATGCCGGACTACGGCTGGCCGGCACCAGCGTGCAGCGGCTCGACCTCCCTGACAAGATCGCCGGGAGGCCGCGGTTCATCCAGGATCTCATGCTGGAAGGGCAGCTGTACGGACGCGTGCTGCGGCCACCGTCCCCGGCGGCGACCCTGGCCGAGGCCGGCACCGCCGCCGCGGCGGAACTCCCCGGAACCGTGTCCGTGGTCCGGGACGGCAGTTTCCTCGGAGTCGTGGCCCTGGATGAGGAGGCCGCCGAACGCGCCGTCGCGGCGCTGCGCGAGACCGCGCACTGGCGGGAGCGGGACACGCTGCCCGACGAGGACGACCTGCCGGGATATCTGCGCGCCGCACCCGCGGACACCTTCACTGTCGACGAGTCCGGGCTGGGACGAACGGACCAGATCGTACAGACAATGACGGCCGGCTACAGCAGGCCGTTCCTCGCCCATGCCTCGATGGCGCCGAGCTGCGGTGTGGCCCGGTGGCACCGCGACGAGGTCGAGGTCTGGAGCCACAGCCAGGGGATCTACCGGCTGCGCTGGGCGATCTCCCAGGCACTGGGCCTGGACGAGAAGAACGTCACTGTACGGCACGTGCAGGGAGCCGGCGCCTATGGGCACAACGGCGCCGACGACGCGGCCTTCGACGCGGTCCTGCTGGCCCGCTCGGTGCCCGGCCGCCCGGTGCACGTGCGGTGGAGCCGGGCCGACGAGCTGACCTGGGCCCCCATCGGGCCGGCGATGGCGGCCGAACTCCAGGCCGGGCTGGATGCGGGCGGGAAGGTGGTGACCTGGTCGCACGAGGTGTGGAGCCAGGGCCACTTCTCCCGCCCGGGATACGCGGGCTCTCCTGGGCTGCTCGCCGCGGCGCACCTGGAGCGGCCGATCGAGGCGCCGCCCGCCGCGGACCCGCCGCCGTCGGCCGGCGGTGGCACGGCTCGCGGCGCGATCCCCCTCTACACCTTCCCGGAGCGGCGGATCCGGGCCCATCGGGTGCTGAGCGCGCCGCTGCGGTCATCGGCACTGCGTGGGCTCGGGTCGTTCCTGAACGTCTTCGCGATCGAGTCCTTCATGGACGAACTGGCCTTGGCCGCCGGACAGGACCCGCTGGACTACCGCCTGGCTCAGCTCGCCGACCCGCGCGCCCAGGACGTCCTGCTGGCCGCGGCGGAGCTCGGACGGTGGGGGGCCGAAAGCGCCGGCGGCCGCGGCATCGGCTTCGCCCGCTACAAGGGCCGCGGTGCCTACTGTGCGGTGGTGGCCGAGGTCGAGGCGGTGCACGAGGTACGGGTGCGCCGGCTGGCCATCGCCGTCGACGCCGGCCGCGTCGTCAACCCCGACGGCGTACGCAACCAGATCGAGGGCGGGGCCGTCCAGGCGACCAGCTGGACGCTGAAGGAGCGGGTCCGGTTCGACCGGCGGCACGTCACCAGCGCGGACTGGGAGAGCTATCCCATCCTGCGGTTCGGCGAGGTGCCCGAGGTCGAGGTGGAGATCCTCTCGCGCCCCGGCGAGCCCTCGGTGGGCGCCGGCGAGGCCGCGCAGGGACCGACGGCGGCGGCCATCGGCAACGCGGTCGCCGCCGCCCTCGGCCTGCGGGTACGAGACCTGCCACTCACGACCGAACGCATCCTGTCCGCACTCGGCGAGTAGTCATCCGCCCAGGCCGTCGTCGACCGCGGTCGCCTCGGGTTCGAGCTGGAGGCCGGCGCCGGCGGCCTGCAGGGGGAGGAGTACGGCGAAGTCCTCGCCGCCGTGTCCCCTGCCGATCGCGGCCTGTACGAGCTGCTGGGTGAGCGCGGCCACCGGCATCGGCACGCCGAGGTCGTGCGCAGCGGCGAGGCCGAGGTCGAAGTCCTTGCGGAGCAGGACCGGAGTGAAGGTCGGGGTGTAGTCGAGTTTCACGAAGGCGGGTGTCTTGTAGCGGGTGAACATCGAGCCGAGCACGCTGTTGTTGAGGAAGTCGAGGAACGCGGCCCGTGGTACCCCGCCCTTCTCGGCGAGCACGGTGATCTCGGCCATGGACTGCGCCACCACGCCGAGGAAGAGGTTGTGGCAGATCTTCACCAACCGGGCCACCTCACCCTCACCGGCGTAGGTGACCGAGACGCCGATCCGTGCGAGCAGCCCCGCGACCTGGTGGTAGGCGTCCTGCGGGCCTGACACGACCAGGCTGAGCCGACCGGCGGCGGCGACCTTGCCGTTGCCGCTGACCGGCGCCGCGAGGAAGGCCGCGCCGCGCTCGGCGGCCGCGGCCCGCATGGCGGCCGAGATCTCGGCGGAGACGGTGGAGCAGTCCACGATGACCTTCGGCGCCACGTCCGCGCGGGTGAGCAGGCCGCCGTCTCCGGTCAGCACGGCTTCGAGATCGGCGGACGCGGACACCATGGTGAACACCACGTCGCGGTCGGCCAGTTCGGTGATGTGATCGGCCAGGCGTGCGCCATCGGCCGTCAAGGGCTCGGCCTTGGCCCGAGTGCGGTTCCAGACCGTGACGTCCACGCCCCCGGCGGCGAGCCGCCGTGCCATGGGCGCCCCCATCCTTCCCGCTCCGATCCAGCCGACCGTGAGACTTCCTTCGGGCATCTGGGCGCTCCTTGCGATCGATGGGGATTCAGGCGAGGCTTCTCGGAGCGCCGCCCAGGTAGAGGTGGGCGATGTCGGGGTTGGCCAGGACCTGCGCACCCGTGCCCGCAAGGCGTACGTGCCCGCTCTCCAGCACGACCGCCTGGCCTGCCAGGGAGAGTCCGGCCCGTACGTTCTGTTCCACCAGCAGGATCGTGCGGCCCGCGTCCCGCATCGCGGCGACCTGCTGGAGCACCGTCCGCAGGGTCTTGGGATCGAGGCCCATCGACGGCTCATCGAGGACGACGAGCTTGGGATCGAGCATCAGGCAGCGGGCGAACTCGACCAGCCGCTGCTGGCCGCCGGACAGCGCTCCGGCTCGCTCGCCGCCCCGGTCGGTCACGATCGGGAAGAGATCCTCGATCTGGCGGAGCCGCCGGGCCACCTCGGCCCTGTCGCGCAGCAGGAAACCGCCGAGCTCGACGTTCTCCCGTACGGTCATGTCCGGGAAGAGCGTGTGCTCCTGCGCGACCTGGACGATCCCCCGGCTGAGGATCTTCCGGGGGCTCAGCCCGCCGATCTCCTCGCCGTCGAAGACCACCGTGCCCCGGCGCGGGATGAGCTGGCCGCTGATCACCCGGAGCACCGTCGACTTGCCGGCGCCGTTGGGACCGACGACGCAGGTGATGCTCCCGGCCGGTACCGACAGGGTCAGGTCGCGGAGCACATCGCCGCCGTCGTATCCGGCCCAGACCCCGTGGAGTTCCAGCAAGATGCTCATGGCTGCGCGCCCTCGATCCCTTCGGTCTGGCCGGTGGGGCCGCCCGGCCCGTCGTCGGGCCCGTCGTCGAGCGCGCCGCCGAGATAGGCGTCGAGTACGCGAGGGTCCTTGCGGACCTCCTCCGGCCTGCCGCAGGCGATGACCGCGCCGCGTTCCATCACCGAGATGACGTCGCAGAGGCCCATGACGAACTCCATGTTGTGCTCGACGACCAGGAAGGTCATGCCTCGCCGGTTGAGTTCGCCGATCCGGTCCGCGATCTGCCCTATCAGCGTGGGGTTGATGCCGCCCGCGGGCTCGTCCAGCAGGACGACCTTCGGCTCCTGCGCCAGCACCATGGCCAGCTCCACCAGCTTGCGCTGACCGTAGGAGAGCGAGCCCGCCTGGGCCTGGGCGAGCGCGGTCAGGCCGACGAAGTCGAGCAGCTCCATGCACCGGGCCGGGCCGTACAGCTCCCCGCGGCGCTCGCGCGGCACGCCCGCGCGGCCCACCTGGAGGTTCTCCAGCAGGGTCAGCCGGTTGAACACGCGGGTGAGCTGGAAGGTGCGTCCCACGCCGAGGCCGCCGATCTTGCCGGTGGCCAGGCCCGTGACGTCCTGGCCGCCGAAGGCGACCGTGCCCGCGTCGGCCCGCTCGTAGCCGGTGATGACGTTGAACAGCGTGGTCTTGCCCGACCCGTTCGGCCCGATCAGGCCGGCGACCGTTCCCTCCTGGACCGTGAGCGAGCAGCCGTTGAGAGCATGCAGGCCGCCGAAGCTCTTGCGGACCTCCCGTACCTCGAGCAAGGCCGTCACCGGGGCACCTCCCGCGCCGCCGGGCTGTGGTCGGCCGGGCTGTCGTAGGGCGGCGGATCGCCGGGCCCGGCCTGCGGCTCGCCGCGGGTGCGCAGGACGTGGCGCAGCAGCCTGGCGAGGGAGGGGACCACGCCTTCGGGCAGGAACCTGATCACCAGCAGGAACAGGCAGCCGAAGAGGATCAGTGAGATCCCGGCGTTGCTGAACCGCAGGGTCAGGTACTGCTGCATCGGCTCCAGGAGCAGTGCGCCGACGACGGGGCCGGTGACCGTGCCCAGGCCGCCGAGGAAGGCCATCAGCGCGATGGTCACGTCGAAGAGCGCATCGAAGACGAACGGCGGATAGATGCTGCCCAGGTAGTAGGCGGTGATCGCGCCGCACATGCCGGTGATGAAGCCGGTCAGGGCGAAGGCGGCGAGCTTCACCCGCTCGGTCCGTACGCCGAGACCGCGCGCCCGGTCCTCATCGTCGCGGATCGCCAGCAGGTCCAGGCCGAAGCGCGACCGCCGCACCGCCCAGGACAGCGCGATCGCCACCACCGCGACCACCAGGGCGGCCGCGTAGAAGTAGTTGTTGTAGGTGTCGGCGAGCCAGGGCGGCATCGGTAGTTGCATGCCACCGGAACCATTGGTGAGCGAGTGCAGGTTGTAGGCCAGCAGCTGGAAGACGAAGAAGATCGAGATGGTGACGACCACGAAGGTGTGCCGTCTGGTCCGCAGCGCGAGCCACCCGACCGGTACCCCGACCAGCCCGGCGAACAGTCCCGCGAGCGGAACCAGAGCGAAGATCCCGATCCCGCCCTTGAGGTGCAGGTCCTTGGCGACATTGGCGAGGAAGTACGCGCCGGAGCCGAAGAAGACGGCGTTTCCCAACGCCATGTAGCCGCTGTAACCGGAGAACAGGTTCCAGGCCGACGATGACCCGACGAACAGCAGCGTGAACATCGCCACCGAGGTGACCGCCGGGTTGGTGAAGACGAAGGGAAAGGCGACGGCGGCGATCAGCGCCAGCCCGGCGGTGCCCACGCGGGCGCCTCGCCAGAGCGGCGTCGCAAGCGGATCGTTCATTGTGCCCTCGCCGCCTGCCGCCCGAACAGTCCGTTCGGGCGCACGATCAGCACCACGATGAGCACCGCGAAGAACATCGTGCTGGCCCAGACCGGCGACCAGAGCACCGCCGTCACATCCTCGATCACCAGCGCCACGACCGCGGCGATCAGCGCGCCGCCGATACTGCCGAGGCCGCCGAGGACCACGATCACCAGCAGCCGGGAGATCAGGTCGTAGCCGGAGTTCGGGTTGAAGGTGGTGGTGGCCCCGAACACCATCCCGCCGGCCGCCGTCACCGCCGCGCCGATGCCGAAGGTGATCGCCGACACCCGGTTGATGTCGATGCCGACGAGCTGCGCGCCCGCCCGGTTCTGCATCGAGGCCCGGATGCTGTAGCCGGTGCGGGTCCGGTAGAGGAACACCTGCAGGGCGGCCAGGCCTGCCACTGCCAGCGCGAAGCCGAGCAGATAGATGTAGGGCAGGTAGAAGCCCAGCAGGTGCAGGGACCGGTCCACGTACCAGGCGTGCAGGCTGCGCAGATCGCCTGAGAAGAACTGGGTGAGGATCCCCTCGATCACAATGGCCACGGCGAAGGTGACCAGGATCGACAGCGCCGTGCGGTTCTGCTGCTTGAGCCGCCGGACGAACCCCCACTCGATGCCGACGCCGACGAAGAACATGACGGGGACCGTGATGAACAACCCGAGGAACGGGTCAAGGCCCAGATGGGTCTGTAGCACGTAGCTGAGGTAGGCGCCGAGGACCACCAGGATCCCCTGGGCGATATTGATGATCTCCATAACGCCGAAGATCAGTGTCAGCCCGGCTGCCATCAGGGCGTACACCCCACCGGTCAGCACTCCGTCGACGACCGCCTTGGCAAGCTCCGTACTCAAATATCACTCCCGATGGGTGTCACCATGCCGGACCGTCCGGGTCGCGCCCCCGGGCGGTCCGGCACGGCGGGATCGCGGGGCCTCGTTACCAGACAGGCTTGGGATAGAGGATGGCCGTGGTGGCGGGCGGAGCCGGGACCAGCAACTGGCCGGCGTCCGGCTGGTACGGGACGAGGGCGCCGTTCTGCCACTGGAAGGCATAGGCGAACGCCTTGATGTTCTGCCCGGTCGCGTCGAACTGCACCGGTCCCTGCACCGAGGTGAAGGTCCCGGAGTGCAGTTCGGCGTTGAGCTTGGTCTGGTCGAGGCTGCCGATCGCCTTGACCGCCTGCGCCGTGACCTCACCGACGGCGTAGCCTTCCGGCACGTCCGAGCTGACGTCCTGGGCGGTGCCGCCGTACGCCTTGAGGTATGCCGCGATCAGCTCGGCGTTACCCGGCGTGGTGACCGTCGGGTACCACTCGTTGGGCACCATGATGCCCTGGGTGTGGTTGGCGCCGACGTTCTTGATGAACTGCGCGCCCTGGTCGGGCCCGGCGGTCGCGATGAAGGCCTTGGGGTTGTACTTCTGCTGAACGAACTGCTTGATGAACGCGGTGACATCCGGCAGCAGGGTGCCGACCAGTACCACGTCCGCCTTGGCGCTGATCATGCCGGCGGCGATCGGGCCGTAGTCGGTGGTCTCCGGGGGATAGACCTTGTTGTAGACCGTCTTGACGCCGGCCGCTTCGAGAACGGCTCGGGCGGCGTCGAGCTGCGGCGCGGTGAACGGGTCGTCCTCGGTGGCGTACGCGGCGGTCTTCGGCCGGGTCGCGGCCGGCATGGCGGCCAGCCACTTGGCGGAGCTGACCAGGTTGTTGGCCACCGGCAGGCTGACGTCGTACACGTTGTGCAGGCCGCTGGTGAACACCGAAGGACCGCCGCCCGCGCCCTCGACGAAGGCGTATCCGTAGCGGGCCACGACTTGCGAGGCGGCCTTGGTGAGCAGCGTCGAGAACGGCCCGAAGGTGAGGTCGGCATGGTCGACGCTGATCAGCTTCTGGTAGTTGGTCGCGACCTGAACGGGGCTGCTGGCATCGTTGACGATGTCGAGTGTGACCTGGCGGCCGAGCAGGCCGCCGGAGGCGTTGATCGCGTTCGCCCAGAGCTGGTAGCCCTGCTGGAACGCCTTCCCATCCGCGGAGAAGTCTCCGGTGAGTGAGAGCGAGATACCGATCTTGATCGGACCGCTCTTGGTGCCAGTGCTCTTCGTCGAGCTGGAGCAGGCCGTGAGGGCCAGGGACAGGGACAGTGCCCCTGCCGTCGCCACAGTCCGCACACGCCCGATTGACCGTCGTTTCGGCAACCTTGGCTCATCTCCTCGAGAACTCGGCAGGCGCCAGCGGGGCGCCGCGCAATTACGCCCCCGAAGCAATCGTTTGCCTAAGCCAGTGTGATGACCACCACAGTGGGCGTCAATAGGTCAAACCCCCTCGCATAAGGGCTTCCTGGAGGGAACCCAGCGAACCGCCAGGCCAGGTGGCCGCTCTCCGGTGAGGCTTGACGGGACGGTTGATGCAAACGATTGTTGCTACCTGCCGGGGTGGTACAGGGAGGCGGCGCGATGGACGGTCACGTGCGGTTGGGCGTCTTCAGCCCGTCAGTCGTGCTGGGCGTCGCGCAGGCCTGCGGAGCCCTGGCCGAGGCCGGCCTGCACGTCGAGGAGATCCCGGTCACCTCCTCGTCCCAGCAGTTCGCACTCCTGCTCGCCGGCGGCCTTGACGCGGTGTTCACCAGCCCCGACAACGTGCTCGCCTACCGGGGCTCTGCGGCCAATCCGCTGGGCCGCACGGCCGATGTCCGGATCCTCGCCGCGGTGGACCGGGGACTCGGCCTGTCTCTGTTCCACGGTCCGCGGATCAGCGGGCTCAGCGGGCTCAGCGGCCTGAGAGGTGGGGTGCTCGGCGTAGACGTGCCGACGTCGGGGTTCGCGTTCGTGGCCTACGAGCTGCTGGCCCGCCACGGGCTGCGGTACGGAGCCGACTACGAGGTGCGGCCGCTGGGTACGACGCCGATGCGGGCCACCGCCCTGGTCGAGGGGCAGTGCGACATGACCGTGCTCAACGCCGGCAGCGACCTGCGCGCCGAGGCGGCCGGCTGTACCCGGCTCAGCCGCGCGTCGTCTCTCGGGCCCTATCTCGGTACGGTCCTGGCCGCGCCGGCAGGGGGCACCGCCGCGCTGGGCGCCCTCACGGAGGTCCTGCTGGAGACCGCCCGCTCGCTGGTCGAGGGCCGGCTGGCCGAACTCGCGGCCTCGGTCATCCGCGCCCGGCTCGGCCTGGACCCGCAGGACGTCCTGCGGCACCTGCAGATCATGGCGGACCGGGACGAGGGGCTGGTGCCCGGCGGGCGGGTGGACCCCGGCTCGCTCGGCACGCTCCGGTGGCTGCGGAGCCGGTACGGCGGTGGCCAGGGCGCCGAGCCGGACCCCGGCCTGGTGGACGATCGGTTCCTGCCACCCGCTGGGCTGTGAGCAGTTCAGGCGGGCTTGGTGGCGGAGATGGGGTAGCCGAGGCGGGTGAGCTCGCGGGCGGCGATCCGTTCGACCTGCTGGGCCTGCCGGTCGGTGAGCCGGTGGCGCCAGATGCCGATCGAGGACTGCTCGGCCTTCCGGCCCCGTGACGGGACCAGGCCGGACAGGGCGATCTTGGAGATCGGGGCGTCGAGGAAGGCCGACATCCTCGGGGCGACCGCCGAGGGCCCGCTGACAAGGTCCTCGTACCGGACTGTGAACAGCTGCTCGGCGGGGATCTGGGCGCGCAACCGGGCGCTCAGCCGGATCGAGCCACGCCAGCGCAGCGCGCACTTCACTGCTGCGGCGGCCTTGGGCCACCGGGCCAGGTCGGTGTGGTCCTCCACACCGAGGAACGGGTTGGGAAAGACCTCGTCCAAGTTGGTGAAGCCCGGCTTGAACCAGGTCAGGCACCGTTCGTCGGCCAGCATCTCGGCCACTACGTCCCGGCCGTCCCTGATCACCTGGATCAGCTGTGCGTCCGGGAAGGCGTCCAGCAGGACGTCGGCGCTGTAGAGCAGGTCGGGGGAGGCGTCGGCGAACCGGTCCACATCCGTGGCCTGCACGCACGGCCCGGGGCCCGGGAACGAGCCGAGGGACCGGCACTCGGCGGAGCAGGCCGTGCAGGAGTCCGGGGACATCCGCCAGGACTCGGCGAGTGCGTCCCTGAGCACCCGGGCGGCCCCGCGCTCGCGGTCGGTGGCCATCGCGGGCTTGCGGGCGAACGCGTACACCACCCGCATCACCTCGGGCCGGGAGGCCGTCAGATGGAAGCCGGTGGACCGTTTCAGGGCAAGCGCAAGTAGATCCGTGCCGGAGTGGGGAGCGCCCACGATGAACACCGGCCGACGGACCTTGGTGCCATTGACGACCAGGATGTGCGGTGCTGACCTCATAGCCACGAGCAAGTGTGACACTCACCGCACCCGGGTGTGGCGCAAGGGAGGCCTTCGGGAACTTAGCACTGGTGTATTGGGCGGATATGTGATCATCTGACCGTATAGCCGCGGTACCGGGCCGGGTGATGTGAAACCAGAGGTCTTCCGTTATGCGGGCTTCTCCTGACAAGCTCTATTCCGTCGCGTAAATGAGGAGGGGTGCATGGGCGGGGGCGCTCCTTACGACGATGGGGCGCTCGACTCGCTCGTCGTCCTGGTGGCCGAGAACCTCGGCTACTCCTGTCGCCGGGTGCCTGGGGACGTCATGCTCCTCGAGGGCGCCAACCGGCTTCATGTCAGCATGCGCAACCTGCGGCAGCTGGCCAGGCTGGTGCCCAAGGACGACTGGCCGGCGCTGGTGGCCGACCACGTCTCCACGATCGTCACCGCCATCGAGGAGCCGCTCGACCTCAGCAACTTCGAGCTCGCCAAGCATCTGCTGCGGACTCGCATCTACCCGGCGGAGGCCGACAACGGCATCCTGGCCGCGCGGCCGTTCGCACCCGGGCTGATCGAGGCCGTTGTCGTCGACACCCCCACCACGGTACGGACCGTGACGCTGGAGGAGGCGGAGGGCTGGCCGGTCGCCCAGGATCGGCTGTTCGAGCTGGGCCGTGCCAACGTGCGTGGCGACGGACCGCTCCAATGCGAGGAGCAGGAACTCGGCGACGTCCGGCTCTCGGTCCTGCACGGCTGGACCTTCTACGCCGCGACCCACGTGATCTGGCTGGACGAGTACCTGGAGCTCGGGCCCTACGGGGCGCTGGTCGTGGTGCCCAGCCGCAGTGTGATCGTCGCGTACCCGATCCGGAACAAGACCGCCGCCGGGTACGGCGAGACGGTCCGGGCCGCGACCGAACTCCAGGTACAGGCCCAGCACGGCTACGAGGACGGGCCCGGCTCGCTGAGCCCGCACCTGTTCTGGTGGCGGTCCAGCGGCCTGACCCTCCTCGAGACCCGCTTCGACGGCGACTCGCTGGTGCTGCCCCGCGACTTCCTGGCCACCCTCAGCCACCTCACCGCGGAGCAGGGCCCGTAGTCCCTGGGCCGCGCGAGCGCCATATTCACCCGCCGTGGCCGGAGATGCCGTAGGCGGTACGGATCAGGGGGACGTGGCTGAAGGCCTGCGGGAAGTTGCCGACCTGGCGCTTCAGCCGGGGGTCGTACTCTTCGGCAAGCAGGCCCACATCGTTGCGCAGGCTGAGCAGCTGCTCGAACAACTCCCTGGCCTCGTCCTCCCGGCCGATCATCTGCAGCCCGTCGGCCAGCCAGAACGAGCATGCCAGGAAGGCCCCCTCGACGCCGACCAGGCCGTCGGACGACTCGCCCTCACGGGTCGGGTAGCGGCGCACGAAGCCGTCGCCCGCCAGGTCCCGCTGGACCGCCTCGATGGTTCCGACGACCCGGCGGTCGGAGGCGGGCAGGAAGCCGACCTGCGGGATCAGCAGTAGTGCGGCGTCCACGTCGGCCGAGCCGTACGACTGGGTGAAGGTGTTGCGCTCGGGGTCGTACCCCTGCTCACAGACCTGGGCGTGGATCTCGTCGCGGATCTCCCGCCAGTGCTCGACCGGGCCCTCCCGGCCGAACTCCTCGACCATCCGGACGGCCCGGTCGAAGGCCACCCAGCACATCACCTTCGAGTGCACGAAGTGCCGGCGTGCCCCGCGGATCTCCCAGAGTCCCTCGTCCGGCTGCTTCCAGATCGGCTCCAGGTGGTTGAGCAGGGCCTGCTGCATCGACCACACGTGCCGTTCGCCCATCAGGCCGGCTTTGGCGGCCACGTACAGCGAGTCCATGACCTCGCCCGGCACGTCCAGCTGGAGCTGCGCAGCCGCGGCGTTGCCCACCCGTACCGGGCTTGAGCCCGCATACCCCGCCAGCCAGGGGACCTCCCATTCGGCGAGCCGCCGTTCGCCGCTGATGCCGTACATGATCTGGATGTCCTCGGGGCTGCCGGCCACGGCCCGGACCAGCCACTGCCGCCATTGGTCGGCGACCTCGTGGAACCCACTGCTGAGCAGGGCCTCCAGGGTCATGGTGGCGTCCCGCAGCCAGCAGTAGCGGTAGTCCCAGTTGCGGCTGCCGCCGATCGCCTCTGGTAGCGAGGTGGTCGGTGCCGCGACGATGCCGCCGGTCGGCGAGTACGTCAGAGCCTTCAGGGTGATGAGCGAGCGGACGACCGCGTCGCGGTACTCGCCGTGATAGTTGAGGTGCTGGACCCAGTCCTGCCACAGGTACTCGGTCTCCACGAGTGCGAGCAACGGGTCGACCGGCTTGGGCGGCGGCAGGTGCGAGGGATGCCAGGTCAGCACGAACGGGATGCGCTCGCCGGCGCTGACCGTGAAGTCGGCGGTGTGCGCGAAGTCCTGCCCGTCGAGTTCGAGGGGGCCGCGCAGCCAGATGGAGTCCGGACCGGCTATTCCGGCCAGCTGTCCGTCGATCTTGCGCATCCAGGGGACCACGTGCCCGTAGTCGAAGCGCAGTCGCAGTTCGAGGTGCATCGGAACCTCGCCGCTGACCCCCTCGACGATCCGGACGACGTCGGGTGCCTCACCTCGGTGCGGCATGAAGTCGATGATCCGTACGGTACCGGTGGGCGTCTCCCACTCGGTCTCCAGGATGAGCGTGTCGCCCCGGTAACGGCGGGTGGAGGAGAGGGATTCGACGTTGGTGGGCGCGATGCTCCAGTGGCCGTTGTCCTCGTCGCCGAGCAGGGCGGCGAAGACCGCGGCGGAGTCAAAGCGTGGGAAGCACAGCCAGTCGATGGAGCCGTTCCGGCAGACCAGCGCCGCGCTCTGCATGTCGCCGATCAGCGCGTAGTCTTCAATGCGTGCAGGCATGTCGATCCCCTCAGCGGTGCGTCCGTATTCGTACCGTACGCGGCAATGTCAACGGCCGCCGGAGGTTCGGCCACGCGGTACCTACCTGTTGAGGGCCAGGCGGGCTCGGAAGTTAGCGCCAGGTAAGATGAGTTGTCCGATAAGCACCTTCCAGGTAGGCCCAGAAGGTACTTAAAGCCTTCGCCTGAGGTCTTCCTGCCACGCCGTTTCCATGCGACCTTGGCGAGAAGGAGGAGTGTGATACATGCGAATACGTGACATTCTTCGACGCAAGGGCGATGCGGTGGCGACGGTGCGGCCCGGCAGCACCGTGCGGGAGCTGCTGGCCACCCTGGCCGAACACAACATCGGCGCCGTCGTCGTCTCACCGGACGGCGTTGCCATCGGCGGCATCGCGTCCGAGCGTGACGTGGTGCGGCACATGCACAGGCGCGGCGCGGCGCTTCTTGATGCGCCGGTCTCAGAGATCATGACGGCCGAGGTCCGCACCTGCGGACCCGACGACGAGGTGGATGGCCTACGGCACGTCATGACCGAACGCCGCATCCGGCACGTACCGGTCGTGGTGAACGACCGGCTGGTCGGCATCGTGAGCATCGGCGACATCGTCAAAAGTGCCATCGACGAACTGGAGACCGAGCGCGAGTACCTGGTGGGCTACCTCCAGCAGAGTTAGCGCCTGCGAACTACACGTAGGCCGGGAGCGACCGGTGCGGAGGGGCGGACTCGACGTCACGGGCGGCGGCGGCGAGCCGTTCCACCGCCTCCCGCAGGACGTCCGGCGGCAGAACGTACGGGAGGCGCAGGTAGTCGTCGAGCATTCCGTCGGCGCCGAACGCGGGGCCCGGTACGGTCCGTACTCCATGCCGGATCCCGGCTTCGGCCAGCGGGGCCGCCACCGGGGCAGGTAGCCGGGCCCAGATCGACATCCCGCCGCGCGGCAGCGGGAACTCCCAGTCCGGCAGCCGCTCGCGGAGCGCGGCGGCCAGCGCGTCCCGGCTGGCGGCCAGTTCGGCCGCCCGCTGCGCGCGCACCTCGTCGACCCTGGCGAGGAGTTCGACGACGATCAGTTGCTCGAGGACCGGGCTGGCGATGTCGAGGCAGCCCCTGGCCACGGCCAGCCGCGCTGCCATCGGGATGGTGGCCCGGATCCAGCCGATCCGCAGCCCGCCCCAGAAGAGCTTCGCGGCGGAGCCCACGCTGATCACCCGGCCGCCGGTGTCGTACGACGCGAGGGGCGCGGGCATGGCGGGCGAGTCGATGGGCAGCTCCGCGAACGTCTCGTCGGCGATCACCTGGGCGCCCGCGTACCTGGCCGCCTCCAGCACCGCGGCGCGCTGCGGGCCGGACATGAGATGCCCGGTCGGGTTCTGGAAGTCGGGGATCAGGTAGGCCAGCCGGACTGCGGCCTGTCGCAGGCTGCCGCCGGCCAGCTCGACGTCCCAGCCGCCGTTGACGCCTGCGGGGACAAGGCGGGCACCCGCCCGGCGGACCGCGTCCAGGGCGTGTGGATAGGTCGGCGACTCGACCTGCACGGCGTCACCCGGGCTGATCAGCAGGTCGAGGAGCAGGGAAAGGGCCTGCTGCGCGCCCGTGGTCACGATGATCTGGGCGGGCGAGGTCGGCAGGCCCCGCGCGGCGTACCGGTCCGCGATGGCCTGCCGGAGCGGGAGTAGTCCGGCTGCGTCGTATCCGGGACCGGTGCTGTAGCGCGGAAGTTCGGCGACCGCCGCCGCCACGGCCTCCGCGAAGACGGCGGGTGCTCCGGGCGCTGCGCAGCCGAGGTCGATCACGTCGTCCTGCATGGCCGGGGTGTAGGCGGGCCCGAAAGCGGTGGACGCCGTGGACGACATCGGACCGGCGGGCAGCACGGTCCAGCTGCCCGCGCCCTGGCGGCTCTCCATGAACCCGTCCGCGCGCAGGGCGTCGTACGCTGCGGTGATCGTCGTACGGCTGCAGCCGAGCGCGGTGGCCAGGTCCCGTTCGGCGGGCAGGCGCAGGCGCAGCGGCAGCCGCCCGTCCAGGACCAGCGCGCGCACCGCCCGGGCCAGCGCGAGGTAGTACGGCCGTTCGGGCGGTACGTCACGGAGCAGCCGGGCCAGCTGCAGGCCGCTGATGTGGCGTGTGGTCATAAGGCCACTTTGTCTGATTGGCTCTTCATTTACAAGCCACTTTGCGACTGAATGGCCCCATGACTCGCTTGATGGCGCGCCGCTTGCTGCAGCTCTACGCCGGATTGGCTCTGTACGGGCTGGGGATCGCTTTGCAGGTGTCCTCCAGGCTCGGGAACGATCCATGGGACGTCTTCCACCAGGGGCTGTCCCGCCGGTTCGGCTTGTCCATCGGCACGTGGATCATCATCGCGGGCGCCGTGGTGATGCTGCTGTGGATCCCGCTGCGGCAGCGGCCCGGCATCGGGACCCTCAGCAATGTCGTGTTCCTCGGGCTCTTCGCCGACCTGTTCCTCTATCTGCTCCCGCATCCGGTGGGCGGCCCGGCGCGGTGGGCGTACCTGATCGCCGGGATCCTGGTCGGCGGATTCGCCACCGGCTGCTACATCGGCGCGGGACTCGGCCCCGGGCCCAGGGATGGTCTGATGACCGGCCTGGCCGCCCGGGGCCACTCGATCCGGGTGATCCGGACCGGGATCGAGGTGGGCGTGCTGGCGGTCGGCTGGCTGCTCGGCGGCACGGTCGGCATCGGCACCCTGCTGTACGCGGTGCTGATCGGGCCGCTCTCCCACGTGTTCATCCCGGCACTGGCGATCAGGCGGCCGGCCCCATCAGGCGCTGGGGCCGCGACCATGAACACAGCGCGAGCGCCGGCGAACTAGCCGACCTTGAGCCTCGCCAGCAGGCGCATAGCGCCGGGTGAGATCCGGGAGATGAGGTAGCCGAGCCTGGCCTCGATGGTCACCGGGACGACCGCACGGTCGTCCCGGACGGCGGCCAGGATCTGCGCGGCCACCCGCTCTGGGCCGAAGTTGCGCAGCGCATAGGCCCGCTGGGCCCGTTTCCGGCTCCTGCTCTGGTCCTGCGCGGACTTCCCGACGAACTGGGAGGACCGGGTGATGCCGGTGTTGACGATGCCGGGGCAGATCGCGCTCACCCCGATGCCCTGGCTCGCCAGGTCGGCCCGCAGGCACTCGCTGAGCATCAGCACCGCGGCCTTGCTGGTGCTGTAGGCGGGCAGGATCCGGGACGGGGTGAAGGCCGCCGCCGAGGCGGTGTTGACGATGTGCCCGCCCTCGCCGCGCTCGACCATCTGGGCGGCGAACAGCCGGGAGCCGTGGATGACGCCCCACAGGTTGACGTCCAGGACCTTGCGCCAGTCCTCGGGGGTGTGATCGAGGAACGAGCCGGCCATCCCGATCCCGGCATTGTTGACCACCACGTCCGGTACCCCGTGCTCGTGCCGTACCGCCTTGGCGAACTCCTCCATCGCCGCGGTGTCGGACACGTCGATCCGGTACGCGTGTGCGGTGGCGCCCAGCAGCCGGGCGAGTTCGGCCGTGTGCTCGGCGGTCTCCAGGTTCAGGTCGGCGGCCACGACCTGGGCCCCCTGCTCGGCGAAGGCCAGCACGGTCGCCCGCCCGATGCCGCTGCCCGCTCCGGTGACGACGACCAGGTCGCCCTCGAAGCGCCGGCGCTCGCTGCCGACCCTGGCATGGCGCAGCGCCCTGGTCTCGGTGTCGGTGAGCGTGCCGCCCTGCACGTCGGTGATGTGCAGGGCGACCCAGCGGGCGATGACGTCGGGGTGGGTGCGCTGCACCCAGTGGCCGGCGTGGATCGGCCGCAGCCTCAGGTCCGGCACCCACTTCTGCAGGCCCCCGACCAGGTGCGGCGAGACGAACAGGTCCTTCGTCGGCACGATGACCTGGACCGGCACGCCGGTACGGCGGTCGCCCGGATGGCGAAGCCGCTCCAGCATGTTCGCCCGGTACAGCCCGACTCCGGCGGCGCCGTCCCTGGCCAGGGTCTTGGCCGGATAGGTGCCGGTGGCGGGCACGCCTTCGACGACCTTCAGGATGCGGGTGAAGCGCTTGGCCCCGATCCTCCAGAGCAGCTCGGGCAGCACCGGGGTCTGGAAGGCGTAGATGTACCAGGACCGGACGCCCTGCTGGGCGGCCAGCCTCAGGTTGTGCGGGCTGGGCCGCCGCAGCTTCGAGCGGGTCCAGTGCGCCACATGGTCCAGGCAGGGCCCGGAGAAGGACGTGAATGAGGCGAACCGCTCCGGCATGGTACAGACGGCCTCCCAGGACTGGATGGCGCCCCAGTCGTGGGCGACCAGATGGACCTTCTTCCCCGGGGCGGCGACGGTGTCCAGCACGGCCGCCATGTCGGCCATCAGCTTCTCGAACGTGTAGTGCCCGCGCCCGGACGGCCGCGACGACCCGCCCGCTCCTCTGACGTCATAGGTCACGACGTGGAAGCGGTCCTTGAGCCGTTCGACGAGTTCGTCCCAGACCGTGTGCGTATCCGGGTAGCCGTGCACGAGCAGCACGGTCTCGCCGGCCGGATCGCCGTCCTCGAAGACCGCCAGGTCGACCCCGTCACCCCGGACCGTGAACATTCTATTGGACACACAGTCAATTAAGTCGGAAACCTTGAACCTAGGTCAAGCCCCTCTCGTCGAGTCGTGGCGTTTCCCGCACCGTTTCCGCTTCAGGTGCGGG
>JAOPYM010000276.1 GCA_025964615.1 Actinomycetes bacterium
GTGGCCACCGACGAACGAGCCGCCCTCGCAGCCCGCGCCCGCGATGCCCAGGATGGCTATCGCGTTGCCGCAGATGCTGATCGGGACGGAGATCGGCGCGAAGATCTGGTTGCCGGACAGGATGCCGCCGTCGCCGCTCGTGAAGAGGCCGCCGCCGCCGGTGTTGGCGTAGGCGGGGGCGGCGGACAGGACGGCGCCGGTGGTGGCGACGGCGAGCACGCCGGTTGCGACGAACTTCTTGAACATGGGAGTCCTCCCGTACGTGGGGGCCGGGATGGCCCGGACCTTACGTACGGTAGTTACTCAAATACTCACGAGTAAGTGAACCGAATGGCCAAAGCTGATCTGTAACAGATTGGTCACTCACCGTGGTCAATTTGCCCGCTCTTGACCAGGCCCGACTCATACGCGTAGACCACTGCCTGCACCCGGTCCCGGAGGCCGAGCTTGGTCAGGATCCGGCCCACGTGGGTCTTGACCGTCGCCTCTGAGACGAACAGGCGCTGCCCGACCTCCGTGTTGGACAGCCCGCGGGCCACCAGATGCAGCACCTCGTCCTCGCGGGCCGTCAGGGTGGCGAGCGCCGGGTCCGGCTCCCGGTTCCCGTCCGGCAGATGCAGCGCGAACCGGTCGAGCAGCCGCCGCGTCGTGCTCGGCGCCACCACGGCGTCCCCGGAGTGCACCGCCCTGATCGCCTCCACCAGCTGGGCCGGGCCCGCGTCCTTGAGCATGAAGCCGCTCGCCCCCGCCTTGATCGCGGCGAACGCGTACTCGTCCAGGTCGAAGGTCGTCAGGATGATCACCTTCGGTGAGTCGGGGCCCCGGCAGATCTGACGGGTCGCCTCGATCCCGTCCATCCGCGGCATCCGTACGTCCATCAGCACGACGTCCGGGTGAACCGAGCGCAGCAGCTCGATCGCCTGCGCGCCGTCGCCGGCCTCGCCGATCACCTCGATGTCCGGCTGTACGTCCAGGACCATCTTGAACCCGGCCCGTACCAGCTCCTGGTCATCGACCAGCACGACTCGAATCAAGCTGTGACTCCTTCACGTATCGGCAGCCGGGCCACGACCTCGAATCCGCCGCCCGACTTCGGGCCGGCCTGGACGTTCCCGCCGTACATCGCGACACGCTCACGCATGCCGGCAAGCCCGAGGCCACGCCCGTCACCGACCACCGCCGAACCCCGGCCGTCGTCGTCGATCGTGACTTCGACCGCGTGGTCACCGTAGTGCAGCCGCAGCCGGGCGGTGGCGGCCTGCCCGGCGTGTTTCAG
The DNA here is from genome assembly GCA_025964615.1 of Actinomycetes bacterium. GTDB lineage: Bacteria > Actinomycetota > Actinomycetes > Streptosporangiales > Streptosporangiaceae > RYN-227. Next base: position 1,277 of record JAOPYM010000276.1, read on the forward strand.
CGTGTTGGTCAGCGCCTCCTGGGCGATCCGGAACACGGTGAGCTGCAGGCCGGCGGGCAGCGGCTGCGGGACCCCTTCGACCGAGAACTCAAGCGGCAGCCCGGAACTGCGAACCTGGTCGACCAGGTCGGTGAGCTGCTCGACGCCGGGCTGCGGCGCGTACCCGTCCGGATCGCCGCCCTCCCGCAGCACGCCCAGGAGCCGGCGCATCTCGGTCAGTGCCTGCCGCCCGGTCAGCGAGATCGTCTCCAGGGCGCGCTTGGCCCGCTCGGGTTCGGTGTCGATCGTGTAGCCCGCGCCGTCCGCCTGTACCACGATGACGCTGACGCTGTGGGCGACCACGTCGTGCAGCTCGCGCGCGATCCTGGCCCGCTCGGCCGCGGTGGCGATCTGTACCTCGATGTCGCGTTCACGCTCCAGCCTGGCCGCCCGCTCCTCGAGGCTCCGCAGGTACGCCCGCCGGGTGTTGATGTAGATCCCGAGGATCCAGATGCCCCCGATGAAGACGCCGAAGAGCTCGAGCAGGCTGCGCCGCTCCTTCCACGTATCGGCCTGGTGCAGGGCCTGCAGCACCGCGCCGAACCCGACGGTCAGTGCCGCCGCGACCCCCCAGCGGAACGAGCACTCGACCGCCACGGTGTAGAGGACGATCGGGACGGCGAGATCGGCCGGAATCAGGTGCGCGCCCGTCAGCCACTGGGCGAATGCGAACAGGGAGATGGTCGCGAAGACCGTCAGCGGCCACCGCCGCCGGAACGTGAGCGGCAGGCAGAGGCAGAGAGTCAGCAGCACGAACCGGCCGGGCATGAGCACCGGCCCGGACTCGGCTCCCGGATCGGTGAAGCCCGGGAGCATCAGCAGCGAGACGGCGAGCAGCGGCGACATCCACAGGAAGTCCACCAACTGCCGCCGCCGGCGCCACCACGCCCAGGCCTGCCTGATCACCCCCTCAGCGTACGTTCGGTGAGTTCGGGCCACGTCCACCGTGAGTCGGACCCCGTGTACGACCCGGGGCCTGCCTGTAGCTTCGAGGTGTGACGGCGGAAACGGAGGCCGGCCTGGATCCGGTCGCTACGTGGCGGACTTGGCGGACTGCGATGGAACGGGCGCTGTACGGCCCGGAGGGGTTCTACCGCAGAGAGCGGGCCAGCGCTCATTTTCGTACGTCGGTGCACGCGTCCGGCCGGTACGCCGAAGCCTTCGCCCGGCTCCTCGCCCAGGTGGACGCCGGCCTCGGCCACCCCGGCCGGCTCGACCTGGTGGACGTCGGCGCCGGTTGCGGGTCGATGCTCACCCGGATCGCCCGGCTCTGCGACCCTGATCTGGCGGTACGGCTCGTACCGACGGCCGTGGAGATCGCGTCCCGCCCCGCCGACCTTCCGCCGGAGATCGCGTGGCGGACGGAGCCGCCCGGCGAGATCACCGGGCTCGTCATCGCCAACGAGTGGCTGGACAACGTACCCCTCGACGTGGTGGAACTGACCCCGGCGGGCCCCCGCCTGGTGCTGGTGGACTCCCGTACCGGCGCGGAGCGCCTCGGTCCAGAGCCCTCAGCGGCGGACCTCGAGTGGCTGGAACTGTGGTGGCCGCTGCGGGCACCCGGCGACCGCGCGGAGGTCGGCCGGCCCCGCTGCGAGGCGTGGGCGTCGGTGATCGGCCGGCTGCGCCGCGGTACGGCGGTCGCCGTGGACTACGGGCACGCGCGCCCGGCCAGACCCTTCGGGGGAACACTGAGCGGCTACCGGGACGGGCGGCTCGTGCCGCCGGTGCCGGACGGTTCGTGCGACGTCACCGCCCACGTCGCGCTGGATGCCTGCGCCAGCGCGGGCTCGGCGGCCGGCGCCGGCTCCACCTGCCTCACCACCCAGCGGGAGGCGCTACGCGCCCTGGGCGTCTGGGGGGAGCGGCCCCCGATCGAGCTCGCGCACCGGGATCCACGCGCCTACCTCGCGGCCCTCCGCCGGGCCGGCGAGGACGCCGAGCTCATCGACCCCAGCGGCCTCGGCGGCTTCACCTGGCTCGTCCAGTCCAAGGAACTCAGCTCGGACCGGCTGTTGCGGACCGGGGTCAGGGCGTGAGCGACGCCTTGCCGTAGAGGTGGCGAGCCGCGCTGCTCGGCCATACGGCGGAGGGTGGCGCGCTGGGTGCCGGACAACCGTCACGGGCTCACTGCCACGCCGTACGGGCTTGTGCCGACCGTGACGGTTGCGACGACCTTGAAGCTCTTAGGGTCGATGACCGTGAGGGTGCCCGCTCCCTGCTCGGTGACGTAGACCGCGCTGGAGGCGACCGCCAGGTTGAACGGGTCGGTGCCATAGGGGCCCAGGGAAACGGTCGCCGAGACGCGGTGGGTACTGGTGTCGATCATCGATACCTTGCCCGGGCCGAGAACAGCGACGTACACCGACCGGCCGTCCTGTCCGAGCGCCACGTCGAAGGCGCCCACGCCGACCGGCACGGTAGCCGTAAACGTGCCCGCATGGGTTGCGACGACCGAGACGCTCGCTGCGACTTCGTTGGCGACGTAGGCCGACCCGCCGTCCGGAGTGACGGCGACGCCCACCGGGAAGGGGCCCGCAGGAAGGACCCGGACGACCTGATGAGTGCGAGTGTCGATGACCGACACGCTGCCCGACCCGGTGTTGGCGACGTAGGCCGACCCGCCGTCGCGACTGACGGCCACGCTCACCGGGGAGGTGCCGACCGGGACGGACGCGGCCACCCGGTTGATTCGGGTGTCGAGCACCGAGATGCTGTTCGAACCGCCGTTGGCAACGTAGAGGAACATGCCGTCCGGGCTCAGGCCGACACCGCTGGGGTTCTTCCCGACCGGCACGGTCGCGACGATCTTGTTGGTTCGGGTGTCGAGCACCGAGACCTCAGCTGATCCGTTGTCGGCGATGTAGGCGTGCTTGCCATCCGGGGTGACCGCGATGCCTTCGGGTGCCGTGCCGGCCGGTACGGTCGCGGTGACCTTGTTGGTTGCGGCATCGATCACCGAGACCGTGCTGTCGAGTTGGTTGGTGACGTACACGTGGCCACTGGCGCCCGGGAGAGCGACCGCGTAGTGCACCGGGGCCGAGGCCGGGCGGACCGACGCGGCGGACAGACCAGACGCCAACAGCAGCCCGATGCCGACCCCCAGTACCGGCCGGAGCGCCTTCCTGTGCCGCCGGCCGGCGGTGTCGGCTCGGGTTCGCCGGGGTGAACGCATCTCGCCTCCTGTGCGTATCGCGGTCAGGTCAGGAGTCCGCGGGCGTAGTAGTCGTTGTCGTCGCGGACGCCTGGAAGGGCGAAGAAGTAGCCGCCACCCCGCGGGCTGATGTACGGCACGAGCGTTTCGCCTTCCAGCCGGTTCTGCATGGTGATGTAGGTGTTGAGCTCGCGCTGGAAGCAGATGAACGCGTGCCCCAGATCGAGGTCGCCGTGGACGTCGAGGGTGCGGTCGTAGTCGTAGCTGCGACGCAGGATGTTGCTGGTCGACGCGGTCTCCGGCGTCTGAGGATTGGCGAGGCGGATATGGGAGTCCAGCGCGGTGATCAGTCCCTGCGGGTCGTTGGTGTAGATGGGATCCAGAAGGTCCGAGGCGTTCTCGGACGTCGCGTACATCGGGGCGCCGCTGGCCTTGCGGCGGCCGAAGATCCGCTCCTGTTGGGCAAGGGGCACCGCCTGCCACTTTTCGATGTTGAAATGGACAACGCGCACCGCCTGGTAGGTACCGCCCGCCGCCCAGGCGGGCTCAGCGGTGTGCGGCTGCACCCAGACCTCCTGGTCCATCTGGGCGGTGTTCGTGGT
>JAOPYM010000301.1 GCA_025964615.1 Actinomycetes bacterium
CCCAACCCCAGTAAATCTCCCAAGCACTGACCTATCCTGTTGGCCACATCCGGCTATCGCTCGGTGGAGTTATCCGCCCCGTTGTCCGATCTGCGGTTGTGAGCGCGTATCTGCGCAATAAGGTCCCTGCCATGAGACCCTGCACTCTCGAACTGGTCCTGTCCGGGAGCCCTGAGCTCGAAGACCTCCGGGTCACGTGCGCCTTCGACCAGGCGCCGGCCTTACTGCTCGGGGCGCTGGTCACCGCCATCGAGCAGGCCGAGGCCACCGGTGCGCGGGTCGCCGAGGTGGAGGTCGGCCTCGCCGGCCCCCGGGGCCGTACCCCGGAGGTGATCCGGCTCTCGGCCAACCGGTCGCGGGGCAGCGCCAACTTCCTCGACTCGGTCATCGGCACCTCGTTCCCCGGACCCCGGCACTGGCGGCTGTACGACATCGCGGAGTGGTACGGCCTGGGCGGCCTGGTCGAGCTCAGGGACATCGTGAGCGCGATCAGGTCGGTCAACGACTGGCTCGACCTGCGGGCCGCCGCGCCCGCCTCGGCCCCGCCGATCGGCTCACTGCGAAGATCCAAGCGCTGATCGGCGCCGGCACGGGTGGGGCGCTCAGCCGTATCCGATGCCCCAGCGGTCGCCGTTCAGCTCGGCCAGTTCGGGGACGCGCGGGGACGGGACGGTGAGCAGTTCGGGTCGCAGCGGGCCCGATTCGAGCAGCAGCTGACGCTCGCGTTCGTTCCAGGGCCGGGGCTCGCCCGCCTCGCTTGCCACGTTGACGACGACCATCCTTCCGTCCGCGGAGCGTTCTTCCCCGCAGTGGACACTGAAGCTGTAGTGCAGTGAGGTGCGCCCGACCTTCTCGACCCGGAGCTCGGTCGCCGCGAGGTCGTGCCGCCACAGCCGGCTCCCGTAGCTTGCCTGGTAGTGCACCCGGGGCATGATCGGAGAGTCGGTCAGGCCGATCTGGGCGAGCAGCGCGCACTCGGCCGCCTCGACCCAGCGGACCACCGTCGCATGGTGGTAGTGACCTGTCGCATCGGTGTCGAGCCATTCGACACGTCGTTGGATCACGACGCTCGCGGGTTGGCGGGACATGCCGTCTCCCTGGAGTTCTCGCAGCCAGATGCGCTGACAGGGCGAATCTAGGGGCCTTCGATCATTGATTGCAAGGACATCGTTACTCTGAGTAGTCAAGCTGACGGGGAACATCCGGGGGCCCGCGCCCGTTGGACAAGCACCGTGGCGACCTATACCGAGTACCAGCGTGCGTCGATGTTCTTCGACGCGAAGGACTATGCCGAGGCTGCGCGCATCCTCGCACCGATCGTGGACAAGGAGCCGGGCAACCGCGCCGCCGTCGAACTGATCGGCCGGGCCTATTTCCACAGTGCCCAGCTCGGCAGGGCCGAGCGGACCTTCCACCGGCTCATCGAGATGGACCCCGCCAACGCCTGGGCCTACGAGGCACTCGCCCGGACACTTGAGCGCCGCAACCGCGCCGAAGAGGCCGCGCCCTACCGGAAGCTGGCCCTGGCGATGGGCGGGGAGACGGCGGGCGAGATCGAGGTGTCCGTCACTCCGGTGAATCTGGTCTGAGGTGCACGGGCAGCTCGCCGCTGACGATGTCGGCGAGCGTCACGCTGTCGACGACCCCCAGGATCGCCGTGTCGGCAGCCAGCCACACCTGCCGCAGATGGGTCGCGGCACCGTCGTAGGCGGCGTGCCGGACCGGTTCGCCCCGCACGTCGGTCAGCGAGCCGTCGACGACCCGGATCACCTCCCCGACCGAGATCTGGGAGGCCGGCCTGGTCAGCCGGTAGCCCCGCTCGGGACCGCGCTGGCTGACGATGAGATCGGCGCCGCGCAGCTCACTCAGGATGGTCCTCAGGAAGGTCAGCGGCATCTCCCCGGCGGTGGCCAGGCCGCCCGCGGTGATGGTGGCCGGTTCGGCCGCGGCCAGCGCCAGCATGGCGCGCAGCGCATATTCGGTTCGTGCGGTGATGTGCAAGGCCGGACAAACTACGTGACCGCGAGGGATCGGGCGGCGGGGCTGGGCCGCACATGGACGGTTCCGCCGGGTTCGAGCTGCAGGCTCTCGACGATGCCCCGGGTGACCTGCGCCCAGGCCTCGTGGTCTGACCCGTCGCGCAGCCGCATCTCGATGCGGACCTCGAACCCGAGCCGTACCACCCGGTCGATGACGGCGGGCGTGGTGCCCGGTTCGGGGGTGGTGGACAGTTCGATGTCATGCGGTCGTACGAGCTGTCCGTCGATCTCCGTGACCGGCCCGAGGAAGCGCATCACGAACGGGTCCGCGGGGTTGTCGTAGACCTCGTGCGGGCTGCCGGTCTGCTTCACCTCGCCACCGGCCAGGACCACGATGGTGTCGGCGACCTCGATGGCCTCCTCCTGGTCGTGGGTGACGAAGACCGTGGTGACGTGCACCTCGTCGTGCAGGCGGCGCAGCCAGGCCCGCAGCTCCTTGCGCACCTGGGCGTCCAGGGCACCGAACGGCTCGTCGAGCAGCAGCACCTCGGGCTCCACGGCGAGTGCCCTGGCCAGCGCCATGCGCTGCCGCTGGCCGCCGGACAGCTGGGCCGGGTACCGCTTGTGGAACTGGTCGAGGTGGACCAGTTCGAGCAGCTCCCCGACCCGGCGCCGGATCTCGTCCTTGGGGCGCTTGCGGATCTGCAGGCCGAAGGCGACGTTGTCGAAGACCGTCATGTGCTTGAACGCCGCATAGTGCTGGAACACGAACCCCACGTTGCGGCGTTGCGGTGACAACCTGGTGGCGTCCGTACCCGAGATCACCACGGTGCCCGTGTCGGGTTGTTCGAGCCCGGCGATGACCCGCAACAGGGTCGACTTGCCGCCGCCGCTGGGCCCGAGCAGGGCGGTGAGCGAGCCGGAGGCCACGTCCACCGACACGTCGCGCAGGACCGGGGTGGCGCCGAAGGACTTGTTGATCCCGCGTACCTCGATGCCCATTATCGATCGCCGTCCTTGGGTCGGAGCAGTTTGGTCAGGAGCAGGCTGACGATCGCGATGACCGCCAGCGCGGTGGCCGCGGCGTACGCGGCGGGCTGCTCGAAGTTCTGGAAGCGTTCCTCGACGTACAGCGTCAGGGTCTGCGTCTGGTCGACCAGGCGGCCGGAGACGACCGCCACGGCGCCGTACTCGCCGAGCGCCCTGGCCAGGCAGAGCACGATGCCGTACGCCAGCGCCGACCTGATGCCGGGGACGGTGATCCGCCGGAACGCCTGCCACCGGTTCGCCCCCAGCGTGTGCGCGGCCTGTTCCTGGTCGTCGCCCATCTCCTCCAGGACCGGCACGATGGCGCGCACGACCAGCGGCAGGGAGACGAACACGGTGGCCAGCACCATGCCCGGCGTGGAGAAGATCACCTGGATGCCGTGATTCTCCAGCCAGCCGCCGAACGGGGCGAACCGGCCGTACACCAGAATCAGCGCGAGGCCGACCACCACCGGTGAGACGGCCAGCGGTAGGTCGATGAGGGCGCCAAGGAGCCGTTTGCCGGGAAAGCTGTGGCGGACCAGCAGGATCGCGGCGCCGATCCCGAACACGGTGTTCAGCGCCACCGCCCAGAGCGCGACGGTGAAGGTCACCTGGAAGGCGTGCAGCGCGGAGTGCGAGCTCAGCGCGTCGAAGAACGGGCCGGCCCCGTGCTCGAAGGTACGCCACCCGATGAGGCCCACCGGGAGTACGAGCAGGAACAGCAGGTAGACGAGGGCGACCGTGCGCAGTCCGTATTTAGCCACGTCGGGCCCCCCAGCGCTGGATGAGGTCGAGTGCGAACAGCACCGCGAGCGCCACCACGAGCAGCACGGTCGAGACCGCCGCCGCGCCGACCGCGTTGTCGTTCTCGATCTGGCCGAAGATCTGCACCGCGGCGACCTGGGTCTTGAACGGCAGGTTGCCGGAGATCAGGACCGTGGAGCCGAACTCGGCGATCGACCGGGTGAAGGCCAGCGCGGTACCCGACACCATGGCCGGCAGCAGATTCGGCAGGATGATCCGCCGGAAGACGGTCCACGGCGCGGCGCCGAGCGAGGCGGCGGCCTGTTCCATGTCCCGGTCGAGTTCGAGCAGGACCGGCTGTACGGTCCGTACCACGAACGGCAGGGTGACGAACAGCAGCGCGACCAGCACGCCCGCCCTGGTGTACGCGAGGTTGACCCCCAGCGGGCTGTCACTGCCGTACAGCGCGAGCAGCACAAGACCGGCGACGATGGTCGGCAGCGCGAACGGCAGGTCGATGAGGCTGTCGACCACGGCCTTTCCGGGGAACCTGTCGCGGACCAGCACCCAGGCGATGACCGTGCCCATCACCAGGTTCACCAGGGCCACGACGACCGAGGCGCCGATCGTCAGCTGCAGCGACGCCCACGCGTCCGGGGTGGTGACGGCCTTCCAGAAGAAGCCGGGACCCTGCCCGGTGGACTTCCACACCACGGCCGCGAGCGGGATCAGCACGATCAGGCTCAGGTAGATCAGCGCGGTGCCCAGGCCGAGCATCGTGCCGGGGTTCTTCCGCCGCCGGACGGCCCGCACCGGGCCCGGCGCAAGGCCGGACCCGGTGGAGGTTGACGACAACGCCACTAGGCCTTCCCGGTGGAGACGCCGAGCTTCTTCTCGATGCCGGTGATGACGCCGGCCTGCGGGTCGAAGAAGTCCTTCGTGACCTGGGTCCAGCCGCCGAGATCATTGATCGTGAACAGGCCGGGCGGGGTCGGGAACTTGTCCGCGCCGGGGATGCCCGTCGCGGTCGGCCGGTAGCCGTTGTCCACGAAGATCTTCTGCGCCGTGGCCGAGTGCAGGAAGGCCAGGAACGCCTTGGCCTGCACCGGGTGCGCGCTGTTCTTGGTCACCGCGACCGGGTTCTCGATCAGGATCGTCGAGTCGGGCACGGTGTAGTCGAGAGCCTGGCCCTTCTGCTGGGCGAAGATCGACTCGTTCTCGTAGGTGAGGATCGCGTCGCCCTTGCCGCCGACGAAGGTCTGCAGCGAGGCCCGGCCGCTGTTGTCCTGCACCGGCACGTTCTTGAGCAGCGAGTTGAGGAAGGCCACACCCGCGGTCTTGTTGGTGCCCTTGGCCGAGATGGCGCCGTAACCGGCCAGGATGTTCCAGCGCGCGCCGCCCGAGGTGAACGGGTTGGGCGTGATCACCTGAACGCCGGGCTTGGTCAGGTCGGTCCAGGTCTTGATCCCCTTGGGGTTGCCCTTGCGGGTGGCGATGACCACGACCGAGTCGGTCACGAAGCCTTTGGTGGCGTCGGTGTTCCAGTCGGCGGCCACCAGGCCGGCCTTGGTCAGCCGGTCGATGTCGGGCGCCAGCGAGAACGCGACGATGTCGGCCTTCAGGCCGGAGGCCACCGCGCGGCTCTGGTCGCCGGAGGCGCCGTAGGACTGGGTGAACGTGACGTTCTTGCCCTCCGGGGTGGCCTGGAAGGCCTTGATGATCTTTGTGTACGCGGCCTGTGGCGTGGAGTAGGCCACCAGGGCCAACTGCACCGTGCCGCCGCCGCCTGCACTGGAGCTCTTCGAGCTCCCGCAGGCGGCGAGGGCGGACATACCGATACCCAGCGCCGCCACGGCGGCGATGGTCCTTGTGCTGCGACCCATCGTCCTGTTCCCCATATTCTCGACCTAATTGGTAAGAAAAGTAGATCAGGTGGGGAAACTGGAGTCAAACGGGTGGTGGACACGGTTCCGTAACGGCGTGCCAGTTCGGCCTACTGGCGCGTACCCCACTACCCTCAGAAGAGACGAAACGTCCCAAGCTGAGGAGTCACCCGTGTCGACGATCGACGCCGTATTCGCCCGGGAGATCCTGGATTCCCGTGGCAACCCGACCGTCGAGGTCGAGGTCATCCTCGACGACGGCACCGAGGCCCGAGCCGCGGTCCCCAGCGGTGCCTCCACCGGCCAGTTCGAGGCCGTCGAGCTGCGCGACGGCGATGAGCGCTACGGCGGCAAGGGCGTGCTGAACGCGGTCGAGGCCGTCAACAAGGAGATCGACGAGCGCCTCGTCGGCTTCGACGCCACCGACCAGCGGATCGTCGACCAGGCCCTGATCGACCTGGACGGGACCGACGACAAGGGGCGTCTCGGCGCCAACGCCATCCTCGGAGTGAGCCTCGCGGTGGCCAAGGCGGCCGCGAGGTCTGCCGGGCTGCCGCTGTTCCGCTACGTGGGCGGTCCCAACGCGCACCTGCTCCCAGTGCCGATGATGAACATCGTCAACGGCGGCGCGCACGCCGACACCAACGTCGACATCCAGGAGTTCATGATCGCGCCGATCGGCGCGCCCACCTTCGCGGAGGCCCTGCGCTGGGGCGCCGAGACCTACCACGCCCTCAAGTCCGTCCTGAAGAGCCGGGGGCTCAACACCGGCCTCGGCGACGAGGGCGGCTTCGCCCCCTCGCTGCCGAGTAACCGCGAGGCGCTGGACCTGATCCTGGAGGCGATCGGCAAGGCCGGCTTCACCCCTGGCCGGGACATCGCACTCGCCCTGGACGTGGCGGCCACCGAGTTCCACGTCGATGGCGCGTACGCCTTCGAGGGCACCAAGCGCAGCTCCGCCGAGATGGCCGCCTACTACGCCGAGCTGATCGCGGCGTACCCCCTGGTCTCCATCGAGGACCCGCTGGACGAGCAGGACTGGGACGGCTGGCAGGCGCTCACCGAGGCGGTCGGCAAACGGGTTCAGATCGTCGGCGACGACCTGTTCGTCACCAATCCGGAGCGGCTGGCGCGCGGCATCGAGACCGGCACCGCCAACGCGCTGCTCGTCAAGGTCAACCAGATCGGCACGCTCACCGAGACCCTCGACGCGGTCTCGCTGGCGCAGAGCAACGGCTACAAGTGCATGATGAGCCACCGGTCCGGCGAGACCGAGGACACCACCATCGCCGACCTGGCCGTCGCCACCAACTGCGGCCAGATCAAGACCGGCGCCCCGGCCCGGAGCGACCGGGTCGCCAAGTACAACCAGCTGTTGCGCATCGAGGAACTGCTCGACGAGGCCGCCCGCTACGCCGGCGAGGCGGCCTTCCCTCGCTTCCGCTGGGACGGCTGAGTCCCGCCGATGCCGCCCGGCAGCTCCGACGAGGCCCCCCGCGAGTCGTCGCGCGCCCATCTCACCAGCCGGGCGGCGATCCTCGCGGTCGTCATGTGCGCGATCGCGCTGAGCCTGGCCTATCCGGTACGGGAGTACATCGCCCAGCGCCGGGAGATCTCCTCGCTGCGCCAGCAGGAGCGGGCCAACCAGCGCCTGGTCGAGGAGTTCTCGCTGCGCGAGAAGCGGCTCGGCGACGAGGCGTACATCAAGCGCGAGGCCAGGCGGCGGCTCGGCTACTGCATGCCGGGGGAGAAGTGCTACGTGGTGCTCGATGGGACCGGCAGCGGCGGAGCGGCCCTCGCACAGGGCGGGACGCGGCTGACCGCGCCCTGGTACGTGACGCTGTGGCAGTCGGTGGGGGCGGCCGGTAAATGACCGACAAGGCGGACCTCGAGGCGGTCGAAGCCCAGCTGGGCAGGGAGCCGAGGGGGGTACGGGCCGTGGCGCACCGTTGTCCCTGCGGACTGCCCGACGTGGTGGAGACCGCGCCCCGGCTCCCGGACGGTTCGCCGTTCCCGACGCTGTTCTATCTCACCTGCCCCAAGGCGGCCTCGGCGATCGGCACCCTGGAGGCCAGCGGCCTGATGCGCTCGATGACCGAGCGCCTGGCCGTCGATCCCGGGCTGGCCGAGCGATACGCCGCCGCACACCAGGACTATCTGGACCGCAGGAACGCGGCCGCGCGCGAGGCCGGCGTCGAGCCGCTACCCGCCGGGATGCAGAGCGCCGGGGGGATGCCGGGCCGGGTCAAGTGCCTGCACGCCCTGGTCGGGCATGAGCTTGCGGTGCCCGGAGTGAACCCATTCGGGCGCGAAGCCCTCGACGCACTGCCAGAATGGTGGGGTTCCGGGCCGTGCGTTCTGGCCTCCCCGGAACCCGACGGCCGTGGGGAGACAGCCACCGGCATGGATCTGCAGGAGGAACAGTGACGCGTGTCGCGGCCATCGACTGCGGGACAAACTCGGTTCGGCTTCTGATCGCGGACATCGTCGACGGCAAGCTCATCGACGTGGAACGCCGGATGGAGATCGTCCGGCTCGGCCAGGGTGTGGACCAGACCGGGATGCTCGCACCCGAGGCGCTCGCGCGCACCTTCACCGCCATGCGGGGCTTCGCCGGCCTCATCGAGCAGCACGCGGCCGAGAAGATCCGGGTGGTCGCGACCAGCGCCACCAGGGACGCCCGCAACCGGGCCGACTTCGTGAGCGGCGTCGTCGACATCTTCGGGGTCGTCCCCGAGGTGGTCAGCGGCGACGAGGAGGCCCGGCTGTCGTTCCTCGGGGCCACCAAGGACCTCGTCCAACTGCGCCCGCTCCGGCCGTACCTGGTCGTCGACATCGGCGGCGGCTCGACCGAGTTCGTGCTCGGCAGCTCCGAAGTGCAGGCGGCCATGTCGGTCGACATCGGGTGTGTCCGGATGACCGAGCGGTACCTGCAGGGCGATCCGCCCACTCCGGACCAGTTCGCGGCCGCGGTGGCCGACATCGACGCGGCGCTGGCCCGGGTGCGCGAGACCGTCCCGGTCGACGAGGCGCGCACCCTGGTCGGTCTGGCCGGTTCGGTGACCACCGTCGCCGGCATCGCCCTCGACCTTCCCGAGTACGACGCCGCGCGCATTCACCTGTCCAGGATCACCGCGGAGAAGGTGCACACGGTCACCAAGCGCCTCATGCACTCCACCCGGGCCGAGCGCGCCTCGATCGGCGTGATGCACCCCGGACGGGTGGACGTCATCGGCGCAGGGGCACTGATCCTGGACCGGATCATGCGGGAGTACGGCTTCGGAGCCGTCGTCGTCAGCGAACACGACATCCTCGACGGCATCGCCTGGTCCCTCGTCTGACGTTTGCTAGACCCCCCAATACACCCCTAGATTTTCGTTGACTCGTGGCGTTTCCCGCACCTCTTCGC
>JAOPYM010000342.1 GCA_025964615.1 Actinomycetes bacterium
TCGAAGCCAAGGGCCTGGGACCCGACGACCTGCTGTTCACCCGGAACCGACCGGTCGAGGACCCATGCCTCCAGGCCGTACCCGATCCCGAGGACCTCGAATTCACCGCGCCCAACGGGCGCCGGTACAGCCACGCCACCATGACCGCGTACAACCTCGGCAAGTGCAAGTGCGCGCTCTGCCGGGGCGCGTACGCCGACTATCGCGCCAAGCGCCGCAACAACGGCAAGGACAGCCCGCGCAAGCTCCGGATCATCGACGACGACCCGCACATCTCAGCGACCTGGTTCCGGACCTACGTCTGGCTCCCGGCCCACGAAGCCGCCGACCTCGGCTTCAACTCGCGGGTGCACGACCTCAGGCACGCCCACGCCTCCTGGCTACTGGCCGGCGGCGCCGACCTCCAGGTCGTCAAAGAACGACTCGGCCACCTCAAGCTCTCCACCACCGAGCGGTACCTGCACAGCCTCCCCACCGCCGACGAGACAGCCCTCGCCGCCCTCGACAAGATCCGCAACGCCGACAAGGAGACGACAGGCGAGGAGCTCGAAGCCGCCCAGGCAGAGATCTCGCGCCTCAAAGCCGTGATCGCCGACCGGATCGTCGCCCAGCACCTCGACGAGCAACGACACCTACGACCCGCATAGACCGAGCAGCGCTGGGCCAGATCCAAGCGGCCTGGCCCCAGCGCCTGCACCGGACGCCGCTCTACCGCCATGCTCCAGTTCGCCACCGACCTACCCGCAGCTGGCGCACGACCAACCGCCGATCCACTGGGTCGCGATCGGACGGGAAGGGGGTATCTCTCCAGGTGTGGAAACGATCTTCGTGGGCATGTGAGTAGCCGACAAGATCATCTGTTGCTTCGGGGGGAATGACTGTCATGTCTGTGATCGAGGGTGTCGACTGCCCAACGTCGACTACTGTAAGTGATCTATCGTCTACGGTGGGGGATGTGGAGAGGCGTCCGATCCGTGAGCTGATCGATGACCGGCAGCTGGACGAGTTGCTGGCCCGGTCCCGGGATGAGGCCGGCGGGTTGCGGTTGACCGGTGAGGGCAGCATGCTCGGGGACCTGGTCAAGGCGGTCCTGGAGCGGGCTTTGGAGGCTGAGCTGACCGCTCATCTCGGGTACGGCAAGCACGTGGTCGACGGCTACAACTCGGGCAACTCACGCAACGGCGGGATCGCGAAGGTGGTGCAAACCGCGGTCGGCCCGGTGCCGCTGCGGGTGCCCCGCGACCGGGCGGGGACATTCGAGCCGGTGCTGGTGCCCAAGCGGGCCGGGCGGGTGGCGGGCGGCCTGGACGACATGGTCATCAGCTTGTACGCGCATGGCATGTCGACCCGCGACATCACCCACCACCTGGAGCAGGTCTATGGCACCGTTCTGTCGGCCGAGACCGTCTCCCGCATCACCGAGCAGGTCATGGAGGAGGCCCGGGCCTGGCAGTCCCGGCCGCTCGACCCGGTCTACGCCGTGGTCTTCCTCGACGCCATCGTGGTCAAGGTCCGCGACAACAACGTCGTGGCCAACAAGCCGGCCTATCTGGCGATCGGGATCGACACCGACGGCGACAAGCATGTGCTGGGCATCTGGCTCGCCAAGACCGCCCTGGAATCGGCTACTGCCGGGGAAGGGGCGTCGTTTTGGCGGCGCGTGACCGCCGACCTGCGCAACCGCGGCGTGCAAGACATCCTGATCGCCTGCTGCGATGGGCTGGCCGGGTTCGAGGACGCCATTCACTCGGCGTTTCCCGAGACCACCGTCCAAACATGCATTGTTCACCTGATTCGAAATTCTCTTCGATTGGTGCCACGCAAGGACCGCATCAGTGTGGCCGCCGAGCTCAAGAAGGTCTATACCGCCGTGGACGCCGACGCCGCGTTCGAAGCTCTGGCCGCCTTCTCCTCGACAGAACTCGGCCGCAAGTACCCGCAAACCGTCAAGGTGTGGGAATCGAAATGGGAGCAGGTGACCCCGTTCATGGCGTTCACCGGCCCCGTCAAGAAGCTGCTGTACACCACTAACAGCATCGAATCCGTCAACTACCAGCTGCGGAAAGTCACCAAAGCGCGTGGGCACTTCCCCACCGACGACGCCGTCGTCAAGCTCCTCTGGCTCGCCATCCTCAACATCGAGGACAAACGCGCCCGCGAACGCGCCGCCCGAGCCGGCCAGGACGGTACCCGCAGCGGCTACCCAGGACGGCTCATCGAGGGGCAAAAGACCTATGGATGGCCCGAAGCCCTCAACGAACTCGCCGCCGCCTATCCAGGCCGGATCAGGTAAAAGAAGACCTCACATAAAACAAGATCGTCTTTACACACCTGGCGTTACAAGCTCGCCGACTGACAACAACCCTGTCTGTCCGGTGACAGGCGATCTTCCTTTTTGTCGTTGAATCTTGCTCGTTCGGGGTTCTCTGCCACTACGCCCTACTCGATACACGCTCGTCGGAGCCGTGAACCGACTCAGCGGTGTGCGAGTTCGAGCAAGATTCACTGGCAAAGTGAACCAAGGTCAGTCCCGCCACGCTGTCAGACGGGGCGATCCCTCGCCACTCAAGATTCCTCTTTGCAGGTCACAGCCTGACGTCGAGGAAGATCTTTGTTACCGGACACTGTCGCGAGCCACTGTCATTAACTGGTTCTGGATCAAAGTCCATGAAGTGGTGACGGAGCGTGGCTATCAGCTGAGCAGGATCAACTTGCGGAGCAGGTCGAGGTTGGCGCGGCCGAGCCGCCTTCCGCTCGGGCGGACGGTGTCGGATCGGGCTCGCGGGGGCTTCGCCGAACTGGTGGTCGATGTTGACGTAGTAGCGGAGGCTGAAGGACGTCGTCCTCGACGAAGACACGATGGGGGCCGGTGTCGCCGAATCGGTCTGGAGATCCTGGAGTTGACATATCGATAGTCGTTGGTATCGAATCACGATGCTAACGACTGTCGATATGGACTGAGTCCAAGGAAGGGCGCCTCATGCCTGCGAAGTCCCGGAGCCCCTTCGAGCCCTTCGCCACGGTGGTCGCCATCTGCGCCGGCCTCTACGTTGCGGGGTTGGCCTTCAGCCTGGTCAGCGCCGTCCTCGGCCGAGGCCACCTCTACGGTCTGGGTGAGCAGACCATCTGTGTGAGGGACGACGGCTACTCCTTCGGAGTCAGTGGTGGGCTACCGCCCTCGTTCAAGCCGGGCGTTGCCGTGTTCCCGGTCGCCATCAGCCTGTGCACCAATCACGTGACGCTGGGACAGCAGGTGCTGGACACCCTGACCCACGTACCTACCTTCCTTCTCTACGGTGGCGCGCTGCTGCTGCTCTGGTGGTTGCTCAACGGCGCCAAACACAACGGCCCGTTCAACGCCGCGAACGGCACGCGCGTGCGCCTCACCGGCTGGTGGCTCGTGCTCGGCGGGATCGTGGCCACCAGCGTGGAGACGCTGGCACACAACCTGCTCATCGGCACGATGATGGCCTCCCCCGAGGCGCCCAGTCGGTGGAACCAACTGCCCGGCATCCCCGCGAGCACGGTCCTCACCGGCCTCGGGCTGATCGTGGTCGCGCGGATCCTGCAGGTCGGCGCGCAGATGCAGGACGACCTCGCGGGCACAGTATGAGCCCGGCCAGGACAGACGAGACCGAGCACCGCGTCGAGGTCCACCTGGACCGGCTACTACAAGAGCGCACCATGACGCTCACCGAGTTGGCCGACCGGGTCGGCATCACGGTCGTGAACCTGTCCATCCTCAAGAACGGCCGAGCCAAGGCCATCCGGTTCTCCACCCTGACCCGGCTATGCGAGG
>JAOPYM010000369.1 GCA_025964615.1 Actinomycetes bacterium
GCCGCAAGACGCTGGCCGTGGTCAGCGACCTGCACCCCGAGCTCGTCAGCGCCGTCCACTGGCACGCCCCGGCGATCTGGCTGGTCCTCAACGAGGCCGAAAAGCCCGCCCGCATCGACTACGCCCAGCTGGCCCGCGCCGTAGGCGCCGCGGCCCTCACCGTGGAAACCGAGTGCCACCTCCCCGAAGCCCTGACAGCAGCCCTCAACTCCCCCACCCCCTTCGTCCTGGACGTGCTCGTCCGCCGATCTTGACGCCGTACTACCTCGGCTACCTCGGCTACCTCGGCTACCTCGGCTTGCGGAGGGTGAAGGTGTCGAGGGGGGTGTAGGCGGGTGAGCCCAGCGCGGCACCGTAGTGGGTGACCGTGATGCTGGTGTCGGCCCCGGGGCGGCCGGGGTCGAAGTCGAAGCTCGCAAAGCCGTAGGGGGTCTGCAGGTCCCGGTAGGCCGACCAGGGAGCGGGCTCGGTGGTGGTCTTGGACCAACGCCGGTGGAGGGGGTCGCCGGGAACCACGTCGTAGATCAGGACCCCGTCCCGATGGGCGTCGAAGGCGGAGCCCGGCGTCGGGACGTTGTGGCCGCCGCCACCGATGATCATGTGTACGGCGCCCTTGCGGGTGTCGATGACCGAGGCGTCGGTGGCCTGCGGGGCCGGGGTCAGGTGGGAGCTTCCCCGCAGGACCCCGCGGACCGGGAAGGTCCGCTCGAAGTGGTGCTCGTGCCCGGCCACCACCAGGTCGACGCCGTAGGTGTCGAACAGCGGCAGGAACTCCTGCCTGATGCCCAGGTCCGCCCCGTTGTAGTGCGCGGACGACATGGCGACCTGATGCATGCAGACGATGACCCAGTCGATCCCGTCGTCGTGCTTGGCATCGTGCAGGGTCCGCTTCAGCCAGCGCTTCTGCGCACCCCGGCTGTAACCGCGCACATACGGGTCGTACCCCTTGGCTCTATAGCCGGAGATGTTGTCGCGGCGGTACGCGCTGAATCCGCCGTCCTGCAGGCACACGTCGTCGTTGTGGATGGAGATCACCCGGATCGGGCCGACCGTGAAGGCGTACCAGTTGCCGTGGAACTCGGGGGTTCCGTTGTCCGGCAGCTGGAACCTGGTCTGGTACGACAGGAAGCCCTCGGGCCCGTTGCCGACCTCGGTCTCGTGGTTGCCCATGGCGGGCATCCACGGCCGGTTCTTCGCCGACCGCTGGTTGTTGCCGAAGAAGGACGACCAGGTGTCGATCGGCAGGTCGCTCACGTTGGCGTAGCAGAGGTCGCCGTTGAGCAGGTGGAACAGCGGGTCGAGCCGCTCGACCGCGTCCACGATGTAACCGGCGTTCGGGGCGGCGGGGCCGAGCCCGAGGCCGACCTTCGCCGGAATGGTCTGGTCGCCGAAGCTGGTGAACCGGAACCCCTTCGACCGGCCCTCGGGAGCCGTACGGAACGAACCCGCGACCGGCTGCGGCGCACCCTCGTGCACCACCTCGTAGACGTAGGCGGTGTCCGCGTCCAGGCGCGGCAGCTCCGCGTGGTAAGTGAAGACCATCTGCCCGGTCAGGGCGTCGGTGTAGACCTTCTCCTGGGCGGGCACCTGGAGCCCCAGGCCGTAGCCCGGCTTGCCGAGCCGTACTCCCGGACGCCATACCGGGGCGGGCGCCGCCCAGGAGACGGCCATCTGGTGCGCGGCGTCGCTGCCGAACTGAAGATGCAACTGCTCGGGCAGCGGTGCGCCCGCCACATCCGGTGTCCTGACGAGCTCCGACGCGATCCCGGCGCTCCCGAGCACCGGCGCCGCCACCGCGAGCCCGGCGATCCCGCGCAGTACCTGCCGTCTCGCCATCTTGTCCGAGGTCATGGCTCCTACCGCCGCCCGCAATAGTGATCGGACAGTGAACAATGGCCATATGAGTGCCACGATCGTCGTGAAGGATCTCGCCGCCGGACACGGACCCCGCGCCCTTTTCTCCGGGCTCGACCTGGTCGTCGCCCCCGGCGATGTGATCGGGCTCGTCGGGGTGAACGGGGCCGGGAAGTCCACCCTGCTGCGTACCCTCGCGGGCTTGATCGAACCCGAGCAGGGAGTCATACAGCTGACCCCCTCGTCGGCGACCGTCGGCTACCTGCCGCAGGAGCCCGAGCGGCGCGAAGGCGAGACGGTGGCGGGCTTCCTGGCCAGGCGGACCGGCGTGACACGGGCGCAGGCCGAGCTCGACGCGGCCACCGACGGGCTGGTGGAAGGGCGTCCGGGCGCGGATGACGAGTACTCGGCGGCGCTCGAGCGGTGGCTGGGGCTCGGCGGCGCGGACCTGGACGAGCGGGCCGGGGAGGTGGCGGCCGACCTGGGCCTGGACGTGGACCTCGGCCAGTTGATGGTCTCGCTGTCCGGCGGGCAGGCCGCGCGGGCCGGGCTGGCGTCGCTGCTGCTCAGCCGGTACGACGTGTTCCTGCTCGACGAGCCGACCAACGATCTCGATCTGGACGGGCTCGAACGCCTGGAGAGGTTCGTCCAGGGGCTCCGGGCCGCGACCGTGCTGGTCAGCCACGACCGCGAGTTCCTCAGCCGTACCGTGACGCGGGTCGTCGAGCTGGACCTCGCGCAGCAGCAGGTGAACTCCTTCGGTGGCGGGTACGAGGCGTACCTCGCCGAGCGCGAGGTGGCACGGCGGCACGCGCGCGCCGACTACGAGGAGTACGCCGGCAGGCTCGGCACCCTGGAGGCGCGCGGGCAGACCCAGCGGGCCTGGATGGACAAGGGCGTCAAGAACGCCCGCCGGAAGGCCACCGACAACGACAAGATCGGGCGCAAGTTCCGGTCGGAGGCGTCGGAGAAGCAGGCCGCCAAGGCCAGGCAGACCGAGCGGGCGATCGAGCGCCTGGAGGTGGTGGACGAGCCGCGCAAGGAGTGGGAGCTACGGATGGAGATCGCCTCCGCCCCCCGGTCCGGATCGGTCGTCGCCACCCTCCGTTCCGCTGTCGTACGGCGCGGGCCGTTCACCCTGGGACCCGTCGATCTGGAGATCGGGTGGGCCGAACGGATCAGCATCACCGGGGCGAACGGGTCGGGCAAGTCGACACTGCTGGCCGCGCTGCTGGGCCGTATCCCGGTGGAGTCGGGCAACGCGTCGCTGGGTTCGGGCGTGGTGGTCGGCGAGGTGGACCAGGCACGGGGACTCTTCCTCGGCGGCGAACCGCTGATCGACGCGTTCGAGGCGCTGGTGCCGGAGCTGCCGCCCGCCGAGCTGCGGACCCTGCTGGCCAAGTTCGGGCTGCGCGGCGACCACGTGCTGCGGCCCGCCGAGACCCTCTCGCCGGGCGAGCGGACCCGCTGCGCGCTGGCGCTGCTGCAGGCCCGCGGCGTGAACCTGCTGGTCCTCGACGAGCCGACCAACCACCTCGACCTGCCCGCGATCGAGCAGCTGGAGTCGGCGCTCGACTCCTACACCGGGACGCTGCTGCTCGTCACCCACGACCGGCGGATGCTCGGTTCGGTGTCGAGCACCCGCCGCCTGGAGGTGGCCGGGGGTTCGGTCCGGGAACTCGTCTGAACCAGGGGCATGCTCGCGGCGACTAACAGGGCAGAGGTCCCCCCGCCTAGGAGCCAAACATGATCGGTTCACCCCTTGCCCGCACGCTGCTGGTCGCCGGCGCGGTCGCGGTCAGCGCGTCCGCCTGTAACTTCACCGCCTCCGGCTCCGCCCACGCCGGGTCGAGCGCGGGGGTTCCGTCCCCGTCTTCCGTCTCCCCTGCTGTCTCCTCCGCGGTGTCCCCGACCGGGGTGGCCGGAGTGGCCGGAGTGGGTGCCGGTCCCGGCGGCGCGATCCTGGCCTGCACGAACCTGCATCTGAAGGTGCACACCTCCACCTCCGACGGCGCCGCGGGCACCCTGGTGAACCGGTTCGTCGTCACCAACAAGGGCGCGCACACCTGCAGCCTCTACGGGCACCCGGGCATCTCCCCGTACGGCAAGGCCCAGCAGGGCGGCAGCACCGTCGAGGCCAACCTGCCCGGCATCACCGTCGACCACATCGCGGCCGGTTTCGGCGACCTCGGCGGCGCGGCCACACACGTCCTCGTGCCGCCGGCCGGTACGGCGGTGTTCTTCGTCAAGTCGAGCGACGTACCGGTGGGCAACGGGCCCTGCCCGAAGGCGGACGGCTTCGCCTTCACCGCACCACCCGCGAGCAGCTGGGACGCGTCCCCGATGGTCGTCTACGGCTTCCAGCCCTGCGGCGGGCACCTCTCGGTCTCCGCGATCCTGCCGTCCACCGTCCTGCACTGAGCATCGGCGCGCCCCCCGTTGATCGATAATTTGTTCGATAGGGTGCTCTCGTGCCTCAGCTATATGACGAACCCATCACCACCGAGACCACCGCCTCGGGGATCCCGGCCGCGCTGCACTGGCGGGGAACCAGGATGCACGTAAGGTCCGTACTGGCCGTCTGGCAGGCCCCCGGCGAGGGGCGCCTCTATCGCGTCGGCGTCACCGCTCCCGGCGGCGAACCCGGCATCGCCGAGATCGCAGGGGGCGCCTCCGGCTGGCGGCTCCGCCACCTCTGGCTCTGACATCCGCCCACCCGAACGGCGCCCCCTCCTACGAGGGGGCGCCGTTTATGCCGGCACCGCGCAGACCGGCCGCCGCATCGTCCTCACCGGCCAGGTCCGCCACGGCGAGGTCCGCGTGCACAGCGGCGGCGTCGCCATCCTGTCCACGATGCTCTCCAAGGAGTGCGTCGAGGAGCTCCGCCGCGCCCACCGCGACGGCGACACCCCCACCCTGTAACCCGTTGACTCGTGGCGTTTCCCGCACCCTTTCGTCAACCGATGCGGGAAACGCCACGACTCAATGATTGCCGGAATGTTGCGGGGGCGTTGCCAGGCCTTGTGTAATCGATTACACTCCCGAATGTAATCGATTACATGATCATGTCGACCATGGGTCGACCAGAGCGCACGACCGTGCGCCTGCGAAGGGGCAGGGATCGATGGCGAGCATCAAGGACGTCGCGCAGCGGGCCGGCGTGTCCGTCGCCACGGTGTCCCGGGTGCTCAACGCCAGCCCCTCGGTCACCGAACGGACGCGGGCCAGGGTTCAGGCCGTGATGGACGAGCTCGGGTACCGGCCCAATGCGGTGGCCCGCTCGCTGCGCACCGACGCGACCAACACGATCGGCCTGATCATCGGGGACATCCTCAACCCGTTCTTCACCGAGCTGGCCCGGGCCGTCGACGACGAGGCCCGCGCGGCCGGCTACTCGGTGCTCATCGGAAACGCCGATGAGCGCCCCGAGCAGCAGGACCACTACGTGGGCACGCTGCTCGAACAGCGAGTGGACGGACTGCTGCTCTGCCCGACCGCGGAGATCACGCCGCTGGTCGAGGACGCGGTGCGAGGTAGCCGCCCGCTGGTCTTCCTGGACCGGACGCTGGCCGGGCTGGACGTGCCCTCGGTCCGCGCGGACGGTTCGGCGGCCATCCGTGACCTGGTACGGCATCTGCGTGCCCTCGGCCACCGCCGGATCGCCTTCATCTCGGGCCCGGCTCTGCTGTCCACCGGCAGGGAGCGAACCGCGGCCTTCGTCTCCGCGCTGACCGAATGCGGGCTGCCGGTCCGTCCGGAGTACGTCGAGGCCGGTGACTTCCAGGCCGCCAGCGGCAGGTCGATCACGGCGCGGCTGCTGGACCTTCCCGAACCGCCAGAGGTGATCTTCACTGGCGACAACCTGATGGCCCTCGGCGCCCTGGACGAGATCCGGGCCCGCGGCCTGCGCGTTCCCGCGGACGTGGCGCTGGCCTCCTATGACGACGTCCCATGGTTCACCCACCTCGATCCGCCGATGACCGCCATCAGCCAGCCCGTCCAGGAACTCGGCCGGCTCGCCGTCCGCGCGCTGGTGGACCGCATCGGCGATCGCCCGGTGCGATCGGTGGTCCTGCCGGCCCGGTTGGTCGTACGGCGCTCATGTGGAGAAACAGGCGAAACAGGCGAGTCGGAAAGGAGTGGTCCCGAATGACAGAGACGTCCGAGGCACGGGGGGAGATCCTGCGGGTCAACGGCCTGCGCAAGACCTTCCCCGGCGTCGTGGCCCTGGACGGGGTCGACTTCGACCTGCGTCCCGGCGAGGTGCACGTCCTGCTCGGCGAGAACGGTGCGGGGAAGAGCACGCTGATCAAGATGCTCTCCGGTGCGTACCAGCCCGACGACGGCCGCATCATGGTCGACGACCGGGAGACCTCGATCCGGTCGGCGCAGGACGCGCAGCGTCTCGGCATCGCCACGATCTACCAGGAGTTCAACCTGGTGCCGCAGCTGACCGTCGCGGAGAACCTCTTCCTCGGCCGGCCGCCCAAGCGCTTCGGGCTCGTCGACAAGCGGCGGATGACCGCCGACGCCCGCGAACTGCTCGACCGGGTCGGGGTGGACGCCGACCCGGGGCAGCAGATCGGCACGCTCGGCATCGCGCGGATGCAGATGGTCGAGATCGCCAAGGCGCTCAGCCTGGACGCCCGCGTGCTGATCATGGACGAGCCCACCGCCGTACTGACCACGACCGAGGTCGAGAAGCTGTTCGCCATCGTGCGGCAGCTGCGCGACCAGGGCGTGTCGATCGTGTTCATCACCCACCACCTCGAGGAGATCCCGCAGATCGGTGACCGGGTCACGGTGCTGCGGGATGGCAAGTCGGTGGCCGAGGTACCCGCCGACACGCCCCAGGAGGAACTCGTCCGGCTCATGGTGGGCCGCTCGATCGAGCAGCAATATCCACGGGAACGTTCCAGTCAAGGCCCGCCGCTTCTCGAGGTACGCGGTCTCACCCGGCGCGGCGTCTTCGAGAACGTCTCCTTCGAGGTCCACGCCGGCGAGGTCGTCGGCATCGCCGGTCTGGTCGGCGCAGGCCGTACCGAGGTGGCTCGGGCGATCTTCGGCGCGGACGGTTACGACCAGGGCAACGTGCTGGTCGAGGGCGCGCGGCTGCGCGGCGGCGACGTACACGCGGCGATGGAGGCGGGCCTGGGCCTGGTGCCGGAGGACCGCAAGGGACAAGGCCTGGTGCTCGGGGCCGACGTGCAGGAGAACCTCGGGCTGGTGACGCTCGGCCGGGCCAGCCACGGCGGCCTCGTCGACCGCGCCGGCCAGCGCAAGCGGGCGGCCGGCATCGCCGAGCGGCTCAACGTGCGGATGAGCGGCCTGCGCCAGGAGGTACGCACCCTGTCCGGCGGCAACCAGCAGAAGGTCGTCATCGGCAAGTGGCTGCTCGCCGACGCGAAGGTGCTCATCCTCGACGAGCCGACGCGCGGCATCGACGTCGGCGCGAAGGTCGAGATCTATCAGCTGGTCAACTCGCTTACCGCCTCCGGCCACGCCGTCCTCATGATCTCGAGCGACCTGCCCGAGGTGCTCGGCATGAGCGACCGCGTCCTGGTCATGGCGCGGGGCCGGCTCGCCGGTGAGCTCGACGCCGCCGAGGCGACTCAGGACTCGGTGATGGCGCTCGCCGTCGCCGGGGTGGAAAGCGGAACCGCGCACGACACGGTAGGAGGATCCAATGTCCGCTGACACGCTGCAGAAGCAGGCCGGGCCGTCGGAGCGGAACGGCGCGGTGCGGGCGGCGAGCCGGTTCTTCGCGGAGAACGGCGCGCTGGGCGGGCTGGTCATCCTGGTGGTGGCCCTGTCGCTGATGTCGGGCAGCTTCCTGACCGTGACGAACCTGCTGAACGTCGGAGTGCAGGCCGCGGTGACCGCGATCCTGGCCTTCGGCGTCACGTTCGTGATCACCACCGCGGGCATCGACCTGTCGGTCGGCGCCGTCGCCGCGCTGTCGGCGGTGGTCTGCGCCTGGTCGGCGACCAGCGAGGGCCTCCCCTGGCCGCTGGCCCTCGTGGTCGCCCTGGGCGTGGGCATTCTCTGCGGCCTGGTCAACGGCGCGCTGATCACGTACGGGAAGCTGCCGCCGTTCATCGCCACCCTCGCCATGCAGGGCGTGGCGCGCGGGCTCGCCCTGGTCATCTCGCAGGGCAGCCCGATCGCGCTGCCCAACTCGATCTCACATCTCGGCGACACGATCAGTTCGTACCTGCCGGTCCCGGTGATCGTGATGGTCGCGATGGGGCTGGTCACCGCGTTCGTCCTCGCCCGTACGTACTCCGGGCGGGCGATGTACGCCATCGGTGGCAACGAGGAGGCGGCCCGCCTGTCGGGCATCAAAGTCACCCGGCAGAAGCTGATCACCTACGCCCTGGCCGGCGGATTCGCCGCCGTCGCCGGGATCGTACTGGCCAGCCGGCTCGCCTCGGCGACACCGGAGGCCGCGTCCGGGTACGAGCTGGACGCCATCGCCGCCGTCGTCATCGGCGGCGCCAGCCTGTCCGGCGGGAAGGGCACCGCGTTCGGCACCTTCGTCGGCGCGCTCATCCTCGCGATGCTGCGCAACGGACTGAACCTGCTGTCGGTCTCGTCGTTCTGGCAGCAGGTCGTGATCGGCGTCGTGATCGCACTCGCGGTCCTGCTCGACACGCTGCGCCGCCGCAGCACCAACTGATGATCCTCATCCAATCCGTGTGACAGAAGGAAGTTAGTCATGCATTTCACCAAGTCGGCAGCCATCCTGGCGGTGGGAACCGCCCTCACCGTCGGCCTCGCAGGCTGCAACAGCGGCTCCAGCTCAGCGTCGGGGAGCAGCGGAGACATCAAGATCGGGCTGTCGGTGTCCACACTGAACAACCCGTACTTCGTGCAGTTCCGCAACGGTGCCCAGGCGGAGGCGAAGAAGGAAGGCGTGTCGCTGACCGTGACCGACGCCTCCAACGACTCCTCGCAGCAGGTCAACCAGGTGCAGAACTTCACCAGCCAGGCGATGAAGGCGATCATCCTCAACCCGGTCGACTCCGACGCGGCCGCCCCCGCGGTGACCGCCGCCAGCCGGGCGAACATCCCGGTCATCGCGGCCGACCGTGGCGTCAACAAGGCCACCGTGGACGAGACCATCGCCTCCGACAACGTGACCGGCGGCAAGCTGGCCGCCCAGGAGCTGGCCAAGGAACTCGGCGGCAAGGGCACGATCGTCGTCCTGCAGGGTACGGCCGGTACCTCGGCCGCCAACGACCGCGGTAAGGGCTTCACCGAAGGGATCGCGGCGTACCCGAACATCAAGGTCGTCGCCCAGCAGCCGGCCGACTTCGACCGGACCAAGGGCCTGGACGTCATGACCAACCTGCTCCAGTCGCACCCCGGCATCACTGGTGTGTTCGCCGAGAACGACGAGATGGCGCTCGGCGCGATCAAGGCACTCGGCGCCAAGGCGGGCACCACGATCAAGATCGTCGGTTTCGACGGCGAGGTGGACGGCATCAAGGCAGTGCAGGCCGGCACGCTGAACGCGACCGTTGCCCAGCAGCCCGCACTGCTCGGCCAGCTCGCCGTTCAGGCGGCGGTGAAGGCGGCGAAGGGCACGAAGCTCGCGGCGACTGTCTCGGTGCCGGTGAAGCTCGCGACCAAGGACAACGCCAGTCAGTTCGCCACCTCCTGAGGCAAGGTCACATGACTGCTGAATACGAAGTCGTCGTCGTCGGTTCGGTCAATACGGACCTCGTGGTCCGTGTGGACCGGCGCCCTGCGGCCGGGGAGACCGTCCTTGGCTCCGACCTCGCCACCTATCCGGGCGGCAAGGGTGCCAACCAGGCGGTGGCCGCGGCGCTGCTCGGCGGCAGGGTCGGATTCCTCGGCCGGGTCGGCGACGACGGGAACGGCGAGTTCCTCCGCGAGGCTCTCGGCCGGGCCGGGGTCGACCTGGGCCATCTGATCACCACTCCGGGGCCGAGTGGCGTCGCGGTCATCACGGTCGGCCCGGACGGCGACAACAGCATCATCGTCTCGCCCGGCGCCAACGGCCGGCTCGAACCCGCGGACGTCGACGAGGCGGGTCGGCTGCTCGCCACGGCGGCCGTCGTCTCGCTCCAGCTCGAGGTGCTGCTGCCCGTCGTGACCAGCGCGGCGCGGGCAGCCGCCGACGCCGGTGCGCGAGTGGTGCTCAATCTCTCGCCACCCGCCCCCGTGCCGGCCGAACTGCTGACGCTCTGCGACCCGCTGGTGGTCAACGAGCATGAAGCCGCCTTCCTGCTCGGCGGTTCCGTGAGCGAAGCCGAGAGTGACCCGGGTACGGTCGCCACCGCACTGCTCGAACGGGGTCCGCGCTCGGTGGTGATCACGCTCGGTGCCGCAGGGGCTCTGACGGCCGACGCGACCGGGATCACCAGGGCCGAGGCGCCCAAGGTCGAGGCCGTGGACACCACAGGCGCTGGGGACGCGTTCACCGGTGCCCTCTGCCTGCGCCTCGCCCGCGGTGACGACCTCGCGGCGGCGGTCAAGTTCGCCGTCCGGGTCGGCTCGGCCGCGGTCCGCCGGGCGGGGGCCCAGAGCTCGTACCCGACGGCGGAAGAGCTCGACGCATTGTAAACGCATTGTGCGCAACGAGATTCAGGGGGGCGCAGTGCTAAGAAATGGAATCCTCAACGCCCAGCTGGCCGGCGCGCTGGCCCGGCTGGGCCATACCGACCAGGTATTGATCTGTGACAGCGGCATGCCGATCCCGGGCGGGCCGGAGGTCGTCGACCTCGCGTTCCGGCCCGGCATCCCGGCATTCGCGGAGGTGCTGGACGGGATCCTCGCTGTGCTGATCGTGGAAGGTGCCACCGCGGCGTCGGAGGTCCGGACCACCAACCCCGGCTGCGCCGCGCTGCTCGCCGACCGGCTGCCAGTGCTCTCGTACGTGTCGCACGAGGACCTCAAGAAGATCACCCGGCAGGTCAAGCTGGTGGTACGGACCGGCGAGGCCCACCCGCACGCCAACGTCATCCTCCGCTGCGGTGTCCCCTTCTGACCTCAACCCATCGATCTTGGTCTCGGCCACATATCAGCGGGGCGATACACGTCCGAGACCTCCCTTCGTTGACTCGTGGCGTTTCCCGCACCGATTGAAGAAAAGGTGCGGGAACGCCACGACTCAACGGGTCTGGTTCATGAGGGCTTCGCGGTCGAGGGTTGCGAGGGCGGTGTTGACGAGGGCCCCGGCGGCGAAGCCGATCCCGAGGCCGGCGTAGTGCAGGGCCCACAGGGCCAGGCCCCCGGCCGCGAACACCAGCGCCTTGACGACCAGGACACCGGCGATCGGCACCTTGAAACGGGCCTTCGGCGCCGCGAACATCCCCCAGAGCACGGCGGCGGCCAGAGGCGCGCCCAGGCCGAGAAGGATCTTCACCACCAGGTTGCCGCCGGTTGCGAACCCCCACCAGGCCAGCAGGGCGAGTGCGATGACCTCGAGAACGAATGCCAGTCCCTCGTTCAGCACGTGCAACGGTCCGGGCAGGCGCATAATCCACCACTCTTGAGTACTGGCCGATAACGGCATGAACCTGGCAGTCTTCCGTTGACGTATATAGCGTCGGGGGGACGAAGGGGCCCGAGCTGTGATCGAAGTCAACGATCTGAGCAAACGTTACGGCGACAAGATTGCCGTTGACCATCTGAGTTTCACCGTCGAGCCCAACCGGGTGACCGGCTTTCTCGGCCCGAACGGCGCGGGAAAGTCCACCACCATGCGCCTGATCCTGGGCCTGGACCGGCCGCACAGCGGCGGCGCCACCATCGACGGCAAGCCCTACCACCGGCTGCACGATCCACTGCGCAAGGTGGGCGCCCTTCTTGAGGCCAAGGCCGTGCATACCGGCCGCAGCGCACGCAACCACCTGCTGTACCTCGCCCAGACCCAGGGACTGCCCACGTCACGGGTCGGGGAGGTGCTCGACCTGGTCGGCCTCACCGAGGTGGCGCGCAAACGGGCCGGCGGATTCTCGCTCGGCATGGGGCAGCGCCTCGGCATCGCCGCCGCGCTGCTCGGCGACCCCCAGGTGCTGATCCTCGACGAGCCGGTGAACGGCCTCGACCCCGAGGGCATCCTGTGGATCAGGAACCTGCTCAAGGCCCTGGCGGCCGACGGACGCACCATCTTCGTGTCCAGCCATCTCATGTCGGAGATGGCCCTCACCGCCGAGCACCTGATCGTCATCGGCCGGGGACGCCTCATCGCCGACTCCGGCGTCGCCGAGTTCGTCGAGCGCAGTTCCAAGCGTTCCGTCCTCGTCCGTACGCCCCAATCCGACGAGCTGACGGCCGCACTGTCCGCGGAGGGCGGCGAGGTCACCGCCGACGGCGACGGCGTGCTCATCGTGGAGGGCCTGGAGGCCCCGCGAATCGGTGAGCTCGCTTCGGCGGTACGGGTCGTACTGCATGAACTCACGCCCCAGCGGGCCTCACTCGAGGAGGCGTTCATGGAACTGACCAGCGACTCTGTGGAGTTCCACGCGGAGGTCAAGTAATGACGGCGACGCTCACCCCGGTGGAGGCCCGCTCCCCGCTGTTCGGCCGGCTGCTGCTCGCCGAGTGGACGAAGATCCGCTCGGTACGGTCCACCATCTGGTCGTTCATCATGCTGATCCTGGTGACCTTCGGGTTCACCGCGCTGTTCATCGGGCTGACCGTCGGCCAGTGGACCAAGGCGGACCCCGATCAGCGGGCGCGGATCATCAGCGATCCGGCCGGGACGATCCTGGGGTCGGGCTTCCAGTTCGGCCAGCTGACGATCTGCGTGCTCGGCGTGCTCGTCATCTCGAGCGAGTACTCGACGGGGATGATCCGATCCACGCTCCTCGCGGTGCCGTCCCGGTTGCCCATGCTGGCGGCCAAGTGCGTGGTCTTCGCGGCGCTGGTCTTCGTAGTGGCCGAGGCGATCGCGTTCCCGTCGTTCTTCATGGGCGCGGCGATCCTGCACTCCAAGGTCGTCGTCTCGATCAGCGACCCCGGAGTCCTGCGGGCGGTCATCGGGTCGGGCCTCTACCTGTCGGTGCTCGGCCTGTTCGCGCTGGCCATCGGCGGGATCGTCCGGCACAGCGCCGGCGGGATCACCGGAGTGATCGCCTTCGTACTCGTGATCGCCCCACTGACCCAGCTGCTCCCCGGCAACCTGGGCAGGTACGTCCACGCGTACCTGCCCACCTCCGCCGGGGTCCTCATCGGTCAGTCGCACCCGGCCACCGACGACGTGCTCACCGCCTGGCAGGGCTTCGGCGTCTTCTGCCTCTGGACCGCAGCACTGCTCGCGATCGCGGCACTCCTGCTCAAGCGCCGCGACGCCTGATCGGCAGAACTATCTGATCTTGACCAGGTGGCCGTTCTCGGTGGTGTTGAAGATGTGGTGGACCTTGTCGAGGACGCCGACCGCCGAGTACATGCTCAGGTGGTCGGACGGGTAGATCCACCACTGGATGTGGAGGGACTTGCCCGCGCCGGCGAGGTTCACCTCGCACAGGTTCTGCGCCGGCTGGTAGTACTTCGAGGTGTAGTAGTAGCAGATCCCTGCGGACTTCCCATCGGCCTTGGTGTCGTAGACGCGGAAGTCAACGATGACCATCTTCTTGGTTTTGCCCTTGATCAGTACGTTGGAGTAGAACCAGTTGCCGCTGCTGTGACCGCCGGCGGTTCCGCCGACGTAGAAATAGTGCTTGGCCCCGATCGGCTTCGGCGTCGAGGAGGTGCTGCGGGCGTTGTCCGACGAGTGGGCGACCCCGACCTGACCTCCGACCGAGTGGCCGGTTGCGGCCTCCGCCGGGCCGACCGCGGTCAGAGCGGCGGCACAGAAGGCGGTTACGGACAGGGCAACAGCGGTTGCACGACGCATTTATTCCTCTTTGTTCGATTGATCACGAGTTTGGGGACTTTACCAGTTCGGTTCCGCCGGATTTCGTCCATATTGATCACAAAAAGGCCACGACAGAATCGTCGGAGAACGGTAGTTTTCATGGACGATGATGAGACGTGCGCTGAAATTGCTGGCCGCGGCGACGGTCGCGGCATCGGTGTTGACGCTCCCCGCCGGGTCGCCGGCGACCGCCGGGGCCATCCAGCCCCCGCTCGGGCACGCCGGGCGGTGGATCACCGACGCGCAGGGGCGGCACGTGACCCTGCACGGCATGAACATGGTCGCCAAGGTGGCCCCGTTCATACCCGACCAGCTCGGTTTCGGCGATGATGACGCCGCGTTCCTGGCCGCGCACGGGTTCAATGCCGTACGGCTCGGAATCGTCGTCACCGGCCTTGAGCCGTCGCCGGGCCATTTCGACGAGCACTATCTGGCGAGCCTCGCGGGCACCGTGGCCACCCTGGCCAGGCATGGCATCCGCTCACTCATCTGGTTTCCGCAGGAGTTGTACAACATCCAGTTCAAGGGCAATGGCATGCCGAACTGGATGGTCCGTACCGACGGCATCCCCATCTCGCTGCTGAACGGCAGCATGATCAGCAACTTCCTGGTCCAGCCGGCCCTGCTGCGTACGGTCGACAACTTCTGGAACAACAAGCCCGTGTACGGCAAGGGGCTACAGGACTGGATCGCGCAGGCGTGGCAGCACGTCGCCCGCAAGTTCCACGACGACCCGGCCGTACTCGGCTACGACATCTGGAACGAGCCGTGGCCGGGCACCGCCTGGCCGTCCTGCCTGCCGCCGGCCGGCTGCCCGGCCTTCGACAAGGGCAAGCTCGCGCCGTACATCCACAAGGTGACCGCCGCCATCCACGCCGTCGACCCCCGGCACCTCGTCTTCTACGAGCCGACCCTGTTCGCGGCCTTCGGCGCCCCGTACGACTTCGGCAAGCCGGGCGACTCGCGCAGCGCGATCTCCTTCCACGCGTACTGCCTCGACCCGGCGGTCCCGGCCCAGACGGTGCCGCTGTACGCCCTGTGCGACACGGTGCAGAAGCAGGTCGTCGCGAACGCCGAGGCGCAGTCGCAGCGTTCCGGCGACGCCATGCTGCTGTCGGAGTTCGGCGCGACCAACAGGATGGACGAGGTCAACAAGGTCATCCGGCTCGCCGACCAGAGCAACGTCGGATGGCTGGAGTGGTCGTACTGCCACTGCAAGGACCAGGGTGCGGCGGCCACGGCCGTTGGGCTCGTGTACGACCCGGCCAAGCCGCCGACCGGGGCCAACGTCAACATGTCGCAGCTGAACACCCTGGACGAGCCGTACCCGCAGGCGATCGCCGGATCTGACGAGTCGTACGGCTTCGACCCGGCCACGCTCACCTTCACCCTGGAGTACCGGCCGGGCGGCAGCGGCGACACGATCGTCTACACCTCCCCGCTGCACTACCCGAACGGGTACCGGACGGTGGTGACGGGGGCGAGCATCACGTCCAAGCCCGGCGCCCCGCTCCTCGTCCTGCACGCCCTCCCGGGCTCCACCACCGTCACCCTCACCCTCACGAGCAGTTGAGGTACCTACGGAATCACCCGGGCGTGACAAGCTGAGACATGCCCGCCAAGGCGAAAGCCGACTCCCTCATGCCGTCCTGGCTGCCCCGGGTCAACAAGCTGATCACCAACCCGGTCCAGGGTCTCTGGGCTCCCTACGTCCCGCCGTACGCCGTGATCGTCCACCGCGGCCGCACGTCCGGCCGGCAGTACCGCACGCCGGTCACCGCATTCCGGTCCGGCTCCCGCCTCGCGATCCCGCTCCCGTACGGCACCGGCACCGACTGGGTCCGCAACCTGCTCGCCGCCGACGGCGGCAAGGTCCACAGAGCAGGCCGGCTCCACACCCTGGCCCGCCCCCACCTCGCCGACCCCGCCGAGATCCCGCAGCTCCCCCGAATGGCCCGCCTCGCCGCCAAGAGGATGCGCATCCTGGTCGCCGACCTCACCTGACATACCTTCTGCCGCAACGGCCCGCATTCAGCAGGTCCCCGCGCAACCACGCTGAGGTGCCCCGATGCGAGTGCCCATGCCGCCATCCAGTGCCAGCGGCACGACGGCCGCCACCGCAGTAACGATCTTCTCCCAGACACCCTCGGACACCTGGTGCCGTGCCCTCAGAACGGCGTCCATAGCCCGGCTCACCTGAGCGACCTCGATATCCTCGGGCGAGATGT
Organism: Actinomycetes bacterium; assembly: GCA_025964615.1. Taxonomy (GTDB): domain Bacteria; phylum Actinomycetota; class Actinomycetes; order Streptosporangiales; family Streptosporangiaceae; genus RYN-227. Next base: position 15,973 of record JAOPYM010000369.1, read on the forward strand.
TCGCCAACTGATGTACGGCCACCCACTCGGCCACATCAGCCCAGCTCCGCAGCGCGGCCCGATCCCGCGGCACCCGCGGTGCAGGGAAGCCTCCCGGCCCACGTCGGCCCTTCACCCAGTAGTCGACGGCGGCCAGCGTCCGGCCGACCCGCTCCGCGATCTCGCCGAGCGTTACGGTGTCATCGCTGACGCCAGTCAGATCCAGCCCGCAGCGCCTGCCCTGATCGATCGCCGAGGTGATCGCATCGACCGCTGACTGGGCGTCCCGGTCGAACGTCGCCTCGCCAGCGCCCCCGGTGTCCGGGTCAAAGGAGATGGTCGCGTCGCTCCAGCCGGCCTCATAGAGGGCATCTATCAGGGCGTCTCCCCCAGCGGGGCCGGTGAAACGCACCTCGAATGTGTAGGTGGGCATGTCACTCTCCCTCGTCGAACTTGGTCTCGGCGCCGTGAGGGCACTGCCGGACGGCTCGCCGTAACTGTCGCGCATGGTTCTCAGGTACGGCCGGCGTGGACCAGATGGACGTGGGCGGCTTGCAACCATTCGCACCGCCAGGGGAGAACGCCCTACCCCAGGCATAGCCATTACGCTTTTCGATGAGCCACCCGCTTCGACCATGACCAACCGCGGCTCTGATCTCCTTGTTGGGATGACGATCCATCCGCTCCGCTCCTCATTGAGCCTTGGCCTGGCTCGACGTAATCCTGTTGAGTTAACTCAACAGGATTACGACCCTGAACGGCCTCGATATCCTCAAGTTCGGCGCCGGTCGCTCGAACCAGGCTGACGATCTCGGCTCTGTGCACTGCGCCCTCCGACTGAAACACTCGCCGAGGAATCCGAGCTCCCCCGGGTTGTTCACTGCGTGAACCGAGCCCGGCCAGCCCACCGAACCCGGCCCCGCAGCCGGAGTTCTCGTGACGACGGCATGGAGATAAGCCCAGTTCAGAGCTGGTTTCCTCTTCCATCCCCACCCGGTGTTAGATAGTATGTTCGAAGAGGCAGGGCGCGCCGATCTCCGGAACGG
>JAOPYM010000406.1 GCA_025964615.1 Actinomycetes bacterium
TGCATGATCGTGGTACGTGCTCGGCCATGGAGCCACGACAATCCACCCGTTCACCAGTTCACGGCGCTCCCCATCGTCGGGGAGCGAGTCCAGGTCGTCGATGGTGTACGGGCCGTACGGCCAGTCCGGGGCGGCGGTCATGGCAGTCCTCGCAGAAGATGTCACGGTCATCTCGATCATGCGCATCGTCTCTCCAGTCTGACAGGTTCCCGCCCGGCCACCACCCGATGGGCGAGGCTGGAGACGTGGGATTGGGCTGGTCGGGGATACTCGGTTGCCTGGATCGGATGAGTGGCCGACACTGGCGGGCGACTATGAGGGGACTTTCACTGTGGGGCACGTCGAGGTCGGGCACCTGAGTCACACGCTGCCGGATGGGCGGGTGCTGCTCGGCGACGTCTCGTTCCGGGTGGGGGACGGGGTGGTGGCCGCCCTGGTAGGCCCCAACGGGAACGGGAAGACGACCCTGCTGCGGCTGATCTCCGGGGATCTCGTCGTGCAGGACGGGAACGTCACGCGGAGCGGCGGCCTGGGCGTGATGCGGCAGTTCATCGGCAACATCCGGGATGAGACCGACGTCCACAGGCTGCTGGTCTCCACCGCCGTACCGGCCATCAGGAACGCGGCCGGCGAGCTGGAGAAGGCCGAGCTCGCCATGATGGAACGCGACGACGAGCCGACCCAGATGCGGTACGCGAACGCGCTGGCCGGCTGGGGCGACGCGGGCGGTTATGAGGCCGAGGTGCTCTGGGACACGTGCTGCATGGCGGCGCTCGGGATGTCGTACGACCAGTGCCGGTACCGGGAAATGAAGACGCTGTCGGGCGGCGAGCAGAAGCGGCTCGTCCTGGAGGCCCTGCTCAGGGGGCCGGACGAGGTGCTGCTCCTGGACGAGCCGGACAACTACCTGGACGTACCGGGCAAGCTCTGGCTTGAGGACCAGCTCAAGGCCACCGGCAAGACGATCCTGCTCGTCTCGCACGACCGGGAGCTGCTCAGCCAGGCCGCCGAGCGGATCATCACCGTGGAGTCCGGCAGGGTCTGGGTGCACGGCGGCGGGTTCGGCTCGTACCACGAGGCGCGCAAGGACCGGATCGGGCGGCTCGAAGAGCTCCGTAAGCGCTGGGACGAGGACCACGCCAGGCTCAAGAAGCTGGTGCTCACGCTGCGCGAACAGGCCAAGATCAGCCCGGATATGGCCTCGCGCTATCACGCGGCCCAGACCAAGCTCCGGAAGTTCCTCGACGAGGGGCCGCCGGAGGCTCCGCCGGTGGAGCAGAGCGTGAAGATGCGGCTGCGCGGCGGCCGGACCGGCAAGCGCGCGGTGATCGCCGAGTCCCTTGAGATGACCGGGCTGATGAAACCGTTCGACGCCGAGATCTGGTACGGCGAGCGGATCGGCGTGCTCGGCTCCAACGGTTCCGGCAAGTCGCACTTCCTGCGGCTGCTGGCGAATGTGGCACAGGAGCTTCCGCGTGGCGCCGTCCCGGTCGGGCCCGTACCGCACACCGGGGTGGGACGGCTCGGCGCACGCGTGGTCCCCGGACTGTTCGCACAGACGCACGCCCGGCCGGACCTGGAAGGGCGGACGCCCTGCGAGATCGTCATGACCGAGCACGCCCGTTTCCGCAACGACGCGATGGGTGCGCTGAGCCGCTACGAACTGCAGCAGGTCGCCGACCAGCCGTTCGGCACGCTGTCCGGCGGCCAGCAGGCCCGGCTGCAGATCCTGCTGCTCGAACTGGGCGGCGCGACCCTGCTGCTGCTCGATGAGCCGACCGACAACCTCGACCTGGCCAGCGCGGAGGCCCTGCAGGAGGGCCTGGAGTCCTACGAGGGGACCGTCCTGGCGGTCACCCATGACCGCTGGTTCGCCCGGACCTTCGACCGGTTCCTGGTGTTCGGCTCCGATGGCGCGGTGTACGGGTCGGACGAGCCGGTCTGGGACGAGAGGCGGGTCGTCCGCCACCGCTGACCCTTCACTCACATGAAGGGCGGCGTCGACCCCCGAATCGAGCCGTACGCCGTGGCTGGTCGCGTACCCTGCTCCTCGGGCTGCAGGTGGCAGCGGACGACGGTGAAGTTCGGGGCATGCCGGGATTCCACGTGCATGCTCCCGAACCCTATGGCCTGCGGCCGGCCGTGCGAAAGGGCCCGAAACTCAGGCGGCCAGCAACTGCTCAGGGTGCTCGGTGAGCGCCTCGCGGAGCTGCTTACGGCCCCGGTGCAGGCGGGACATGACCGTCCCGATGGGCGTGCCCATCATCCCGGCGATCTCCTTGTAGGCGTAACCCTCGACGTCGGCGAGGTAGACGGCCTCGCGGAAGTCCGCAGGCAGGGCCTTGAGGGCCTGGAGGACCTCGCCGTCGGGGATCCGGTCGAGGGCCTCGTGCTCGGCCGAGCGCAGCCCGGAGGCCTGCGAGGAGGTCAGTGCGAGCTGGAGCTCCTCGTACTCGTCGGCGATGCTGGTCCGCTGCGGCTCACGCTGCTTCTTGCGGTAGAGGTTGATGAAGTTGTTGGTGAGGATGCGGTGCAGCCACGCCTTGAGGTTGGTGCCTTCCTTGAACTGGTGGAAGTTCAGGTACGCCTTGGCAAGGGTTTCCTGGACGAGATCCTCGGCGTCCGCGCTGTTGCGGGTCATGCGGACGGCGCTGACGAACAGGGGCTGGGCGTAGGGAAGGACGTCGCGCTCGTAGCGCTCGGTGTTCTCGGGGCTGACCGCCGGACGTACGGGCGTGGCGACAGA
>JAOPYM010000428.1 GCA_025964615.1 Actinomycetes bacterium
AGCCGGCGAGCTCGCGCGCCTTCTGCCGCAATGCCCGCTGCTTGCGGACCTGCGCGACGGCCGTCTCGTTGGTGCCCGCCAGGCCGTCCGGATCGAACACCCTGCGCCGCACCAGGAACGCGTGCACACAGCCCACGACGGCCTGAACCAGCATGCACATGTTGAACAGCAGCTGGGCGCCGTGGTCCTGGGGCGTACCGGTGCCCGGATAGACCTTCGGATAGAGCACGACCTGCACTGCGAAGACACCGAGATAGCACGCCGCGGCGATCACCAGCGGTAGGGACCGCCGCCAGAGCGCGGCGATCGCGAACGTGAACGGAGTGGCCCAACCGATGGTGAGAATCGGTAGCAGTGCCCATGACGCGCTCACCGCAGCCCGGCCCGGGGGCATCAAGTCGGAGGGAACGCGCGGCTGGTAACTCTCGGGGGCGTTCATTGAGATCGTTCTACCCGCCCCGGGTCATGGCAGCGTAAGAACTTCGTGGCCGTCTTCGGTCACCAGGAGGGTGTGCTCGAACTGGGCGGTGCGCTTGCGGTCGCGGGTGACGACCGTCCAGCCGTCCTTCCAGATCTCGTAGTCGATCGTGCCGAGGGTCAGCATCGGCTCGATCGTGAACGTCATCCCCGGCTCCATCACGGTGTCGGCGCTCGGGTCGTCATAGTGCGGCACGATCAGCCCGCTGTGGAACGTGGTACCGATGCCATGGCCGGTGAAGTCCCTGACCACGCCGTACCCGAACCGCTTGGCGTACGACTCGATGACGCGGCCGATCACATTCAGGGAGCGCCCGGGGACGACGGCCTTGATGGCCCGCATGGTCGCCTCCCTGGTCCGCTCGACCAGCAGCCGCGACTCCTCGTCCACATTGCCGACCAGGTACGTCGCGTCGGTGTCACCGTGCACGCCGCCGATGAACGCCGTGATGTCGATGTTGATGATGTCGCCGTCCTTGACCACGGTGTCGTCGGGGATGCCGTGGCAGATCACCTCGTTCAGCGAGGTGCACAGCGACTTGGGGAACCCCCGGTAGCCGAGCGTGGACGGGTAGGCGCCGTGGTCGAGCAGGAACTCGTGCCCGATCCGGTCCAGTTCGTCGGTGGTGACACCGGGCCGGATGTTGCGGCCGACCTCTTCCAGGGCCTGGGCGGCGATCCTCCCGGCCACCCGCATCTTTGCGATGATCTCTGGGGTCTTGACGTCCGGCTCGCCGGTCTTGGGGTTCTTCCTGCCGACGTACTCCGGACGGGTGATCCCCGGAGGTACCTTGCGCAGCGGTGAGATGTGGCCGGGCCGGAGTTGCGTCGTCATGTCTGCTGAGTGTAGTTCCCAGAAACCGGGCAGGATGGTGGGGCGGTATCAAGATCGGAGGCGGGCACATGATCGAGGACACCACGGACGCCTGGTGGTTCTGCCTGAAGCACATGCGGGTCGAGCACGGCCCCGGCTGCCCGGGCCGGGAGCGGATGGGCCCGTACGAGACCGAGGACGCTGCGGCCCACGCCCTGGAGACGGCCAAGGCCCGCAACGAGGCGTGGAAGAAGCAGGACGACGACTAAGTGACGCTAATCGACCAGGGGGCCGCTGACCGCATCGAGCAGCCTCGCGATGCGGTCGCGCAGGCCGCGGCGGCGCTCAACGCTCCCGCCGGCCGCGGCGCTCACCAGGTGCTGGGCGCCGTCGAAGGAGATCAGCGGCGGCAGCAGCAGTGACTCGTGCGCAAGCCCGCGCAGCTCCCGGTCCCCGCCGTCGAGCGTGAGGATCCGAGCCCCGGTCCGCCGCGCGTCGTCCACCCGTTCCAGCAGAGGGGCCGGAGCATCCTCCTCGGCGACGACGAACAGGGTCTCGCCCCGCCCCGCCGCCGCCAGCCGGTCGAGCCCGACCCGCAGGTGCGGTGGCGCGTCCTGCGGCGGTGCCCACCGTATGAGGGTGGGCGTCAGCTGGGGGAGGTCGTTGAACCGGCCCTCATCGCCGAGATGGGCGGCCAGGTGCCACGGTTCCTGTTCCGGTGTGCCGACGAGCAGCAGCCCGCCGGGATCCCTCGGGGTCCGCAGCGCACGCCCGAACTCCTGGGCGCGCTCCAGCCATCCGGTGGGGGACAGCATCTGGCGCAGCATCACCACCTGCTCGGAATCCACCTGACCCATCGTGCCGTATCGGTCGCGCTGAGCAGGCCCGTACGGTGGAACCGCCCCGGTCGAAGTACGCCCGAAACCGCCCTGGCAGGATCGTGTCCATGACGCAGACTCCTCTCGACGTGGCAGGCCTCACGATCGGCATCCTCGGCGGCACCGGCGACCAGGGCAAGGGCCTCGCCAGGCGGTTCTCGCTGGCCGGTCATCAGGTGATCATCGGTTCCCGGAACGCCGAGAGGGCCCAGCAGGCGGCCGACGAGATCGGGGTACGCGGCGCCGAGAACGCGGCCGTCGCCACCGAGGCCGACGTGGTGATCGTCGCGGTGCCGTGGGACGGGCACAAGGCGACCCTCGAGTCGCTGCGCACCGAACTGGCCGGGAAGATCGTCATCGACTGCGTGAACCCGATGGGCTTCGACAAGCAGGGTGCCCACGCGCTGCCCGTCGAGGAGGGAAGCGCCGCCGAGCAGGCCGCCGCCGTGCTGACCGACAGCCGGGTCGTCGCCGCGTTCCACCACGTGTCGGCCGTACTCCTGCTCGACCCCTCGGTCGAGAAGATGGACCTCGACGTTCTGGTGCTCGGTGACGACCGCGAGGCCACCGACACGGTGCAGGCGCTGGCCGACGAGATTCCCGGGATGCGCGGCATCTACGGAGGCCGGCTGCGCAACGCCCATCAGGTCGAGGCACTGACGGCGAACCTCATCTCGATCAACCGCCGCTACAAGGCCCACGCAGGCTTCCGCGTCACCGACGTGTGAGCGATCCGCGCCGGTCCCACCGTTGACTCGTGGCGTTTCCCGCACCGTATGAAGAAAAGGTGCGGGAAACGCCACGACTCAACGTCAGTGGTAGGAGTGCTGGGGGGCCGGGAAGGAGCCGGTGGTGACCTCGTCGGCGAACGAGCGGGCCGCGTCGGCGAGGATGGTGGCGACGTCGGCGTAGCGCTTGACGAACTTGGCGGTGTGCGGGGTCAGCCCGGCCATGTCCTGCCAGACGAGCACCTGGGCATCGGTGCCGGGTCCGGCACCGATGCCGATCGTCGGGATGGACAGCGAGGCGGTGACCCGGGCGGCGAGATCCTCAGGAACGCACTCCAGGACGACGGCGAAGGCGCCCGCCGCTTCCAGCGACTTGGCGTCCGACATCAGTTGCTCGCCGTCCTCGCCCCGGCCCTGCACGCGGTAGCCGCCGAAGACGTTGACCGACTGCGGCGTCAGGCCGAGGTGGCCCATCACCGGGATGCCGGCGGCGACCATGGCCTCGGCCTGTGGCAGGACCCGCTTGCCGCCCTCCAGCTTGACCGCGTGCGCGCCGGTCTCCTTGAGGAACCGGGTGGCGGTGGCGAGGGCCTCGGGCACTCCGGCCTGGTACGACCCGAAGGGCAGGTCCGCGACCACCATCGCCCGCTTCGAGCCGCGTACGACGGCGGCGGTCAGCGGGATGAGGTCGTCGACGGTGACCGGGATCGTCGAGTCGTACCCGTACACGACCATCGCGGCCGAGTCGCCGACGAGCAGCACCGGGATGCCGGCCTCATCGAAGATCCGCGCGGTCTGCGCGTCGTAGGCGGTGAGCATGGGCCACTTCTCGTGCCGCTCCTTCGCGGCGGCGATATCTCTGACGGTCACCCTGCGTCCCGACTGGCCGCCGTACAGGGCCTCAGTTCGGGCGGGGTTGCTGGAGAGAGCTGACATCACGAACCTCCACAGTCTCGAGTCGCCACTGTGGCGTACCCGGACGGATCTGATGATTCCACGCTGTCAACGGATGCGGTAGGCCTCAGGATTCCCAACTCGGTCACACTGCCCGCAGGGAGTTTCGAAACGATACGGTTGCGTATCGAACGAACGAGCCCTAGGCTTATACGAAACGCAATCGTATCGAATGGGTCACCCCCCAAGTTCCGAAGGAGAAACCGTGACTTCGCAGCCCTCAACAGGGCCGGCGCAGACCGGGCACCCGCGCCGCTGGACCATCCTCGGCGTTCTGATCGTCAGCCTGCTCGTCGTGGTTCTGGACAACACCGTCCTCAATGTCGCACTGAAGACCATCGCCGACCCCAAGGAGGGGCTCGGCGCCACCCAGAGCCAGCTCGAGTGGGCGATCAACTCCTACACCCTGGTCTTCGCCGGCCTGCTCTTCACCTTCGGCGTCATCGGTGACCGGATCGGCCGCAAGCGCATGCTGATCATCGGTCTCGCGCTGTTCGGCCTGTCCTCACTGCTCTCCTCCTACGCCACCAGCCCCACCCAGTTGATCTGGGCCCGGGCCGCGATGGGCTTCGGCGGCGCGGCGATCATGCCGCAGACCCTGTCCATCATCTCGAACATCTTCACCCCGGCGGAGCGCGGCAGGGCGATCGGCACCTGGGCCGGTGCGGTCGGCATCGGCATCGCGATCGGCCCGGTCACCGGCGGCATCCTGCTCGACCACTTCTGGTGGGGCTCGGTCTTCCTGATCAACGTGCCGGTCATCATCATCGGCATCGCCGCGATCGTGGTGCTCGTGCCCGAGTCGCGCAACCCGGACCCGAGGAAGATCGACTGGGTAGGGGTGGCGCTCTCGGTCGTCGGCCTGGTCCTGGTGACGTACGGGATCATCGAGGGTGGCCAGAAGACCTCCTGGATCCAGTTCGCCGTGCTCGGCCCGATCATCGGCGGCCTCGTCGTGCTGGGTTTCTTCGGCTGGTACGAGTCCCGCATCGACCACCCGTCGCTGAACGTGCGGCTCTTCAGGGACCCGCGCCTCTCGGCCTCCGTCGGCGCGATCACGCTGGTGTTCTTCGGCATGGCCGGGGTGTTCTTCTTCATCTCGATCTACCTGCAGAGCGTCCGCAACTACACGCCACTCCAGGCCGGTCTGCTGACCCTGCCGTTCGCCGCCGCCCAGCTGATCTTCTCGCCGCGCAGCGCCAAGATGGTCGAACGGTACGGCGCCAAGGCGGTCTCCACCGTCGGCCTGATCGTGGTGACCATGGCCATCCTCACCTACCAGCTCGCGACCGTGAACTCGCCGATCTGGCTCCTTGAAATCGGCTTCTTCCTGCAGGGCGCCGGCATGGCCAACGTCATGCCGCCCGCCACCAACTCCGTCATGTCCGTACTCCCCAGGCAGGAGGCCGGGGCGGGCTCGGCGATCACCAACGTCTCCCGCCAGGTGGCGGTCGCGCTGGGCGTGGCCATCCTCGGCTCGGTGCTCTCCTCGATCTACCGGGGCCAGATGAAGAGCCACCTCACCGTGCTGCCCGCCGGGCTGCGCGACAAGGCCGGCGAGTCGATCGGTACCACCGCGGGGATCGCCGACAAGCTGCACTTGCCCGCGTTGCTGAGCCCGGCGCACGATGCGTTCGTGCACGGTATGCATGTGGCCTCCGGCATCTCCGCAGTGATCGCGCTGCTCGGCGTGTTCGTCGTCCTCAAGTGGATGCCGGGCAGGCCCAAGGCCAAGACGGCGGAGGGTTCTACGAGTGGCGAGCGGGAAACCGCGGGCGTGTGAGATGGTGATTTGTTATGGCCATTGAGCAGACCCTTCTCGGTAGCGGGCCGGGACGGCCTCCGGGCCGGCCGCGCAGCGAGCGTGCCGAGAGGGCGATCATCGAGGCGACGCTGGACCTCCTCATCCAGGAGGCCGGCGTCGCCGGGGTGACGATCGAGGCGGTGGCGGCCCGTGCCGCCGTCGGCAAGACCACGATCTATCGGCGGTGGCCCAACAAGGAAGCGCTCATCATCGACGCACTCGCCACCCTCAAAGGCCCCATCCCGGACCTGGCAGGCGAGTCGGTGCGTGACGATCTGGTCGCGCTGGCCCGGGCGGTACGGCCCAGCCAGGACCCGCGCCTGGACTGTGTCTGGAACATCTTCGGCGGCGCGACCAAGCATCCGCACCTGGCGCGGCAGTTCAAGCAGACCGTTGTCCTGCCGCGCCAGGAGGTGATGCGGGCCGTGCTGAGGCGCGGCATCGCGAACGGTGAGCTGCGTCCGGACCTTGATCCCGAGGTGGCGATGGCCATCATCGCGGGGGCCGTCACGATGCGGGCCCGCAGCCTGAGCCCGGACGAGGACCTGCCCGAGGACTTCGCCGATCAAGTGGTCGACACCGCCCTGCGCGGCCTCAGCTCAGGCTCTGCGCCTTCGTGTACAGGTCCTTGACGGCGTCACCGAAGTACGGGCTGTACGAAACGTAGTCGGTGCTGCCGCCGGCCTGGTAACCGCCGACCACCCCTACGATCGTGGCGGTACCGGACTTGGGTTCGGGATGGGTCAGCCATGGGCTGCCGCTGGTGCCGTTGAAGTAGCCCTGACAGGCGAACCGGACCTGGGTGGCGCTCTGCTTGGTGGTCTTGTTCACGCAGGCGATGGGCGCGTTGCCGTTGCTCGGGTACCCGACCACCCGCACGATGTTGGTGTAGCCGGGGTTGATGCCCAGGTCGTTGGCGCCCAGTACCTCGCTGATGTTCTTGCCGTTCTGCGCCGCCACGGTCATGAACCCGACGTCCATGTCGGCGTCCGAAGACTTGATCCACGTGTCGCCCACCAGTTCCGAGGAGACCGTCCAGATGCCGTCCGGGGTGCTGCCGTCCAGGTACCGGGGTGCGAACACCATGTTCTTGCGGTACGACCCGCCCCGGCCTGTGTGGATGCAGTGCGCGGCGGTGATCAGCAGGTTCATCTTCGGGCTCTCCACCACGCTGGCCGTGCAGAAGTGGTCGCCGGTCGCGTCGTTGTAGAACAGCGCCCCCTCTCGGATGTAGACCCGGGCGGGCCTCGATGAGGGGGTCACCGTCGCGGTCTGCAGATGCTGGATCAGCTTCTGCATGCGCTCCCTGCTCCAGGTACTCGGCAGCGAGGCGGTGGCCCCCGCCTTCGTCGCGGTCGTCGTACCCGAACCGCACCCCGCGAGCAGCACTGCCACGAGAGCGGTTCCCGCGGCGGCACCGCGCCATCGTGTGATCATTCGATCACGTTACGTGGAGGTGGTTCGCCCGGGTTCGGGCGGGGGTGCCGAAGCCGGGCTCAGCCGGATGTCACGACCTGGTCGCCGCTGCTGAGCCCGGAACGGATCTCGACGTACTGGTCGCCGCGCACCCCGATCTGGACGCTGCGGGTCTGTATTCCCCCGGCGCGGTGGACCTTGACCTGGTACGTCCCGGACGTGCCGGTGCGCAGCGCCGTGGCCGGCACGTAGAGGGCACCCTGGGCCTGCTGGACGGTGACGAGGACGGTCGCGGTCTGGCCGAGCAGGAGGCCCTTCGGCACGTTGTCGAAGGCGATGTTCACGCCGTACTGGACCAGGCTGCCGGTGATGGTCGCGGCGGGTTCGATGTGGGTGACGGAGCCGTCAAAGGACTGGCCCCCCCGGGTCGCCAGGCTGATCGCGGCGGTCTGGCCGATCTTGAGCTTGGCCACGTCGGTCTGCGAGAAGCTCGCCTTGACCTGGAGTTCGGTGAGGTCCCCGAGGGTGACGAACCCACTGGAACCCGGTCCGGAGACCTGAGTGCCGACATCGCCCGCGACGGTGATCACGGTCCCGTCGATCGGCGCGGTGATCACGGTCCCGGCCAGCGCCCGCTGCGCCTGGTTCAACGCGACCTGCGCCTTAGTGATCATCGCGTCCAGCTGCGCCACGGTCGTGGGCGCCGAGTTACCACCACCAGGGCTTGAGGGCTTGGGACTCGCTGACCCGCTGCTCTTTTTGCTACAGGAGGTGGTCGGCTTCGGGCTGGCGCTATGGGTCGGGGTGACCGCGGGTTTGGGCGTGACGGCCGCCGGACTGGACACGCTCGTCTTGGGCGAGGTGGTCTTGGGCGAGGTGGTCTTGGTCGGGCACGTCGATGGGGTCTTGGTGCTGGCGCTGGCGCTGGGGCTCGCGGTGGCGAGGGTGGTGGCGTTGGCGGCGGCGAGGGAGGCGGCCGCGGCGGTCACCTGCTCGGTGGCCAGGGTGGAGTCGAGGGTGGCGAGGACCTGGCCGGAGGTGACCTTCT
>JAOPYM010000437.1 GCA_025964615.1 Actinomycetes bacterium
ACGCCGCCCCGGCCCTCACCAAGGCCGAGGCGCAGCAGGTGCTCAGCCGGTACGAGGCGACCGGCAACCAGGCGGGCAAGGCCCTTGATGCCCAGCTGCTCCGCTCCGTGGAGACCGGCGCCCAGCTGTCCATGGACACGGCGGCCTTCAAGCTGCGCCGCGCGACCAGCCAGCAGTCCAAGCCGCTCGCCTACACCGCCCCGGTGTTCTACATCCCGCGGGCCACCGGCTATCCGCGCTGGTTCGCGGTGGACGCCGCCTCGGGCACGACGCACAACGCCCTGCTGTTCAGCCAGGACGCCGCCGGCGATCCCTGGCGCCTCGCGGCCGACCCGTACTCGAAGGGCAACCCGCTGACGGACGTGCAACTGGACTCCGCCGGCTACGCCACGATCGCGAGGCCGGCCCAGCCCATCGGCGCGGAGCATGCGGCGCTGCTCACGGAAGGGCCCAGCGCCCCTGCCGCCAGCGGCCTTGAGCCCGGTACGGCGACCTCCCATGCGTATGCGGCGCTGCTCCAGGCGCAGAGCGGCTTCCTCAAGCTCGGGGTACGGCTGATCTCGCACTTCGCGCCCAGCGCCGAGCCGGTGTACGCGCTGCAGACCAAGGACGGCGGCGCGGTGGTCTGGTACACGCTGCGGCAGCGTGAGTCGTACGTCACCAGCAGGCCGGGGGCGATCTCCGTCGCCGGTGATCTGGTCGGGCTCGGGCCCTCGGGCAAGGTGCACAAGCAGCTCGACACCGTCGTCCTGGTCCAGTACCTGGCGCAGGTGCCCACCCATGGAGACGCCACGGTGACAGGCATGTACCGCAAGGCCATCCAGGCCACGGCCTCCTGAATCGTCGGCGTGCCCGGCGCCCTCTGACCGCTGTGTGCCGGGCACGCCGACTCTCGTACACTGACCGGCGATATGTCCCGAGGTCTGCTGCCGGCGCTGTTCGCCGTGTCCCTGCTGTGCACGGGTTGTTCCGGCCGGGCGGCCGATGCGGTCGGCGCCCGTCCGGCGGCACCGGCCGCCATCGCGCCCGCCGTCACCGCGCCCGAGTCGGTGAAGATCCTGAATGACTTCGCAACGGCGTTCAGCCAGGCCACCGATGCCAGGGCGGTGCGGGCCACGGTCGGCGGTCCCCTGGCCGACGTGGCCGTCGCCCAGTTCAAGCTGGCGCACGGCAAGGCCACCAGGATCTCGCTCGTCAATCCGGTGATGTACGTCCCGAGGCTGGCCGGCTATCCCAAGTGGTTCGCCGCCGCGGCACTCCAGGAGCACCCGGGGGGTGGCGCCGGGACCGAGGTGGTGCTGCTGTTCGCTCAGGGCGCCGCCGGTGATCCGTGGCGGCCTGTGCACCGGCTGCCGTTCAGCGGCAGGCCACCGGAGATCGCCACCGACGGGCAGGGGTACGCGATACCGGTCGGCGGTGACCTGCGGATACCCGGCCTGCACACCGGATTCCTGAACGGCACGACCGCCCCCGGGTTCACGCCCGACGCGTTCTCCCGTACGGCCCGCAGCAACGGCGCGTTCACGGACGCCGGTTTCGCGTCGTACGGGCTGCAGACCAAGGACGGCGGGGCCCTGGTCTGGTACACCCTGCGGCAGACGCAGCGGTTCACCGGCACCCCGCCCCAGACCGTCCAGGCCTACCTGGGCCGTACCACCGCGACCGAGGCCACCTTGATCTGGCAGACCATCGGCTACCTGCCCGCCAAGGGCTCCGCCGCCGTACTCGGCGAGTCCATCACCGTCACCCAAGCTCGTTGACTCGTCCAACAGAAGCTGGCATTTCCCGCACCGTTTGGTGAAGCGGTGCGGGAAACGCCACGGGTCAACTGGGCAGGGTGCAGGCGGTGACGAGGGTGCGGACGGCGCCGAGGGCGACCGAGAGGGTCGCCAGGTCGGAGCTGTCGCTCTCCCAGATCTCGCCGAGGGTCTGCCGCGCCCGGTTCAGCGCGGACCCGTTCGTCGCCATCCAGCCGGCCATCCGCTCCTCGGGCTGCGCGCCGGGCGCGCTGACCTCCAGGACGTTCCTGGTGAGCGCCGCGATCGCCGCGTAGAGGTCGTCGCGCAGCGCGGAACGCGCCATCGACCGCCACCGGTCATCGCGGGGCAGCGCGATGATCGGCTCGCGCAGCCGGGACAGCTGCAGCCGCTCGGCCAGGTCGAAGTAGACCTCGGCCACCTCCTCGACGGGCCTGCCGGTGGCGGTGGCGACCTCGACGATGTCGAACGTCGAGTAGGCGGAGACCATCATCGCCACCTGCTCAGCGAGCTCATCGGGCACTCCGCGCTCGGCGAACGAGGAACGGCGCTCCTCGAACGCGACCTGGTCCCGGCCCACGAGGAACTTGGGCAGGACCGGGGCGAGGGACAGCGCACCCTCGGCGAACGCCCCGATGGTCTCGGCGATGTCGAACGGGGGCCGCCGGTTGTGCAGCAGCCACCGGGACCCGCGCTCGGTGAGCTTGCGGGCCTCCAGCATCATCCCCAGCTGCACCTGCTCCTCGACCTGGTGGTCGAGGGCCTCGACGGACCGCCAGAACCTCGGCATGTCGAACACCTCGCGGGCGACCAGGTACGCGCGGGCGATGTCGCACGCGTTCGCCCCGGTCTCCTCCCCCATCCGGAACACGAAGCTGGTGCCGCTCCGGTTGACCAGGTCGTTGACGACGGTGGTGGCGATGATCTCCCTGCGCAGCGGGTGCCGGTCCATGTACGGACCGAACCGTTCGCGCAGCGGGGTCGGGAAGTAGTCGACCAGCCAGGACCTCAGGTACGGGTCGTCGGGCACCGCCGATTCGATGAGGTCGGCCTCCAGCGTGAGCTTGGCGTAGGCCAGGAGCACCGCGAACTCGGGCGAGCTCAGCCCCTGCCCGGCGGCCCGGCGCTCGCTGATGGCCTTGTCGTCGGGCAGGAACTCCAGGCGCCGCCTCAGTTTTTCGTCCCGCTCCAGCCTGCGCATGAACCGGGCGTGCACGTGCATCATCTCCGGCGCCTGCTGCCTGGAGGCCGCCAGCACCACGTTCTGCAGGTAGTTGTCGGGCAGCACCAGGTCGGCGACCTCGTCGGTCATCTCGTACAGCATGGCGTTGCGCTGTTTGACGGTCAGTTCGCCGTCCCGCACCACCTGGTCGAGCAGGATCTTGATGTTGACCTCGTGGTCGGACGTGTCCACGCCCGCCGAGTTGTCGATGAAGTCGGTGTT
>JAOPYM010000448.1 GCA_025964615.1 Actinomycetes bacterium
CCCCGTCGATGTTCGAGCCGGTGCACGGCAGCGCGCCCGACATCGCCGGGCAGTCCAAGGCCGACCCGACCGCGGCGATCCTGTCCGTGGGGATGCTGTGCGCGCATCTCGGCCTCTCCGCGGCGGCGGCGAAGATCGAGCAGGCGGTCTCTGACGACGTGCTCGCCCGCGCGGGCGGGCCCGCGGCGCGGACCACGGTCGAGATCGGTGACGACATCGTCAAGCGAGTAGGCGGATAGCGGGGGCCTGCCCCCGCAACGCGCCAGCGCCGCCCTGTGCACGAGCGTGCCATCGGTGTCACTATGACAACACCGATGGCATGTTCGCGCGGGCCGGCGCCGGCGAAGCCAGAAGCTCACTTGGCGCTGCAGAACCGATACAGTCGTATATCGCCCTGAAAGGACCTGACCTGCGATGACCGCAAACCTCGACACCGAGATCCAATTCGAGATCCACCCCTCCCAGGCGCGGGTGCCCGCCGCTGAGCGTGCGCGGAGACTGGAAGCGCCGGGGTTCGGTCAGGTCTTCACCGATCACATGATCACGCTGCGCTGGACCGAGGAGCGCGGCTGGCACGACGGGAAGCTCGAGCCTTACGGGCCGTTCACGCTCGACCCGGCCACGGCGGTGTTCCACTACGGCCAGGAGCTCTTCGAGGGCCTCAAGGCCTACCGGCAGGCGTCAGGGTCGATCGTCATGTTCCGCCCGCGGTCTAACGCGGCCCGCTTCAACTCCAGCTGTCGCCGGATGGCGATGCCCGAGCTTCCCGAGGACGCGTTCGTCCGTGCCCTCGAGCTGCTCGTCACCCAGGACAGGGACTGGGTGCCGGAAGGCGAGGGCAAGAGCCTGTACCTGCGCCCGTTCGTGATCGCCACCCAGCAGGGCCTCGGCGTCAACCGCCCGTCGACCGAGTACCTGTTCTGCGTCATCGCCTCCCCGGCCGCCTCGTACTTCGGCGAGGGCAAGACCGTCAAGGTCTGGATGTCGGAGGACTACACGCGCGCGGCCCCCGGCGGCACCGGCGCGGTCAAGTGTGGCGGCAACTACGCGTCGTCGTTCGCCGCGCAGCAGCAAGCGGTGGACAAGGGCTGCGACCAGGTGGTGTGGCTGGACGCGGCCACCCGCGAGTGGGTCGAGGAGATGGGCAGCAACAACCTGTACTTCGTGTACGGTTCCGGGACGTCGGCCCGGCTGATCACGCCGGAGCTGACCGGCTCGCTGCTGCCCGGCATCACCCGTGACTCGCTGCTGCGGCTGGCGCCGACCCTCGGCATCCCGGTGGAAGAAGGCAGGATCTCGGTGACCCAGTGGCGTCGGGACTGCGCCTCGGGCGAGCTGACCGAGGTCTTTGGCTGCGGGACGGCGGCGGTCGTCACGCCGATCGGCGCGGTCGACGGCGCGTCCGGCGGCTGGACGATCGGCGACGGCACGCCAGGCCCGGTCACCCAGCGGCTGAAGTCCGAACTGATCGACATCCAGTACGGCCACAAGCCAGACCCGTTCGGCTGGATCTACAAGGTCGCCTGAGCCGGAATCCTAGCTCGATTACTCTCCGTTACCAACCGCAGTGGCCGCAGCTTGGCTCGAGCATGGGTTGCAAGCGGACATACTGGCGTCTCAGCTGGTGGAAGCCCCGATAGGAAAGGGCTTTCTGGGGACAGATGACCCCGTTACCAAAACGTTACCAAAAACTCAGTCACCGTGAGCAACCATTCGGGTGCTCCCTGGCGTCTTTACATATGACTGAGGCTCGCTTGGGGGGTTGCGGCCCAGTCACGTGAGAGCCGGGCCTCATCTCGGGGGAGGCCCGGACTTCGAAAGGCCGGCTCCGACCCTGCCGGTCGGCCCCCGCGGGCGCGTTTCGGCCACCGCCAGCGCCTGCGGGGGCCATCTCCATTTCTGGACCGCAACCGCCTCAGATGCCGTGACCCCCGCCCCAAGCGCGCCTCGGTCCCCCATGGCCGGCCAGGCTAGGGAATCTCCGTTGCCGGCTCAGCGTTGAGGGAAGTAAGATCATGGGTGTCGGGCACGCCACGCGTGGTCGTCTACAACTCAACAGGGGGATGACTGGTTTCGACTTCGGTGGTTAATCCAAGTGAAGCGAGCCGAGGGTGGCGGACGTGACCTCGTAAAAACGCGACCGTAAAACACAAGTGCCAATTCTAATAGCACTGTCGCGGCCCCCAAGGCCGCTTTCGCTCTCGCTGCCTAAGCGAGTTCGGGAGTAGACCGTCAGCCCGGGAGCGCCTTCGGCCCGGGACCTGGCGTCGCTAGAAGGCTCAACTGGCCGGTCCGGTCACGGGACCAGCTGGGAAATCAAACAGTGACTGAGCCCGTCGGCGTATTGCCTGCGTGATCGCCGGGGCTGAGAAAAACAATGCAGGCTGCGCTCGGAGAAGCCTTGGAAAGGTCCCGGAGGACTCGGGTTCGAATCCCGACATCTCCACGAGGCGGGCCGCCGTGTTCGCTGACCTCTGGTCAGCTTCCCGGCGGCCCGCAGCGTTTTCCCGGGGGGACGACCCCCCCGGACC
>JAOPYM010000501.1 GCA_025964615.1 Actinomycetes bacterium
ACGGAGATCAACGGCACGGCCGGAGGCGGCTCGGTGAGCGCTGGGGCCGGCGGTACCGCCGCGAGGTCGGCGGTGAGCGCGGTCAGCAGGTGCGCCACCCGGGCGGCGGGCGCGGGCCGCGCCGCCGGGTTCTTGACCAGCAGCGCGGCGATGAGCTCCCACAGCGGGTCGGGGATCCCGGCGGGCCGTCCCGGAGCGCACTCGACGTGCCGCCGCAGGACCGACAGCGTGGACCCGCCGGTGAACGGCGTCGTCCCGCAGCACATCTCGTACAGCACGATGCCCAGGGCGTAGAGGTCGGCGGACGGCGTGGGGATCTGGCCGTCGAACACCTCGGGCGCCACGTACTGCGGAGTGCCGACCAGCATGGTCGACCGGCCGCTGCCGGTCTGCTCGGCGATCCGCGCGATGCCGAAGTCGGTCAGCCTCGGCCTGGGCGGCGAGATCCGCCCGTCGAGCAGCAGGTTCTCCGGCTTGAGATCACGGTGCACGACCCCCGCCGCGTGCACCGCCGAGAGCCCGGCGGCCATCTCGGCACCGATCCGGCAGACCTCGGCGGGCGGCAGGACACGGTACTGGCCGAGCAGGTCCCGCAGGTCCCCTCCGGTGACCAGATCCATGACGATCGCCAGCGTCTCGCCCTCGACCACCAGATCGTGCACCTGGACCAGATTGGGATGGTTCACCCCGACCAGCAGCGAGGCCTCCTGGATGAACCGGCGGACCGTCTCGTGGTCGCGGGCCAGCCCGTCGTGCAGGACCTTGAAGGCGAGCTCCTGGCCGTCGGCTGTGCGGCCCCGCCAGACCTCGCCCGTCGCACCATGGCCCAGGGCCGACTCCAGGATGTACTTGCTTCCCAACGGGCGTTCCACCGCGTGCTCCTCTGGTCAGATGTCCAGGCGGTCTGGCGGAGTCCGGCGGCCGACCGGCCCCGGTGCGATCGGCCGCCGGACATCCATCCTCGGAGACCTCCCGAGCCCTCGGCTATCCCCGAAGTCAGGGGTGGCGGCCCCACCACTTGTTCTCCTGGGCGGAAAGCCAGGCGTGATCGAGGGGGAGAGCGAGGTGACCCACGGTGATGATGTCGTAGTGCAGGAGCACCGAGGCGACCGCCGTATTGGTCAGGTCGTGATCTGCGGAGACGAGTGCACGCTTACGGATCTTCGCGCGCAGTCCCTTGAGGTGCTCGTGGACCTGTGCGGACAGCCGCTGGCGCTCCTCGGGATCGGACGAGAAGAGCCGCAGCGCGTGGTGTGATCCGGTGACCCGCAGTGCCTCTTCGGCGATCTGCGGGGCGGACGGCAGCGGCGCCATCCTGCTGGCGTCCAGGAGCCACGGGCGGCAGAGCAGGAGGGCGACCATGAACTCCTTGGTCAGGGTGTCGAGGGTCATCGGCAGCACGGTGGTCGGCGCCCTGACCGACGGGGCCGAGGACTCGACCGGGTCGAGCGGCCACGAGGCGGGGAGCACGATGCGGACGGACTGGTCGGTGCCGGGGACCGCGGTGGTCCCGACGGTCGCGGCGCCGGCGACCAGGAAACAGCCGATGTTGCCCGTCCCGGGGGAGAGCGTCGGCAGCCGTATCGTGTCGCCGTTCACCTGCACATACAGCGAGTGCTTCGCACTGAGATTGGTGACCCGGACGCCGTCGTCGAACGCGCAGATCTCCCCGGCCCGCCTCGACAACCAGGGGTCGGGCCCGAGCACCAGATCGACCTGCGGTCCCCGCCCGAAGGTCATGCGCTCCCCGGCGCGCAGCAGCCGTGGCTCCGCGCCAGGCCCCGTCACCTCGATGACTCCCAGCTCTGTGAGCATGTCCACCCCTGATGAGGAGCATGGCGTGCGCACGGGAGACGGCGACAGTTCGGGGTGTCCCGATTACCGGTCCATTTGTGGCGCAACCGTCACAGGACGGTCACGACTTGTAGATGCCGTCGATCGTCGCGCTTGAGGGGTGGGAGAAGCAGTACGCGTCGACCGACAACTCGACCCCGTACACGCTGAGCATCCCGTTGGGCTGACTGCGGTCCTTGAGCATCTGGCTGACCGCGACGAGCCGGTCGTGGGTGTTCTTCGATCGGTAGTCGCCGCAGCTCAGAGCGCCCCCCGAGGAGCAGCCGGCGAGAGCGGCCAGCAGAGCGCCGGCCGTGGTGAACGCTGCGATGCGGGAACGGAATGTCATCGTGGGCCTCCCTGGGATGTGGTGGAGCGAGTGGACCACGCCCGGACTTGGGCCAATAACCCCTGAGCTCGGGGGAGCGGAACGCCTGCGCGCGGCCGTTTCGCGGGATACCGTCTACCCGGCTGGGGGGAGGTGACCGGGTGCCGGGAGCTGGGGACGGTCTTCGGGTACCGGTGGACCAGGAGCGGGTCAAGGACGTCTTCCGCCGCTGCCTGCGCGCGATGGAGGCCCGGGGCATCCCGCCGACCGCGGCGGAGATCGCCCGGCGTACGGGTCTTGACGACGGTCAGGTCCGCAAGATCCTCAAGTGCGAGCGGCCGGTACGGCCGGGGTTCCTGCGGTCGCTCGGCGAGCTCGCCGGGCTGCCGGTGTCGGAGTTGTTCGCGGAGCTTGACTGGCTGCCCGAGTCGGAGGTCCTCGCTCCGATGTCGGCGACTCTCGCCGGCGAGACGCACGCGGCGCTCGAGGCCCTGGAGCGGGCGCGCCCGCACCTGGACCGGCTGACCGGTCCGGCGCTGCCCGCGCCGCTGGCCGCCGCCGGGGCGCTGCTCGCGGTCGCGGAGGGGGCCGAGCGTTTCGAGGTACGGCTGCGCCAGGTGGTCTCCGGCGGCCGGTACCGTACCGCCACCAACGGGGTCGGGGAGTTCCTGCTCCGGCCGGGCCACGACGCCCTGCCCTATGCGGAGGCCGCCGAACTGGCGGCCGTGGCCGGTGTACGTGACCTGCCGTCGCCGGTGGAGGCCGAGGCAGACCAGGAGTACTGGTCGGTCCATCTCGAACTCGCGGCCCGCACCCACCAGGCGCTGAACACCGGGCAGGAGTACAGCTGGCAGGGCGGCCCCGGGCACCGTACCTGGCGGTCCGCCGCGCAGTCCTGGCCCGCGCACCTGCTCGTCCAGGACCTGATCGGCGGCAGCCAGCAGCCGGAGGCGGGCGACCCGTGCGACCGGCCCGGCCTCGGGCCCATCGTCGTGCTCGGCGGCAGGCACGGCACCGGCCTGGCGGCCGCGCTGCTCGCCGAGGCACTCGGCTGGCAGTTCGTGCTGGTGCGGGAGAACATGGACGTGACCCGGCACGGTCACGTGGTCGGCGTCCCCGCGGACGCGCGCCGCGACCGTACCCGCGCCTGGGTGTCGGTCGCCGGGCACATCGAGCGGACGGTGAGCCTGGGGCGTCCGTGGAAGGCGGTCGTGATGGTCCGCGCGGCGGCCTTCGCGGACACCGGTGGGCCCTATGCCATGCGGCTGCTCCGTGACACGCCCGCCCAGGTGGTGTACGCCCGGGTACCGTCGGCCTACCTGGCCTGGTGGGCGGAACGGGAGGCGGGGAACTTCCCGCCGGGCGAGCGCGACGGTGCCGCCTGGGCGGACCGCACCGGCTCGCTCTACGCGCGGCTTGAGACCGTGCTGCGGGATCGGAACTCACCCCGGGACCTGCTGCTGCGGGTCCCGGAACCCCGCGCTGACCTGACTCCCTGCGTGCCCGAGATCCCCGGCGAGGTGATGGACTGGACGGCCCGCGTCGCGTGGACCGCGATCCGCCGCTTCGGCGAGCCGCCCGGGACGCGGCTGGGTCCGGTCCCGCTGCGTCCCGGGCGCCTGTCGGGCTGGCGGGAACTGCTGGCCGCCGACCCCCTGGCGATCGTGCCGACCCTCACGTGAGCGTCAGTCGCCGTCCTCCTCGGTCCCTCGGGCCTTCGAACCAGATGAACGCATGCGGTTACTCATCGTGACCATCTTTCTGTACGGAGGTACGTCCTTCGCCGTGGTGATAGGGCATCTGCCACAGCCAGGCCGTCCAGACCAGGACAGCGCGTGGCCCCGCCGGCCGGGAAGAGCCCGTGAAATACTCGGACAAAGCCGTACAGAGGAAAACTCTTCATGAGCGACCAGCCGTCCGACCTGAGTCACCTCCGTACCCGCCGGGACTTCGCAGCCGAACTCACGCTGACCCGGGAACGCGCCGGGCTCACGGTCCGTGACGTCGCAAGCGCCCTCGACGTACCCGACAGCACCATCGGCGGCTACTTCAGCGGACGCCATCTGCCCACCGCGAAGCAGACCGAACTGATGCGCGGCATCCTGCGGCTCTGCGGAGTCTCGGGCGAGGCCGAGGTCCAGGAGTGGCTCCAGGCACTCGGCCGGGTACGGCGGGCCCCGGGGCGCCGGGCCGCGGCGGCGCCCAGCCCCTACCGAGGCCTGTCGAGTTTCCAGCCGGAGGATGCCGAGTGGTTCTACGGCAGGGAGCGGCTGACCCGGCTGCTCGTGGAGCGGCTGACCGAACGGCGCCTGCTCGCGGTGGTCGGGCCGTCCGGATCGGGCAAGTCGTCGCTGCTGCGCGCCGGTCTGATACCCGCGCTCGCGGCCGGGCACTGGCCGGTGCTGCTGATGACGCCGGGCGACCGGCCCGAGCCGCCCGAGCTGACCGAACGCCGGGTCGTCGTCGTGGACCAGTTCGAGGAGCTCTTCACCGCGAACTGCGATGAGGCGCAGCGGCAGGCGTTCATCGAGGCGCTGTGCACCGCGCCCCAGTCCCTGGTCGTGATCGGGCTGCGCGCCGACTTCTACCCGCAGGCGCTGCGCTACCCGAGGCTGGTCCCGGTCCTGCAGAACGACCAGGTCATCGTCGGCCCGATGACCGAACCGGAGCTTCGCAGCGCGATCGTCGAACCGGCCGCCCGGGCGCGGCTCGACCTTGAGGAGGGCCTGGTTGAGCTGCTGCTGCACGACCTGACACCGTCGGCGGCCGGGGAACAGGCCCATGACGCGGGCGCGCTGCCGCTGCTGTCCCACGCCCTGTTCACCACCTGGGAAAGAGGCCACCGCCGCAGGCTCACCGCGGCGGACTACCGCGACAGCGGCGGCATCAGCGGCGCCGTCGGGGCCACCGCCGAGGAGGCCTACGAGGGGCTCACCTCGGGGCAGCGCAGGCTGGCACGGCAGATCTTCGTACGCCTCGTGCACGTCGCGGACGACACCGGTGACACCCGGCGCCGCGTACCCCACGACGAACTGCTCCTGACCGGTGAGGACGCGGACGCCGTACTCGGCCGGTTCATCGAGCGGCGGCTGATCACCGCGGACGCCGGCCATGTGGAACTCACCCATGAGACGCTGCTGACGGCCTGGCCCCGGTTGCGCGGGTGGATCGACACCGACCGCGCGGGCCTGCGCACCCACCGGCAACTGACGGACGCCGCCGAGACCTGGCGTGAGTCCGGCCACGATCCGAACACGCTCTACAGGGGCGTACGGCTGGCGGGCGCCAGGGACCGGGCCGCCGATCCGCTGCATTCCGGTGACTTCAACGTGCTGGAGCGGCGGTTCCTCGACGCCAGCATCGAGCACGTGGCGGCCGAGACCCGTGCCGCGCGGCGGCGGACCCGGCGGCTGCAGCAGCTCCTGGCCGCACTGACGGTCCTCGTCGTGATCGCCGGTCTGCTCGCCGGCTACGCGTTCCGGCAGCGCGCGTCCGCCGACCAGCAGCGCGACCTGGCCATCTCCCGGCAGGTGGCCACCGAGGCCGGCAAGCTGCGGAGCACCGACCTCGCCCTGGCCGCGCAGCTCTCACTGGCCGCCTACCGCATCTCGCCGACCCCCGAGGCCAGGGCTGCCCTCCTGGAGTCCTACCCGGCCCCCGCGGTGACCCGGGTCCTGGGTCCGCCCGGGGTGATGCAGGCCGTGGCGGTCAGCCATGACCGGCACACCATGGCCGCCGCTGGCGCCGACATGACGGTACGGCTCTGGAACCTCGCACGACCCGGGCACCCCGCCGTGCTGGGCCGGCCGCTGACCGGGCACACCGACACGGTCTTCTCGGTCGCCTTCAGCCCGGACGGGCGGATCCTGGCGAGCGGCAGCGGCGACCGGACCGTGCGCCTGTGGGACGCGACCCGCGCGACGGCTCTCGGCGCACCCCTCACCGGGGCCACCAGCACGGTGTACTCGGTGACCTTCAGCCCGGACGGGCGGACCCTGGCCACCGCGAACGGCGATGGCACGGTACGGCTCTGGGACGTCACCGACCCACGGCACCCCGTGGTGCTCGGCGCGCCGCTGACCGGGCCCGCCGGAGCCGTCCAGGGGGTCGCTTTCAGCCCGGACGGCCGGGCACTCGCAGCCGGTGGTCTGGATCGCAAGGTGTGGACGTGGAACACCACGGACCTGCGGCACCCGGTGCCGCTCGGCCCGCCGCTGACCGGACCGGCGAAGGCGGTGTACGGGGTGGCGTTCGGCCCGGACGGCCGCAGGCTCGCCGCGGCCGGCGCGGACGACTCCGTCTGGCTGTGGACCCTGGGCGGTTCGTCTGCGCCCGTCCGGCTGACCGGGCCGGCCAGCTTCGTCAACTCGGTGACGTTCAGCCCGGACGGGCTCAGTGTGGCCGCCGGGAGTTCCGACGGCAAAGCGTGGATCTGGGATACGGCGACCGGCAAGGTCACTGAGTCCCTGCCGCACCCCGGGCCGGTGACGGCCGTCGTGTTCCTCGGCGACGGTCACGCCGTGGCGACCAGCGCGGCCGACGGGGTGGCCAGGCTCTGGGACCTGCCGGGCCCGCTGATCACCGGACCGGCCGACAACATCTTCACCGTGGCGTTCGGGACAGGGAACCACGTCCTGCTGGTGACCGGCGCGGACAACACCGCCCGGCTGTGGAACGTCGCCGATCCCCGCCACCCGATACCCCTCGGGCCCACCCTGACGAACACCACGAGAGCCGCCCGGGCCACCGGCGCCGCCGCGCTCAGCCCCGACGCGCACACCCTGGCCGTGGGCGACATCGAGGGCGGCGTGCAACTCTGGGACGTCTCCGACCCTCAGCACCCGGTGCCCGTTCCGACCCGGCTGACCGGCCCTCCGAAGAACGTGGAGTCGATCACGTTCAGCCCGGACGGGCACGTCCTGGCGATCTCCGCCGACGATGCGACGGTCCGGCTGTGGGATGTGACCGATCCGCTCCGCCCGGTGCGCAGGGGACCCCCGCTGACCGGCCCTTCGAGCTATGCCTATTCCCCGGTGTTCAGCCCGGATGGCCGTACCCTCGCCGAAGGCAGTGCCGACAAGACCGTCCGCCTCTGGGACCTCAGTGACCCCTCGCGGGCCGTCTCGCTCGGGCCCCCGCTGCGCCTGCACACGAGTTACGTCTTCGCCGTCGCGTTCAGCCCCGACGGCCGTACCCTCGTCACGGCCGGAGCCGACGACAAGGTGCAGCTCTGGGACGTCACCGACCGGCGCAGGCCGGCCCCGCTGGGGCCTGCGCTGACCGGACCGAGCAACTACGTGTTCTCGGTGGCCCTCAGCGCCGACGGCCGTCAGCTGGCGGCGGCCGCCGGAGACGGGACCACCTGGCTGTGGGACATCACCCGCCCGCGCAGCCCGCGGACCCTCGGCACGCTCACCGGGCCCACCGGTGCGGTGTTCGCCGACGCCTTCGACACCGGCCGCCCCCTGCTGGCCACCGCGGGACAGGACCGGACCGTCCGGCTCTGGAACACCGACCCCGTGCAGTCCGCGGCCTTCGTCTGCGCGGTCACCGGCGCCCCCATCACCAGGGCGGAATGGCAGGCCTACGTCCCGGGCCGCCCGTACGACCCGCCCTGTTTCACCAGGTGACCGGAAGCGACTTCAGCTATGTGTACCCACCTCGCGTTGAGGTGGGTACACATCGATACCGGCTGGCAGGCGCACGATGTCTGTGGTCAGGGAACCATCCAGGAGAGGACGCCGGTCGCTTTCCCGTGGCGGTGACCAGGTGCAGTCCTGGCCAGGCGATCATGTGGGTGGCCTTGTTGAGCTGCGTCTTGATCGCGTTGATCTGGCCGAGCACGAAGACCAGGATGATGATGGCGTACGGCGCGTACGCCCGGATGACGTCGGCCCGCGAGTCGCTCTGGGCGACCCGGGCGGCGAACTCCGGGGTCGGCTCGTCCACGCTGCCGCCGGCCACGACCACGGGCCGTACCGCCGCAGGCTGGAACCGGACGTACAGGACCACGACCGCGGCCGACACCAGCGAGGCGACCACGTCGGCCAGCGGCACCGAGATGAAGTTCGACGTGACGTACTGCGCGACCGCGAAGGCGACCCCGCACACCACCGCGACCGGCCAGGTCTCCCGCAGGCCCCGGCGGCCGTCGACGATGAACACCAGCGCGAGCGGTACGAACAGAGCGAGGATCGGGGTCTGGCGTCCCACCATCGAGCCGAGCGTGTCCGACGACAGCGACGTGACCTTGCCCAGCGTGATGATCGGAGTGGCCATCCCCCCGAACGCCACCGGCACGGTGTTGGCCGTGAGCGCGAGCACCGCCGCCTTGAGCGGCTGGAAGCCCAGCGCGATCAGCATCACCGAGGTCACCGCGACCGGTGTCCCGAACCCGGCGAGCGCCTCGATCAGTGCCCGAACGAGAACGCGATGATGATGGCCTGGATCCGCTGGTCGTCGCTGACCCGTCCGAACGAGCGGCGCAGCACATCGAAGTGACCGGTCTGGACCGTCATCGTGTAGACCCAGATCGCGTTGATCCCGATCCACAGGATCGGGAAGAACCCGAACGCCGCGCCCTCCGACCCGGCCAGCAGGGACTGCTCGACCGGCATGCCGTACACGGCGATCGCCATGACGAGCGCCACGGCCAGCGCCACCAGCGACGCCGTCCAGGCCCGCATCCGGACCACTCCGAGCGGCACGAAGAGCACCACGAGGGGGAGCGCCGCGACCAGCGAACTCCAGGCGAGTGAGTGACCGACAGGTTCGAGAACCTGCTTGTACATGGCGTTCTGCGGATGGCCGGCACTGTGGTCCACGCCATAGTGATCCCCCGCCGCCGAGCCGTCCAGACCCAAGGCGACGCCGGGATCGTGAGGTCCGATCGCCACCGGAGCCGGGCGGCGCACGGCCTGAAATCCAGAGGCGCGCAGCAGGCCGAACCTGCATGATTGGGGCGATCAACCCCGACCGCAGGAGTGGTAGTGAGCCCGCACATCAGCGACCTGTTCGATCTGGCCGACCTGGCACAGGCAATCGGTGACGGTCATGTCCGTGTGCAGGTGCACCCCTCGCTGCCGCTCAAGATCATTAACTATACGGAGCGGGCGCAGTACGAGCGGGTCTGGACCGACGTGACCCGCCAGTGCCGGGGTCTGATCGTCGACGAGCACGGTCGGGTCCTCGCCCGTCCGTACGCCAAGTTCTTCAACTACGGGGAGCACCCCGAAGGGTCCCTCGACCTGGCGGCCCGTGCCGTCGTCAGCGACAAGCTCGACGGCTGCTTCCCTCGCGGCACAGCCCTCAACCTTTGGGGCGGCGGCACTGTCACGATCGATGAGGTAGTCGGCGGCAGGCTCCCCGTCACGCTCGTCGGCATGGACGAGCACGGTGAACTCGTTCCCGCAACAGTCACGGACTGGCACAGGAACGGCCGGAAGGATCACTGGCTCGACATCGAGGTTGGCGCCCGCGTATCCCGCATGTCGGGGTCCGCGGGCCATCCAAATCGCCTACGAGTCACGGTCAACCACCACATCTGGGTGAACGGCGACTACCGCCCAGCCTGTGAGACCAAGCCCGGCGACAGGGTGACCACCCAGACGTGGCGCCCAAGTGACGAGGTCATCCGCCTTGTTCGCGCATCGTTGCTCGGCGATGGGTGCATCCTCTCGTCGGCGACGAAGCCGGGGCAGGCGAAGTACCAGGAGTCGCACAGCGCGAAACAGGCTGACTACGCCGAAGCGCTTCGGAAGGTGCTCGGCGATTGCGCCGCGAACCGCAGTGACACCCGATCCGGCTGCGGAAGTCACATGGTGTGGGCAGGTTCCCGAGAGTACGAAGCCCTTGGGGACCTGCGTCGCGAGTGGTACCCGGACGGTGTCAAGCGCGTCCCTGCTGATCTGTCGTGGATGGACGACTACGCCGTGGCCACATGGCTTATGGATGACGGCTGCCGACAGCGCTTCAAACTCCAGGCCGATCGGATCTGTTTCTCGACTCACTCCTTCACGAAGGAGGAAATCGAACGTCTCGGCCACCGCCTGACAGAGATGTACGGCGTCAGCTATCACCTGTGCGACGATTCCGGCCGCGGCTGGACCCTGGTCGTCAACTCAGGCAGGAAGCAACAGATCCAGCGGATGTGGGCGGCCATCACTCCACACGTGCATCCGTCGATGCGGTACAAGGTCCCTGAGCGGTATCGGGATGCCCTCTACGTTGAGCCTCAGCCCGGCAGGGAGGTGGCCGTTCCGCGCGAAGCCGAGGTCGTATCCGTCTCTTCAGTCGAGCCGAACAAACGCAACTTTCCGAGCGGACGCACAGGGTTCGACGTCACCACGACCACGCACAACTACATGGCCCGAGGCGTCTTGGTCCACAACAGCCTCGGCATCCTCTACCCGGTGAACGGCGGCCACGCGATCGCCACCCGGGGCTCCTTCAGCTCCGACCAGGCGCTGCACGCGACCGGGCTCTGGCAGGAGCGGTACGCCGGGGTCACCACGGTCGAGCCGGGCATCACCTACCTGTTCGAGATCATCTACCCCGGCAACCGGATCGTCTGCGACTACGGGGACCTGGACGATCTCGTCCTGCTCGGCGGGGTCGAGATCGCCACCGGGATGCCGGTCCAGGTCTCCTGGCCCGGCCCGGCTGCCACGGTCTTCGAGTACGCCTCGCTCGGCGAGGCTCTCAAGGCCCCGCCGCGTCCCGGCGCGGAGGGTCTGGTGGTCCGGTTTCCCGATCACGGGCAGCTGATGACGAAAATTAAGCAGTCGGATTATGTGGCCCTGCACCGCATCGTGACCGGACTGAATGCCCGCGTGGTCTGGGAGCGGCTCGGTGACGGCGCCACGCCCGCAGAGGTCTGCGAGGGCCTGCCCGACGAGTTCCACAGCTGGGTGCGGAATGTCGCCGCAGAGCTGACCGGCCGGCGTGACCAGATCGTCGCCCTGGCATGGGCGGAGCATCAGGGCATCGTCGCCGCCCTGCCGGACGGCTGGACCCGCAAGGATTACGCCAAGGCCGCGGGCAGGTCCCGCAACCGGGCCTGGCTGTTCCTGCTGCTTGACGAGAAGGACCCCTCGGACAAGATCTGGCGTACCCTCCGCCCGTCCAGTGACGACCGGCCCGCCAACTACTCGGAGGACACTGCCTGATGGTCACCCTGCATCTGACCCGTGGCCTGCCGGCCAGCGGAAAGACGACCTGGGCGATGTCGTGGGTCGCGGAGGACCGCGCCGGCCGGGCCCGGGTCAACCGTGACGACCTGCGGAAGATGCTCGACGACGGTGTGCATGTGAAGGGCGTGACCGAGCAGCGGGTGATGGCCGTACGGGACGCCGCGATCGTCCGCATGCTCCGTAACGGCATCGACGTGGTCTGCGACGACACCAACCTGCCGCAGCGGATCGCCCGCGACCTGGCCCGCCTCGCGAAGCGGGCAGGCGCGAACCTGAAGGTCCATGACTTCACCCACGTTCCGCTGGAGGTCTGCATCGAGCGGGACGCCGCCCGGGACCGTACGGTCGGGGAGGAGCACATCCGCAACCTGCACGTACGGTTCCTCAACGGCCGTGCGCTGCCGCTCCCGTACCCGGAGGCGCTGCCGGAGACGGAAGCGCCGGCGCGGCTGTACAAGGCCCTGCCCGGCACGCCCAAGGCAGTTCTCGTCGACATCGACGGCACCGTCGCCCTGATGTCGGGCCGCAGTCCGTTCGACGAGACCCGGGTTCACCAGGACCGGCCCAACCGGCCGGTGATCGCGGTCGTCCGTGCCCTGCACGCCGCGGGGAACCGGATCGTGTTCCTGTCGGGCCGTACCGAAGGATGCCGGACCGACACCGAGAGGTGGCTCACCGAGCATGTCGGGGTGCCGTTCGAAGGCCCGCACATGCGGCCGGTCGGCGACTCCCGCAAGGACTCGATCGTCAAGTCCGAACTGTTCGACGCCCAGATCCGGGAGGCGTACGACGTGGTGTGCGTCCTCGACGACCGCAACCAGGTCGTCGAGGCGTGGCGGGCCATGGGCCTCACCGTCCTCCAGGTGGCCGAGGGGAACTTCTGATCCGGGCTGCTTGGCGGTGTGCCGGGCTGTGACCGTCCGAGGCGACACTGCTCAGGCTCCGATCAGCAGGTCGCGGTGGTGCTCCATCAGGTCGGGTGGGTTCGGTTACGCGTCGGCAGGGTAGTCCGCGGATCTGCTGACCTAGGCCCATTTCTCGGCTTCACGAGGTGGTGGTGATCTGCCGGAACTGTTGGTGGCCGGGGTTGCTGCATCCGTGCTCGTCTGAACGGCCGCCTCAGAGCAGGTCGCGTTTCAGCGCGAGGCGGGCGGCCTGCCTGCCGCCCATGCCGTGTACGGCCGCGCCGGGCGGGGTGCTCGCCGAACACAGGTAGAGCCCCGGTACCGGTGTCGCCCACGGGTGCCGGGCGTACACCGGGCGGCCGGCGAACTGGCTCAGCCGGGCCGAGCCGCCGCCGATGTCACCGCCGACCAGGTTGGGGTTGTACGACTCCAGGGCGGCCGGGTTCATCACGTGACGGGCCAGCACGAGGTCGCGGAAGCCGGGCGCGAACCGTTCGATCTGATCCTCGATGGCCTTGGTCATGTCGGTGCCCGAGCCGTTCGGGACATGACAATAGGCCCACAGGACGTGGGAGCCGGCGGGCGCGCGGCCGGGATCGGCCACGGACGGCTGGACCAATAGCACGTACGGCCGGTCGGGATGCCGTCCCCTGGCCACCTCCGCCTCGCTGTGCGCGATCTCCTCCAAGGTGCCGCCGAGGTGCACGGTCGCCGCGTCGGACACCCTCGGGTCGCGCCAGGGGAGGGGCCCGGACAGTGCCCAGTCGATCTTGTAGACGCCGGGGCCGTACCGGAACCGGCCCAGCGCGCGCCGGTAGCCGGCCGGCAGCCGGTCGCCGGCGACGGCGAGGACCTGGCGCGGGGTGAGATCGAGCAGGATCGAGCGGGCGTCGGGCAGCTCGCCCAGGTCGCGGACCAGGTGACCGGCGACGGTCTCGCCGCCGAGCCGCACCAGCCGGGCGACCAGGGCGTCGGCCAGCGTCTGGGAGCCGCCGCGAGCGACGGGCCAGCCCACCTGGTGGGCCAGCGCGGCCAGCAGCATGCCGTACCCGGCGGTGATGGGGGCACCCAGGTCGAGCATGGAGTGGGCGGCCATGCCCGCGAGCACGGCCCGCCCCTGCGGGGTGCGGAACACCGTCCGGGCCAGCCAGGTGGCGGGCAGCGCGCCGAACGCCCCGAACCGGGCGGCCCGCAGCGGGGCCCGAGGCGGGCTGAGCGGGGCGAGCAGCGTGTCGACCAGCGGCGCGCCCGCCCGGGCGGTCGCGCCCACGGTTGCCCGCCAGGCGGCGGCGTCCCGGCCGAGTTCCACCGCGGTGCGTTCGGCGTCACGATGGACGAGTACGGCGGGCCGTCCGTCCAGGGGATGCGCGGCCGGTACGGGGGGATGCGCCCACTCGACGCCGTCCTTCTCCAGATCCAGTTCCCGGAACGCAGGCGAGGCCAGCGCCATCGGCAGCACGGTCGCGCAGACGTCGTGGCGGAAGCCGGGCAGGGTGAGCTCCTCGGTGCGCAGCCCGCCGCCGAACCGGCCGGCGGCCTCCACGAGCAGCACCCGCTGCCCGGCCTCGGCGAGGGTGACCGCGGCGACCAGGCCGTTGGGCCCCGAGCCCACCACCACGGCGTCGAAGCCGTCCGCGCGGGTCATGAAAGGGCCCCCAGCGGGATCTCGCCGCGGATCGTGGCGCCTGCCCCCGGCGCGGACTCGATGAGCAGGCGGCCGCCCACGGCGCCCAGCCGGTCGGCCATGTTGACGAACCCATGCCCGGTGGCCCCGCCGTTCGGGCCGGTGGCGAAGCCCGGACCGTCGTCGGTGATGGCGAACCGCAGCATGTCCGCCTCGGTGTGGATCGTCACCAGGATGGACGCGTCCGGCCCGGCGTGTTTGCCCGCGTTCTGGATCGCCTCCAGGTAGCAGAAGTACACGGCCGCCTCGACCTCCTCGGGGTAGTGGCAGGGCAGATCAACGTGGACCTGGTAGGGCAGGGCGACACGGCGGGTGACGGAGCGCAGGGCCTCGCCGAGGCCGTGGTTGCGCAGCAGCGGCGGGTAGATGCCGTGCGCGAGCTCCCGGAAGGCGGCGTTGGTCTGCTGCACGTCGGTGTGGAGTTCCTCGAGGAGGTCGGCGACCATGGCTGGATCATCCTTGATGACCGCGCTGGCCAGGCCGAGTTTCACTGAGAATCCATGAGATACCAGTGAAGGGTGGACGTGCTGCTCCACGACGGCCAGTTCCTCACCGGCGAACAGGCCAGGGCCGACACGTACGGACATGCGACGGTGGCCGACGCGGTCGCGTTCGCCGACCGATGCGGAGCAGGTCGCCTGGTGCTCACCCACCACGCGCCCGGTCGCACCGACACGGAGCTCGATGCCCTCGCCAAGGAGGTCGCCGCGTACGATCGCCCGGTGGAGCTCGCCCGCCAGGGCGACATTCTCCAGGTGGGTCCCTGACGGAACGCAAGACCCGGATTCTCATTCGGGTGCGAGGACTCGTTACGGGAGCGCACGGCTGGCCGAAACATGTGCGACCTAGCGTCACGGTCCATGGACCCTAGCGTGACACTGATCACCGTGGCCCTCGCTGCCGGGGGGCTACTCGCCGGCGGTGGCGCCGCGCTCGCCGGTTCGGTGCGGATACGCCTCGGTCAGGTCGTCGTTCAGGCGCTGGCCGGGGGCGCGCTGGTGGCGCTCGTGGCCACCGACCTGTTGCCGGACGCGATCAGCGCCGGACCGCCCGTCGTGGTGCCGGTGGTCATCGCCGTCCTCGGGTTCGCCTCCTCGATCGTGCCGGGCGACAGTGGCTGCTGCTCTCCCCGGGTGGGGGCCTTCGCGGTCGCCGGGCTCGCGCTGCACGGCGTTGTGGAGGGGGCCGTACTGGGGCTCGGGCTCGGCCTTGCCCCGGCGGCCGGGCTGATGCTGCTCGCCGCCTTCTGCCTGCACAAGTTCGCTGAAGGCTTCGCGATCGTCGCGGCGCTGCGCTCAGGCGGTGCGTCCCTCCGCCGAACCTGGGGGTGGATGGGCATCGCCGCGGTGGCCCCCATGGCCGGGGCGCTGGCCGGAAGGGTCGTCGCTGTTCCCGAGCGGATCAGTCCGCTGGTCGCCGCGCTGCTTACGGGCGTGCTCCTGGCGATCGCCGGTTCGCTGATCCGCCCGGTGCTTCGCCGTGCGCCGGAGCCGGTCGGATGATCACCGACCTGCCCAGGCCCGCTCACGTGCGGGACATCTCGCCGCTCGCCGGTCTGCGCCGCCGCAGCCTCGGCGGCGTCGAGGTGACCGCACAGTCCGTGGCGGTCACCGCACCGTCGGCCGCGATGGCCTCGGCGCCAGTGCTCGTCGCCGCCACCGCCGGCAACGGAACCATGTACTCGTACCTGATCGGCACCTTCGTGGTACTGCTCGTCGGCTACTGCATCTCGCAGTTCGCCCGGCGGATGGCGGCCGCGGGCTCGCTGTACAGCTTCACGGCCAAGGGCCTCGGACCGACCGGGGCGATCGCGTCCGGTGTCGGGCTCGCACTCGGCTATGCGCTGCTGTCGATGTCGACTCTGCTGCTGTCGGCCTTCTACCTGCTGCAGTTCGCGCATCGGGTGGGGGTGCCGGCTCCGGACCCGGCCGTGATCGTGATCGCGTTGGGCGGTGCCGCCGCCTTCTGCATGGTGCGCGGCATCGCGCTGTCGTCGCGGGTCGCGCTGGCCGTCGAGGGCACATCGATCGCGGGCATCCTCGTCGTGCTGGGGGTGCTCCTGGTCCGGCACGGGGTGCATCTCGACACACGCCTGCTGCGGGCGTCGGGGTCGAGCGCGCACGGCATCGGACTCGGCGTCACGCTGGCGATCACCTCGTTCGTGGGTTTCGAGAGCGCCGCCACACTCGGCGCCGAGGCGCGACGTCCGTATTTGTCGGTGCCGCGAGCCATCAGGTTCACCGCGATCGGGACGGCTGTCCTCTACTTCGTCGCCGCCTATACCCAGCTGGACGGTTTCAGCGGGGTCGCCGGTGGGCTGGCGGCGCGCACGACGCCGCTGACGGACCTGGCGGACCGGTCGGGTGCCTCGTGGCTCTCGCTCGTACTCGACCTGGGGGTCGCGGCGTCGGGGTTCGCGTGCGCGACCGGCTCGGCGACCGCCCTCGCCCGGCTGCTGTTCTCGATGGCCCGCGAAGGTGTCACCGCACGGTTCCTGGGCCGCACGCATGCCCGCTTCGGCACGCCGCACGGCGCCATCCGCGTGTCGATGGCGGTCATCGTCGTGGTGCCGGTGATCCTGCTGCTCGCCGGCACGAGCGCGTGGGACGGCTTCCTCTACCTGGTCACCATGTCGACGTTCGGGTACATGGTGGCCTACATCCTGGTCTGCCTCGCGCTGCCGCGTTTCCTGCGCCGCATCGGGGAGCTGACCGTCGGCCCGATGCTCGCCGGCCCGTTCGCCGGTGCGGCCCTGTGCTGTGTGTTCGCGGCGTACGTCTACCCGCTGCCCGCAGCCCCCTACTACCTGCTGTTCTGGATCTTCCTTGCCATCGTCGCGACCGCCGTGATCTGGCATCTCCGGGTGGCCCGCCGGGCCCCGGAGCGGGCGCGGCGAATCGGTGTCTACGACGAGACGACCGTTGCCGACGTGTTCGACCCGGCCCACGCGAACCGGCAGCGGGCGTCATGAGCCCGGCGGGCGCTGGTCTCGGCGGCAGGCAGCCGCAGGCTGTGCGCTCGGCCCTGGACGTCCTGCGCACCGTGGCCCAGTCCGGGCCCGGCATCACCGCCAAGGAGATCTCGGCCCGGTTGCGGCTGCCACCGGCCACCGCCTACCGGCTGCTCAACCTGCTCGTCGGCGAGGAGTACCTCGTCCGGCTCCCCGATCTCACCGGCTTCGCCCTCGGCGCACGGTTCGGCGAACTCGTCGACCTCGCCGCTGCCTCACATCAGCCGCCCGCAGCAGAAACCCGCGTCCAGCGCAAGGAGATCGCATGACCCTGGCCGAAGAACGCACCTCCACCATCTCGGGCGGCCCGTCCCCGCTCCCCGCACATCCGCTCGAACCGCTGAGCCCGGAGGAGATCGCCGCCGCGAGCGGTCTCCTGATCGCCGGACGCGGCCTGGAGCCCAGCACCAGGTTCGTCTTCGTCGAGCTGGCCGAGCCGCCGAAGGAACTCGTCACGTCCTGGATGCCCGGCGACCGCTGGGACCGCCAGGCCGCCGCACTGCTGCGCGACCACGCGGCCAAGGCCACCTACGAGGCCATCGTGTCCCTCAGCCGCGCCGAGATCGTCTCGTGGCGGCTCGTCGAGGGCGTGCAGCCGCCGACCATGTTCGAGGAGTTCATGGCCTGCGAGGAGCTGGTACGCGCCGACAAGCGGTGGCGGCAGGCGATGCGCCTGCGCGGTGTCGAGGACTTCTCGCTCGCGATGATCGACCCGTGGGCCGCCGGTTACACCGGTCCGCAGGACTCCCCGGCGGGGCGACGCATCGTCCGGCCGCTCACGTTCGTCCGGTCCGGGCCCGACGACAACGGGTACGCCCGTCCGGTCGAAGGGCTGATCGTCACCGTCGACCTGGACGAGCTGATCGTCGTCGACGTCACCGACCACGGTGTCGTACCGCTGCCGCCGCAACCCGGCAACTACTACCCGGAGCTGCTGACCGCGCCCGGCAACGTGCCCGCCTTCGACCGGCCGAGGGCGCCGCTGCGGCCGATCGCGATCACCCAGCCCGAAGGCCCGTCGTTCGAGGTGGACGGGCATGCCGTCTCCTGGGCGAACTGGCGGCTGCGGATCGGCTTCACCCCCCGCGAGGGCCTGGTCCTGCACGAGGTCGGTTACCTCGACAAGGGCGCGCTGCGGCCGGTGCTGTACCGGGCGTCGCTGTCGGAGATGTACGTCCCGTACGGCGATCCCGGCGAGACCCACTGGAACAAGAACGTCTTCGACGAGGGCGAGTACGGGCTCGGCTGGCTCGCCAACTCCCTCGAGCTCGGCTGCGACTGCCTGGGTGAGATCCACTACTTCGACGCCCACGTCAACGACCAGGACGGGCAGCCGGCCCGGATCGGCAACGCCATCTGCATGCATGAGGAGGACGCCTCGATCGGCTGGAAGCACACCGACTTCCGGACCGAGCGCGGTGAGGTGCGGCGCAACCGGCGGCTGGTCATCTCGTCCATCTCGACCGTCGGCAACTACGAGTACGGCTTCTACTGGAACCTGTACCTGGACGGGTCGATCGAGTTCGAGATCAAGCTGACCGGCATCCTGTCCACCGGCGCCCTGCCGGTGGGTGAGACCCCGGAGTTCGGCACGCTGATCGCGCCGGGCCTGTACGCGCCCAACCATGAGCACTACTTCAGTGTCCGGATGGACATGCGGGTCGACTCCGACCGCAACAACCTCTTCGAGGTCGACTCGGTCGCCGAGCCGATGGGACCGGGCAACCCGTACGGCAACGCGTGGCGCAGCCGCAAGCGCCAGCTCACCTGTGAGGCCGACGCCCAGCGGCTGCCCGATTCGCTCAACGGGCGGGCCTGGCTGGTGGCGAGTGCGGACACCACCACCGCGCTCGGCACCCGGCCGGCGTACAAGATCGAGCCGGGTGCGTACACCACGCCGCTCTGGCAGGACGGCTCGGAACAGGCGGCCCGCGGCGGGTTCGCCACCAAGCAGTTGTGGGCCACGCCGTACGACCCGGCCGAGCGTTACGCGGCCGGCGAGTACGTGGCGCAGAACCCGGGCGGGGACGGCCTGCCCCGCTATACCGCGGGCAACCGGTCGATCGAGGACGCCGACCTCGTCGTGTGGTACACCCTCGGCGCCCACCACGTCGTACGACCTGAGGACTGGCCGGTCATGCCGGTCACCAGGATCGGTTTCCACCTCAAGCCGTTCGGGTTCTTCGACGGCAACCCGATGCTCGACCTGCCCGCTGAGACGCCCGCCTGCCACGGCACTGCGCACTGTGAGGACAAGGAGTCCCGATGAGCACCACGACCCTTCCCGAGAGCCCGGCCACACCAGGCCTGGCCGCATCGTCCATGGGCGGCTTCGAGGTGCTGGCCCAGTCGGTGGCCGGCATCGCGCCGAGCGCCGTCATGGCCACCGGACCGGCGCTGGTCGCCATCGGCGCCGGCGGCGCCATCATGTACTCCTACGCCGCCTCGACGGTCATCCTGATCATGGTCGGCTGGTGCATCACTCAGTTCGCGCGGCGGGAGGGCGAGGGCGGCACCCTGCTGTCCTACATCGCCAAGGCATTCGGGCCGGGCGCCGGGTTCGTCGGGGCCGTCGGCCTGGCCTTCGGCTACGCGCTCATCGCGGTCGCCTCCCTGGCCGGGGTCGCCCTGTACGTCGAGCCGCTGATCGGGTTGTCCGGCACCGCCACCACCCTGGTGATCGAGGTGATCGTCGCCGCGCTGGCCGCGCTCGCGATGGTACGCGGCGTGCAACTGTCGACGCGGGTCGGAGTCGTCCTGGAGGCGGTGTCGATCTGCGCCATCCTGGTGGTGATCGCCACAGTGCTCGCCACGAAGGGGCTCAGCACCGCTCCGCTGCATCCAAAGGGGCTCAGCACGACCGGTGTGACCGGCGGCATGGTGCTGGCCATCCTGGGCTACGTCGGGTTCGAGTCGGCAGCGTGCATGGGCACCGAGGCGAAGTCGCCGACCCGGACGATCCCGCGTGCGGTACTCGGCAGCGTGGCCATCGTCACGGTGCTGTATCTCCTGTCGTCCTATGCGCAGCTCATCGGCTTCACCGACCCCGCCAAGATCACCGCAAGCGCGGCTCCGCTGAACCAGCTTGCCGACGCGGCGGGTGTGCACCTGTTCGGCTATCTGATCGACATAGGCGCGACCGCGTCGTTCTTCGCCTGCGTCACCGGCTCGCTCAACGCGGCCGGGCGGCTGGCCTTCTCGATGGGGCAGGACGGGCTGCTGCACCGCGCGGTCGGGATCGCGCACCCGACCCGCCGGACCCCGCACCTGGCGCTCATCGGCCTGAGCGCGGCCTGCGCGCTCATCGCGGTGGTGATGACCGCGGCCGGCGTCAGTACGCTCAACGTGTTCGCCTACACGGGCACCATCGGCACCTTCGGCTACATGATCGCCTACATCCTGATCGCGGTCGGCGCCCCGGTATACCTCCGCAAGATCGGGGCCCGGATCGCGTCGACGGCGGTCGTCGGCGGGCTGGCCGCCGCGGGCATGTGCTACGTGCTGTACAAGAACGTGTGGCCGGTGCCCGCCTCGCCCTACAACCTGCTGCCCTGGATCTTCCTCGGCGTGCTGCTGCTGGCCGGCGGCTGGTACGCGATCGTCAAGGTACGGCCCGTACCGGCGACCTGATCAACGCGCCACGGCCGGGGGCGTGTTTCACTTCGCGGCGTCCCTGGCCAGGTGGCGGGCGATGACCATCCGCTGGATCTGGTTCGTGCCCTCGAAGATCTGCATGACCTTGGCCTCGCGCATGTAGCGCTCGACCGGGTAGTCGCGGGTGTAGCCGTTGCCGCCGAGCACCTGGACGGCGTCCGTCGTCACCTTCATGGCCGCGTCGGTGGCGACCAGCTTGGCGATGGAGGCCTGCCGGGCGAACGGCAGCCCCCTGTC
This sequence comes from Actinomycetes bacterium, assembly GCA_025964615.1. Taxonomy (GTDB): domain Bacteria; phylum Actinomycetota; class Actinomycetes; order Streptosporangiales; family Streptosporangiaceae; genus RYN-227. The sequence goes on from JAOPYM010000501.1 coordinate 20,843, forward strand.
CTTGCGCCGGGCGGCGTCCAGGTACGTACAGCGTGCCGACTCGACGGCGGCGGCCATGTCGGCCAGCAGGAACGCAAGACCCTGGAATTCGATCAGCGGCGAGCCGAACTGCTCGCGCTGGAGGGCGTACGCGACCGCCTCGTCCAGCGCGGCCTGGGCGAGGCCGACCGCGCACGCGGCGATGCCGAGCCGGCCGGAGTCCAGCGCGGACAGCGCGATCGGGAAGCCCTGGCCCTCGGCACCGAGCAGCCACTCGTCGGGGACCCGGGCGCCGTCGAAATGCAGGGAAGCGGTGGTCGAACCGGTCAGGCCCATCTTCCGCTCGGGAGTCCCGGCGGTCAGGCCCGCAAGACGGCCGTCGGTCAGCAGGCAGCTGATCCCCGAGGTACCGGTGTCGGCCGTACGGGCGAACAGCACGTAGAAGTCGGCCTCGCCGCCATGGGTGATCCACGCCTTGCTTCCGGTGATCACATACCCGTCCCCGTCCCGTACCGCCCGGGTCTTCAATGCCCCCGCGTCCGAGCCTGCGTCCGTCTCCGACAGGGCGTACCCGCCGAGCAGTTCGCCGCCGAGCATCTCCGGGAGTCGCTGCTTCTGCTTGTCGGTGCCGAACGCGTGGAGCGGATAGCAGGCCAGGGTGTGCACGCTCATCCCGACCGCCACGGAGGCCCACGCCGAGGCGACCTCCTCGAGGACCTGGAGATAGACCTCATACGGCTGGCCGCCCCCGCCACAGGACTCCGGGTAGGGCAGGCCGAGCAGACCCGACCGGCCCAGCAGCCGGAAGACATCCCGCGGGAAGGCGCTGTTCTCCTCGGCCTCGGCGGCCCGGGGAGCCAGCTCTGCGGCGACGATCTCGCGGGTGAGCGCGAGGAGCTCGGCGGCCTCCTCGGACGGCGGGACGCGATCGGCGGGCATGACTCCTCCATAAGGTGTTAATGAACGTTAACCGCTCAGGCGGCGAGCTCCCGCTCCAGGGGGGTGCGGAACCGGGGCGTGACCCGGACGTCGCCCAGCCACCCGGTCAGCCGGGAGGCCTCGGCGTCGATCGCGGCCGAAGCCTCGCAGCCGGCGTCCTCGAGCAGCCGCACGGCGACCTCGCCATCGGGACGCTGCGCCCAGCCGCCCACGATCCGGCCGTTCCACCAGATGCTCGGGCCGATGTTGCCGGTCCGGTCGAACAGCGCGGGGCCGTGCTCACCGAGGTACCAGCCGCGTTGCTGCCAGCCCATCGCGCTCGGGTCCAGGGCGGGCAGCAGTGCCGCCCATGGTGGCGGCGCCTCGACGGGTTCCAGATCGGAGGGGAGTACGAACCCCGCGACACCGTCCATGTCGACCTCCGCGGGCCCGATCGAGGCGAGGGCCTTCTTGACGTCACCCGCCGTCCAGCCCGTCCACCACTTCAGATCGGCGACCGTACCCGGGCCGAAGGCGGCCAGCCACCGCCGTACCAGCTCCACCCGCGCCTCGGCCGCAGGTACCGCAGGCATCCCGCCGGGCAGCCACGCCTCGACCGGGGACCAGCGGTACTGACTGCTGATCCACGAGCCCAGCGGCCGTCCCCGCACGATCCGCCCCTCGGCGGCGAGCAGGCCGAGCACCCGGTTCGTGATGTTCCCCGGCTTCGCGTAGGACTTGTCCGGAAACGGATCGATCTGCGTCCGCAGCAGGGGTTCGTCCTTGCCGAGCTGCGCCCCGGTCGCCTCCCCGCGCGCCAGCAGCGCCCGGTGCGCGGCCTCCTCGGTCCTGCGCAGCCAGCCGTCCAGGTCCCCGTTCAGCGCGGCGGACTCCAGGTGCTGGACGAGCAGCTTGCGCTGCTTGGCGGCGATCGCGTCCGTGCACGAGGTCTGCACGACGGGCGCCAGATCCAGCGGCACGACGAACATCGTCCGCCGCATCCCCAGCATCCGCACCAGCGACCGCTCCTCGTAGAGTGCCGTCTCCACGGCGGCGTGCGAGGGCTCGGCAAGCCGTGCCCAGGCCGCCAGGAACACTGACGCCGGATCGGTGGCGTGCAACGCCACAACGCTCCGCACGACCTCCTCCACCGCGCCCCCCCGCAGCGCGAGCCGGTGCCGCACCCCCACCCGCGCCCTTCGCTCCGCCACCCCGATCCCCCGCATACCGGTCACGCTATCCGTTGACTCGTGGCGTTTCCCGCACCGATCCGCGAATCAGTGCGGGAAACGCCACGAGTCAACGGGAGGTGCTCTTGACGGTGTCGCGGCGCTTTGTGAAGGTACGGGTCGGGAGTAACCGGGGTTGTTGAGAAATGGGGCGGGGTTGACACGCGTACTGGTCATCCAGCACGAGGACGGCACAGGTCCTGGCCTGGTCGGCGAGCGGCTTGAGGCCGCGGGGGCCGAGGTGGACCTGCGGCATCCCTGGCAGGGGGACGCGCTGCCCGACGACCTGTCCGGGCATGCCGCGCTGCTCGTCCTGGGCGGTACCCCGGCGGCCTTCGACGACGTCGCGTGGTGGCCCGCGGTCCTGAAGCTGCTGCGCGGCGCGGTCGCCGACGAGGTGCCCGTGCTCGGTATCTGCCTGGGGGCGCAACTCCTCGCGGTGGCCTGCGGGGGCACGGTCGCGCGTGCCGGGCATCCTCAGATCGGGTTGTACGAGCTGAGCGCCCATCCGGCGGCAGTGGCCGACGAGCTGTTCGGTGATCTTCCCCCGGGGCCGGTGGCCGTCCAGTGGCACTGGGACGAGATCACCGCGCTGCCGCCCGGGGCCGTGCCCCTGCTGTACTGCCCGGACTTCCCGAACCAGGCATACCGCCTGGGGCCGCGGGCCTGGGGGGTCCAGTTCCATCCGGAGGTCGGCGCGGCGGAGGCGTCGCAGTGGGCGGCCTCCGACACCGCGTCCCTGGAGGGCCTGGGGCTCGACGTACAGGCGATGCTGGGCGTGGTCGAAGAGGCCGAACCGGAACTGCTCGCCATCTGGGCGGCGTGGGCGGACCGGTGGATCGCCGTGGCCGGATCCGGCCCATGACCTGATCCTGAGGTACCGCACCCGCCCAGGGCGTTACGGTGGCAGTGGCCGGGGGAACGAGCTGCGTGGGGGTAATGATCATGCGTGCGCTGTCCGTCGTACCGATGCAGGCCGGCTCGCTGGCCGTGACCGACTTCCCCGACCCGGTGCCGGGTCCGGGGGAACTGCTCGTCGAGGGCGTCGCCCTCGGCGTCTGCGGCACCGACCGGGAGATCGCCACGGGCCAGTACGGCTGGGCGCCGCCGGGCGCCGACCGGCTGATCCTGGGCCACGAGTCACTGGGCAGGGTACGGGAGGCACCGCCGGGCAGCGGGTTCGCGCCCGGCGACCTGATCGTGGGGATCGTCCGGCGCCCCGACCCCGTGCCCTGCCCGGCATGCGCCCGCGGCGAGTTCGACATGTGCCGTAACGGGCAGTACGTCGAGCGCGGCATCAAGGAGATCCACGGGTACGGCTCGCAGCTGTGGACCGTGGAGGCCGACTACGCGGTACGGCTCGACCCCGGCCTGGAGAGCGTCGGGATGCTTCTCGAACCCACCACTGTCGTCTCGAAGGCCTGGGACCACATCGAGCGGATCGGCAACCGGGCCTGGTACGGCCCGGAGCGGGTACTGGTCACCGGGTCGGGCCCGATCGGGCTGCTCGCCGCGCTGCTCGGGGTGCAGCGCGGCCTGGACGTCCACGTCCTGGACCGGGTGGAGAAGGGTCTCAAGCCATGGCTGGTGGCCGACCTGGGCGCGACCTACCACACCGGCACGATCGCGGACGTGGCCCGGCACGCGATGCCGGACATCATCATCGAGTGCACCGGGGCGCCGGAGCTCGTCCTCGACGCCATGGAGAACAACGCCGCCGCGGGCATCGTCTGCCTGACCGGTGTGTCGTCGGCGGGCCGCATCCTCCCCTTCGACGCGGGCGCGGTCAACCGGGCCATCGTGCTGGAGAACGACGTGGTCTTCGGCTCCGTCAACGCCAACCGGCACCACTACGAGCTGGGCGCGGACGCGCTCGCCAAGGCCGACCGGTCCTGGCTGGAGCGCCTGGTCACGCGGCGGATCCCGCTGGAGCGGGCAGCCGAGGCCTTCGAGCCCGGCGACGACGACGTCAAGGTCATCCTCGACCTGACATGACCTCCTGAGGGGCCGCGCAGGGGCCCTTCAGCCGGCCAGCCGGTTGCCCGCGGCGGTCAGTACGGTGGGTTCCTCGGCGGTGTCGGCGCGCAGCCGTTGCAGGCGGAGCCGGGTGTCCTCGGTGAGCGGGCTGCTCTGCGCCGCCAGCTGCCGTACGTCGTCCTCGCAGTCCCATAGGCCCTCGACGGCGTAGGCCTCCGCGGTGTGCGGCGCGGACCTGAGCAGCGCGGTGAGCAGCCGCGGCCGCAGATACGCGTAGGTGGACCGGGTCCACAGGGACTTCAGCAGCGGTACGGCCTCGCCCGAGCGCAGCCGTCCCAGGCCCTCGATCGGGCCGGCGGTGGAGCCCCAGTTCTCGGTGCCCACCGACCGCCGCAGATCCGCCAGGAGCACCGGGATGTCCTGCTGGGTCCCGAATCTGGCCAGGATGCCGATCCCCAGATCCTCGCACCCCGATCCGGCCGCCGCCCACGATCGGGCCCGGGGCACCGCGAGGGCGCCCAGGTCCCGTACCGCATGACAGACCGCACCGCCGTGCCGCCCCGGCAGGAGCTCCTCGGCCAGGTCGAGCAGCCCGGGATGACGCCGGCGGCCGAGCTCCAGGATGGCGGCCACCGCGTCGTCGTCGGGCTGCCTGGCCTGCGCCAGGAGCTCCTCGTCGGTCTGGCCGGACTGGTCGGGGTCACGATGCCGGGGGCGCCCGCCGGCCCGCCGCCGCAGCGCCTCGGCGATCCTCGGATGGTGCCGGGCCCACTCGCGGATGACCGGATTGCCCGGGTCGGCGACGAGCCAGTGCAGGTCGTCGTCGTCGCAGCGCCCCACTGCGACCTCGTCGAGCCCCGCGGTCAGCGACACGTCGCCGATGGCGGTCAGGGCGTCGAGAGCCTCGCACCAGTTCTCGCCGTCCATCGCATACCGGCGCAGCGGTTCGGCTGCCTCCCGGCGGCTGAGCCGTACCAGATCGGCGAGCACGTCGATGGTCAGCGACGTCCGCCACTCGTCGGAGTCGATCAGGTCGTCGGGGTCGAACAGGTGTTCGGCGAGCGGCCCGCACGACAACTCCAGATCCACGATCAGGCGCGCGTAGTAGAGGCCCCGGGACTCGACCTGGCGGTCCCATCGTGGGTCCTGGCGCACGCAGTCGTAGACGAGCTCACCCGAGCCCCGTACCTGCGCCGCACGCCGGGCGCCCCGGCCAAGTCCTCGCTGCAACTGTCCGTGCAGCGTGTTCGCCTGCTGAATCATGACCTCGTCCACTCCAGCAGCATGCGCACTCGACCTCAAATCGGGCAAGTCCTTTGTCGTCAGACTCCCCATTTCGCATGAGACAGGGCTGTCACCGCGTTGGCGTCACCCGTGAACCGTACCTGGGCGACGCCGGTCCGCCCGTACACCCACAGCACCAGTTCGCCCACCGGCCCGTGCACGCGCACCTGCTTGCCCTTCTTGCTCACCCGCCTGGTCTGCCCGTCGGGCCGTACCAGCGTCACCTCGGCGGGGGCCTTCCGCATGATGAACCCGGCTGACGACAACCGCCGCCACAGCAGGTTCTCGACGCGTTCCGGCAGGTCACGGGGGGTCCAGTCCGGCTGGGCCCGCCGCACGTCCTCGTGGTGCACGAAGTACTCGACCGTGTTGACCAGGCCGTCCAGACCGGCGTACACCTGCCATCTGGGCGGGCCCGACCGAATCCGCTCCACCAGCTGCGGATAGGGTGTCGCGGCCCGTACCGACCGCTGGATCCGGTCCGTCAATCCCGACAGCGCCCCGATCAGGATGCCCGGAGCGGCGTCCGGGCGGCGTTCACGGATCACCAGGTGGGCGGCCAGGTCCCCGGTCGTCCAGCCGTGGCATCCGCTCGGCGCATCGGGGCCGAGCCGGTCCAGCAGATCGCACAGGGCCACCCGTTCGACCTGGGCGGGCGGTGCCGGGCTCTGGGGTTCGGTCACCTCGTGATCGTAACCCGCCGGAATATCTGGGGCACGACGGTGGTAAGCAAGGGACGTTACTCGCACATGACCAAACGGAGGGATACGTGCCACAACGGGTGGAACCCCGCATCCTCCGCGCCGGACTCGGAGTCCTCTGGGTCGCGGTCAAGGCCGAGCCAAGGATATTCGGCCTTTCGGTGGCCGCGAGCGGCCTGTACGCGGTGACGACCGTGGGCAGCGCCTGGGTGCTGGGCGACGTCACCCAGCAGGTGGTGCTCCCGGCGTTCCGCACCGGGCACGCCACCGCGGGCGCACTGACCGCAGGTGCCCTGGCCATCATCGCCGTGGCCTTCTTCAAGGCACTCGGCGTCGCCGGGCGCCGGTTCTACGCCGGCCTGATGCAGTACCGCCTGCAGGCCACCTACCGCAGGGCGGTCACCCGGCAGTACCTCCGGCTGCCGCTGGCCTGGCACCACCAGCACCCCACCGGGCAGCTGCTGTCCAACGCCAACGCCGACGTGGAGGCCGTCTGGGCGCCCATCGCGCCGCTCCCGATGGCCGTCGGAGTGGTCTTCATGCTGGTCATCGCGGCGGTATCGATGCTCGCCACCGATGTGTGGATCGCCGCGGTCGGCTTCCTGATCTTCCCGGCGGTCGCGCTGCTCAACGTCGTCTACCAGCGCAGGCTCTCGCCGCTCGCGGCCCGTGCCCAGCAGCTGCGGGCCGAGGTCAGCGAGGTGGCGCACGAGAGCTTCGAGGGCGGCCTGGTGGTCAAGACGCTCGGCCGCGAGGACCTGGAGACCGCCCGTTTCGCGGAGCGCGCGAACGAGCTGCGGGACGCCAACGTGGCGGTCGGCCGGGTACGCGGCCTGTTCGACCCGATGCTCGAGGCGCTGCCCAACCTCGGGGTGCTGGCCGTCCTGCTGATCGGGTCGATCCGGCTCGAGCACGGGGCCATCACCTCCGGGGACCTGGTGCACGTGGCCTACCTGTTCACCCTGCTGGCCTGGCCGATCCGGGCGCTCGGCTGGGTGCTGGCCGAGGTGCCGCGCAGCGTGGTCGGCTGGGAGCGGGTCCGGGGCGTCCTGGACGCGACCGGCTCGCTGCCCTTCGGGCAGGCGTCCCTGGAGGGTCCCGCGGCGGCCGCCCTGGAGGTGCGTGACGTCCGGTTCGGGTACGGCGAGGGGGACGTGCTGCACGACGTGAGCTTCACCGTCCAGCCCGGCCGTACGACCGCGGTGGTCGGGCCCACCGGTTCCGGCAAGTCCACACTCACCGCCCTGCTGGTACGGCTCGTCGATCCCGCCGCGGGACTCGTGCTCCTGGACGGCGTGGACGCCAGGGACGTGCGCCGCGGAGGTCTCGCGGAGACCGCCGCGCTGGTCCCGCAGGAGACCTACCTGTTCGACGACACGGTGCGCGGCAACGTCACCCTCGGTGCCGAGCTGACCGACGAGGAGGTGTGGGAGGCACTCCGCGCCGCGCAGGCCGACGGCTTCGTCGCGGCCCTGCCCAGCGGCCTGGACACCGAACTCGGGGAGCGCGGAACCACCCTGTCCGGCGGTCAGCGCCAGCGGCTCGCGCTGGCCCGCGCCCTGGTCAGGCAGCCCCGGCTGCTCGTCCTGGACGACGCCACCTCCAGCGTCGACCCGCAGGTGGAGGCACGCATCCTGAAGGGCCTGAGGGAGTCCACGGCGTCCGTCGTCGTGGTCGCCTATCGCAGGGCGACGATCACCCTGGCCGATGAGGTGGTCTACGTCCAGCACGGCCGGGTCCTGGACCGCGGCACCCACGAGGAGCTCCTGGACCGCTCCGGCGGCTACCGGGACCTCGTCACCGCCTACGAAGTGGACTCGTTGACTCGTGGCGTGTCCCGCACCGTTTCGCTGAACGGTGCGGGAAACGCCACGAGTCAACGTAAGGAAGGGGCGCGATGAGCACGCTGAGTGAGACTTCGCGTACGGAGTCGGCGCTGAGTACGTTGCGGCGGGGGGTGCGGCTGAGCCCGGAGTTCCGGGTGGGGCTGGCGGGGACGCTGGGGCTGGCGCTGGCCGCCACCGTGGGACGGGTCGTGGTGCCGGTCGCGGTGCAGCAGACCATCGACCACGGGCTGCACGCCCACGCCGGGCCCGACGTGGCGTTCATTCGCACCGCGGTGCTGATCTGCGCGGTCGTCGTGGCGTTCACCGCGCTGTGCGCGTACACGATGAACGTACGGCTCTACCGGACCAGCGAGTCCGGGCTTGCCGCCCTGCGCGTCAAGGCCTTCCGGCACGTGCACGACCTGTCGATGCTCACCCAGAGCGGGGAGCGGCGCGGCGCCCTGGTGTCCCGGGTCACCGGTGACGTGGACCAGATCAGCCAGTTCATGCAGTGGGGCGGGCTGATGTTCCTGATCTCCGCCGGGCAGCTGGTGGTGGCGAGCGTGCTGATGCTGATCTACTCGTGGCCGCTCGCGCTGCTCGTCTGGGTGTCGTTCCTGCCACTGGCGTTCGCGCTGCGGCGCTTCCAGCGGCTGGTCTCCGCCGCGTACATCACCGTGCGCGAGCGGGTCGGCCAGCTGCTGTCGGCGGTGAGCGAGTCGGTCGTGGGGGCCTCGGTGATCCGGGCGTACGCGGCCGAGGACCGTACCGCCCGCCGGGTCGACGAGTCCGTCGAGCACTTCCGGGCGGCCCAGACCAGGGCCCAGGCGCTGGTCGCGCTGACGTTCCCCTCCAGCGAGCTGGTCGCGGCCCTGGCCACGGGCGGTGTGGTGGTGGCCGGCACTCTCCTCGGCATCGGCGGGCACCTGACGGCCGGCGAGCTGGTCGCCTTCCTGTTCCTGGTCACCCTGTTCGTGGGGCCGATGCAGGTCGCCACCGAGGTGCTCAACGACGCGCAGAACGCCATCGCGGGCTGGCGCCGGGTCCTCGGCGTGCTCGACACCGAGCCCGATGTGGCCGACCCCGGCCCCGGCGGCGTCGAGTTGCCGCGCGGGCCGATCGAGGTCCGCTTCGAGGACGTCGGCTTCGCCTATCCGGGCGGTCCCCAGGTGCTGAAGGACGTCACCGTGGACATCGCGCCGCAGACCCGGGTGGCCGTGGTGGGCGAGACCGGGTCCGGCAAGACGACCTTCGCCAAACTGCTGACCCGGCTCATGGACCCCTCATCCGGGCGGGTACTGGTCGACGGGGTCCCGCTGGACGCGGTCCGGTTCTCCTCGCTGCGGGAACGGATCGTGATGGTGCCGCAGGACGGGTACCTGTTCGACGCCACGCTCGCCGACAACGTCCGGTACGGCCGGCCGGCAGCCACCGACGAGGAGCTGCTGCTGGCCCTCACCGAACTGGGCCTGGGGGAATGGCTGGACGGCCTGCCGCGTGGTCTGGCCACTCCGGTCGGCCAGCGTGGAGAATCCCTCTCGGCGGGGGAGCGGCAGCTGGTCGCCCTGGCCAGGGCCTACCTGGCCGATCCCGACCTGCTGGTCCTTGACGAGGCGACCTCCGCCGTGGACCCGGCCACCGAGGTACGGATCCAGCGGGCCCTCGACGGGGTCACCCGCGGTCGTACGGCGATAGCCATCGCGCATCGCCTTTCCACCGCCGAAGCGGCCGATGAGGTCATCGTGTTCGACGGCGGCCGGGTGGTGCAGCGAGGGCCACATTCCACACTTGTTGCGGAACCGGGCGTTTATGCTGATCTGTACGCATCCTGGGCCGCGCAAAGGGAAGCCTGATCTTTATCACTCGTGGACGAATAGGGGGCCCGGGCAGCGCCTGGGCGAGGATCCGGCCGTATGGTCGCATGGGGTGCCCGGAACCACGGTGAATCGTCGAGAGCCCTTTATTTCCGGGGGCAACTGGCACTACACCGGCTGTGCTACCGGTGATACGGTGGAGTCATCGGTTGCAGTCGTGGTTCTCGATCGTTTGTCTCAGACGCCCGCGGACTTAAGGCAGCGGGCGTTTTGGCTGTACGGGACGGTACCGGAACGGCGAGGGCGTTCCGCGGTGACCGAGCCGGGCCCACGAGGTGTGAGCCCGAGTTTTGCCGCAAGGAGAAAGACATGCCCCAGCAGGGCACCGTGAAGTGGTTCAACGCCGAAAAGGGCTTCGGCTTCATCGCCGTTGACGGTGGTGGACCGGACGTGTTCGTGCACTACTCGGCGATTCAGTCCTCCGGGTACCGCAGCCTCGACGAGAACCAGCGCGTCGAGTTCGAGGTGACGCAAGGTAACCGGGGTCCGCAGGCCGACCAGGTCCGCCCCCTGTAGTTCCTCAGTCGTCTGTGAAGGCCCCGCACTGCTCCTGGTGGTGCGGGGCCTTCGTGGTGTCCCGGTGTCGCAGCACCCCGCGGACCCGGCAGAATGGACCCCATGTCCGTACGCCCGTCCGACTTGGACCCCAAGATCGCAGCGCGCCTGAAGCGCACCTCCGACGGCCTCGTTCCCGCCATCGCCCAGCAGTACGACACAGGCGAAGTGCTCATGATGGGCTGGATGGACGATGAGGCCCTGCACCGCACCCTGACCACCGGGCGGTGCACCTACTGGTCGCGCAGCCGCCAGGAGTACTGGGTGAAGGGGGACACCTCCGGCCACCAGCAGTGGATCAAGTCCGTCGCGCTCGACTGCGACGGCGACGCCCTGCTGATCAAGGTCGACCAGGTGGGTGCGGCCTGCCACACCGGCGACCGCACCTGCTGGGACGCCGACGTACTGGACGCTGTGATCGGTGAACGACCCGAATAGGCGCCGGCGCCGGGAACTCCTCACCGCTGCGGCACTGTGCGTGGCAGGGTCGGCGCTGGTCATCTTCGCGGCGGGCCGGCAGTGGGCCACCGTGCACGCGACGAACTCGATCGTGCCGCTCACCCGGTCGCTGACCGGGCACGAACTCGGCGGTGCGGCCATCGCGCTCGGCTGGGCCGGGCTCGCGGGCCTCGCGGTCCTGTTCGCCACCCGTGGCCGTACCCGGGCCGCGATCGGCGCGCTCCTGGCCCTGTTCGGCGCGGGGATCACCTCCGCGTCCTGGTCGGCGGTTCGGTATGCCCGCGTCCTTCAGACCGCGGCCGACACGACCCAGTTGCTGCGGCTCGACGCCCATGTGACCGTGACCACCAACGCCTGGTGGCTGGTGTCGGTGGCCGGTGGGCTGCTGCTCATCGCGGCGGGTGCACTCACCACAGTGCGCGGCGCCCGGTGGCCGGGCATGTCCTCCCGGTACGATCCAGCGGGTCCGCCCGCGGCCCCCGCCCCGGTGGCCGGTTCCGACCCCGCCGGGATGTGGAAGTCGCTGGACCGCGGCGAGGACCCCACCGACCAGAAGGAGTCCTGATGTCCGACACGCACCGTCACGGCAACACCCCCGCGGCCTGGACGGCCGTGACCGTCGTCTTCCTCGGCTTCCTCGTCGCCGGCATCGGGGTCGTCGCGGCCTCGCCCGTGCTCGGCGTCGCCGGGGCCGTCGTCGTGGTCGCGGGCGGCGTCGTCGGCAAGATGATGCAGCTGATGGGTTACGGGCAGAAGAGCTACTCCAGCTGAACACCGACGGCGCGCGCATCCTGGTGATCGAGCACGACCCCGGTGTCGCCGAGCTCGAGCGGCTCTACCTGACCCGTGAGGGGTTCGATGTCCGGGTGGAGACCGACCCCGCCCGCGTGCCGATGGCGGTCGCGGCGTTCCAGCCCGACGTCGTCGTCCTCGACCTGTCCGCGCCCGGGGCCTCTGACCTGCACCGGAGGGTGGCCGACCTGGCCCGCCCCGCGCCGGTCGTCTGCGTCGTCGCCGCCGGTACCGGGCCGCACCCGGCCGGATCGCTGACCCGGCCGTTCGGCCCCCGGCTCCTGGTGGCCGCGGTGGGCGAGGCCCTGCGCGCCAGGAACGCCGACGGCGGAAGTGCCCTGCGGGTCGGGCTCGTCGTACTCGAACCATCGACCCGCTCGGTCACGGTGGCGGGGCGGCCGGTGGCGCTCACCGCCACCGAGTTCGACCTGCTCGCGTTCCTGATGGCGGGTTCCGGCCGGGTGTTCACCCGTGAGCAGTTGCTCGACGCGGCCTGGGGCGCGGTCACCGGTGTCGGCGCCCGCACCATCGACGTGCACATCGCCCAGCTCCGCTCGAAACTCGGCGAGGGCAGCCCCATCCGCACCGTCCGAGGCGTCGGCTACGCCGCAGGCTGACGTCCCGTTGACTCGTGGCGTTTCCCGCACCGTCCGGGGAAACGGTGCGGGAAACGCCACGACTCAACGGATAGCGTGGGGGGCATGGGCGGTGTGGGGGTGCGGGTTGGGTGGCCCTTGGGGGTGCTCGCGGGGGCGGCGGCGGCGGTGGCGTATGTGGGGGTCGTCGATCCGAATCGGGCGGGGCACTATCCGACGTGTCCGTTCCTCGCGCTGACCGGGTACTACTGCCCGGGGTGCGGGTCGTTGCGGATGATCCACGCGCTGGTCCACGGGCACGTCGCCGAGGGGTTCGGCAAGAATCCGCTGGCCTTCCTGATGATCCCGGTCGTCGGCTACCTCTGGGTGAGGTGGGCGGTGTGCACGGCCCGCGGCCGTCCGGTCACCTCCCCGCTCTTCAGGATGTGGGTCATCTGGGTGTTCATCGCCGTCATGATCGTCTATTGGGTCGTCCGGAACCTGCCCTTCGGGTCCGCGCTGGCCCCTTGACCTCCGGGCTTTCCCGGCACGATCCGGACAGGCGGGCCCATAGCGGCCTTCCTGTGCGGGGCCGGGTTCGAAGGTGGGGCTGGCGTCGGGCTACGATCGAAGCTCACAGACCGCTGACGAGGGGACTCATTCGCGTGAGCGTGCTCGACGAGATCTTGGACGGTGTCCGGGCCGATCTCGCCGAACGACAGCAAGAAGTGTCGCTCGAGGCCCTCAAGGACATGGCCGCCGCCGCACCACCCCCGCGTGACGCCCTCGGCGCCCTGCGGAGCGACGGCGTATCGGTGATCGCCGAAGTCAAGCGCAGCAGCCCCTCCAAGGGCGCGCTCGCGGCCATCGCCGACCCGGCCGCCCTGGCCAGGGACTACGAGGCGGGCGGCGCGAAGGTCATCAGCGTTCTCACCGAGCGGCGCCGGTTCGGCGGCAGTCTCGCCGACCTCGCCGAGGTACGGGCCAACGTCGACATCTCGGTGCTGCGCAAGGACTTCATCGTCACCTCCTACCAGCTGTGGGAGGCCCGCGCGCATGGCGCTGACCTCGCCCTGCTGATCGTTGCGGCCCTCGAGCAGGACGCCCTGGTGTCCCTGGTGGAACGCGCCGAGTCCATCGGGCTGACCCCGCTGGTCGAGGTGCACACCGAGGAGGAGGCGGCCCGCGCCATCGATGCCGGAGCGAAGATCATCGGAGTCAACGCCCGGGACCTGCGGACCCTCAAGGTGGACCGCGGCGTATTCGCCCGGGTGGCCCCGCTGATCCCGAAGGAGATCGTCAAGGTCGCCGAGTCGGGGGTGCGGGGCCCGCACGACCTGCTCGCCTATGCCTCCTCCGGAGCGGACGCGGTGCTCGTCGGCGAGAGCCTGGTCACCGGCAGGGACCCGCGCGCCGCCGTGGCCGATCTGGTCGCCGCAGGAGCGCACCCGGCGCTCCGCCAGGGCAAGTAGGGTTAAGGGCATGCCGATGGAACCCCTGCGCGAACGATGGCGCGCTTATCCCGCATTCAGATAAGCCCTCGCTCCTCTTCGTACGACAGGACTCTTCACGATGACCATCGACGCCGTGCGCAGCGCGTCCGCAGTACCCGATGAGAGCGGCCATTTCGGGCTGTTCGGCGGGCGGTTCGCCCCCGAGGCCCTGATGGCGGCCCTCGACCATCTCGCCAAGGAGTTCGCCGCCGCCCAGCAGGCCCCGGAGTTCCTGGCGGAACTGGACGACCTGTTCACCAACTACGCCGGGCGGCCCAGCCTGCTCACCGAGGCCAAGCGGTTCTCCGCGCACGCGGGCGGGGCGCGCGTCCTGCTCAAGCGCGAGGACCTCAACCACACCGGCTCGCACAAGGTCAACAACGTGCTCGGCCAGGCGCTGCTGACCAAGCGGATGGGCAAGACCCGCATCATCGCCGAGACCGGCGCCGGTCAGCACGGCGTGGCCACCGCGACCGCCGCGGCCCTGCTCGACCTGGAATGCACCGTCTACATGGGCGAGGTCGACATCGAGCGGCAGGCCCTGAACGTCGCCCGAATGCGGATGCTCGGCGCCGAGGTGATCCCGGTCAGGACCGGCAGCCGTACCCTCAAGGACGCCTGCAATGAGGCGTTCCGCGACTGGGTCGCGTCGGTCGACCACACCCACTACTGCATCGGCACCGTGATGGGCCCGGATCCCTTCCCGATGATGGTCCGCCAGTTCCAGCGGGTCATCGGCGTTGAGGCCCGCGAGCAGGTCCTGGCGCTCACCGGGAAGCTGCCCGACGCGGTCGTCGCCTGCGTGGGAGGCGGGTCCAACGCGATCGGCATCTTCCACGCCTTCATCCCCGACGAGGGCGTACGGCTGTACGGGTTCGAAGCGGCCGGCGACGGCGTCGAAACGGGCCGGCATGCGGCCACGATCACCGCCGGTTCGGTGGGTGTCATCCACGGGATGCGCACCTACCTGCTACAGGACGACGAGGGCCAGACCATCGAATCGCACTCGATCTCCGCGGGCCTGGACTACCCGGGCGTGGGGCCCGAGCACTCCTGGCTGCACGACACCGGCCGCGCCGACTACCGGCCGATCACCGATGCCGAGGCGATGGACGCGTTCGCGCTGCTCTGCCGTACCGAGGGCATCATCCCGGCCATCGAGTCGGCGCACGCACTCGCGGGCGCGCTCAAGGTCGGCAGGGAACTCGGACCGGAGGCCACCCTCGTGGTGTGCCTGTCCGGGCGCGGTGACAAGGACATGCACACGGCCGCCGAGTACTTCGGTTTCATGGAGGCGGGGCAGTGAGCGTTCAGCGCGCGTACGACAGGGCGAAGGCCGAGAACCGGGCAGCGCTGGTCGGCTACCTGCCCGCCGGATTCCCCTCCTACGAGGGTGCGGTCAAGGCCGCGAAGGCCATGGTCGAGGGTGGCTGCGACGTCATCGAGATCGGGCTGCCCTACACCGACCCGCTGATGGACGGCCCGACCATCCAGGACGCCGTGCACCAGGCGCTGACCGGCGGGATCCGGCTCGCGGACGTGTTCCGTACCGTCGAGGCGGTCGCCGCCACCGGCGTGCCGACCCTGGTGATGACGTACTACAACCCGGTCGACAGGTACGGGGTGGACCGCTTCGCCCGGGACCTGCTGTCCGCGGGCGGCGCGGGGCTGATCACCCCGGACCTCACGCCGGAGGAGGGCGGGGAGTGGCTTGCCGCCGCTGACGCCTATGACCTGGACAAGGTGTTCCTGGTCGCGCTGAGCTCCACCGACGAGCGGATCGAGAAGATCACAAACGTCTGCCGGGGGTTCGTCTACGCCGCGTCGCTGATGGGCGTCACCGGTGCCCGCACCGTGGTCGACACCGGAGCCGCCCACCTGGTCGAACGGACCAGGAAGTTCACCTCCCTGCCCGTGGGGCTGGGTCTGGGGGTCGGCAACGGCGCCCAGGCCGCCGAGGTGGCGCAGTTCGCGGACGGTGTGATCGTCGGCTCGGCCTTCATCCGCCGCCTCCTCGACGCACCGTCGGAGGCCGAGGGCCTCACCGCCGTACGGGAACTGGCCGCCGAGCTCGCCGAGGGTGTCCGGCGCTGACCGGCTTTTGGCGATGTTCTGACGGCACGCTTATCGTGTGCCGCGTAACGTACCTGGCGCTGGCAGCCCGATGACCCGGAAGGACCGACGATGGTGACCGAGACCGCCGCGCTGCGAATCACGTGGCCGGTGATCCAGCCGTGGATCACCACCGCCGCCCGGCTGGGTCTGGCCGCGGTGCTGTTCCTGGCCGGCTGGGCGAAGTTCAGGGAAGCCTCGGCCCTGCAGAAGCTGGCAGTCTCGGACTACCAGATCCTGCCGCAGAGCATGGTCGGCGCCGTCGGGATCGGGTTGCCGATCCTGGAGATGGCGCTGGCCGTCATGCTCGTGGCCGGCTTCGCCACCCGCTTCGTGGCGGTCGCTGGCGGCCTGCTGATGATCATCTTCATCGCCGGGATCATCTCCGCCTGGTCGCGTGGACTGAAGATCAACTGTGGTTGCTTCGGTGGTGCGGGGACGGTCGTCGATCCGCACTACCTGCGGGAGATCTTCCGGGATCTCGGCTTCCTCGCGATGGCCGCCTGGATTGTGGTGTGGCCCAAGAGCAGGCTCGCAGTGGACCGGTTGCTCGGCTTGTACGGCGAATGACATGCCATGCCCCCCCGGCATGGACCCCCGTTGAAGGAGAACCGATGAGCAAGGCTGCTCGGCAGCGCACGGCCCGCGATCGACTCGCCGAGGAGCGCAAGAAGCAGGCTCAGCGGGACAAGCAGAGGCGCGCGACGCTGATCAGCGTGATCGCGGTCGCCGTCCTCGCACTGGTGGTCGGCGGCGGCGTCTACTACGCCAACCAGAAGGACAAGCGCGCGCAGGTCGCCTCGTCCT